>JAFLJQ010000084.1 GCA_022712915.1 Gammaproteobacteria bacterium | reverse complement strand
TTTTTGTCAGCATTTTTTTCGCCATTTCGACCAGAAACTAACTATAAAGCTTAACATTTGCGGTCGAAATGATCAGCCTTTATTTGAAGTAATTCGTTAGTTATCAATTGGTTATTCTATTTTTAAGGGCTGACTAATTATATGATCAATCATTAATCAACTTTAAATGTAGTGTTTATATTTTAATCAAAAAATCATTTATGTTTTACAAACATTATTTAACTATTTTGTTTAATGTATAACCAATCACAAAATTTTTAGAGAGTAATGATTGTAGATTGAGAATAAATCAGTTCAACCCACCCCACCACGAAGACACGAAAATTTTCTGTTAAATAGTTTTGTGGGAAATAATCAGATTTTAATCGTCCACGCCTTCTCCCTTAGGGAGAAGATATAATGTTGTTAAGAGAAGTGAATTATGCCGTCAACTTTTTCAATAATTTGTTAAAGACCCCGCAACAGGTCATTTTTGATATCTTTCACATTCTCTAAACCTACCGATATACGCAGCAGCCCATCACCGATACCGGCCTGTTGTCGTTCTTCATCACTCAGTCGGCCGTGAGTGGTAGTGGCAGGATGGGTGATGGTGCTTTTGGTGTCGCCTAGATTGGCGGTGATAGATAATAATTTTGTAGCATCAATCAATTTCCAGGCGGCGTCTTTGCCGCCTTTTACGTCGAAGGATAACACGCCACCAAAGCCTGATTGTTGACGGACGGCAAGGGCATGTTGGGCATGGCTTTTTAATCCGGGGTAATAGACTTTTGTTACCGAGGGATGGGCTTCGAGAAACTCGGCCAGTTGTTGTGCGTTATCGCAATGCGCCTTCATGCGCAGCGCCAGGGTTTCGAGTCCTTTAAGAAAGACCCATGCATTAAACGGGCTCATGGTCGGCCCAGCGGTGCGTAAAAAACCAAACACGTCTTCACCGACTAACTTGCTATTACCAACGACGGCACCACCGATACATCGGCCCTGACCGTCTAGATATTTAGTGGCGGAATGGATAACGATGTCGGCACCCAGTGTTAAAGGTCGTTGCAAGGCGGGAGTGCAAAAACAATTATCCACCACCAGTAAACAATCATGTTGCTTGGCCAGATTTGACAAAGCGATGATATCGGCCACTTCAGTTAACGGGTTTGAGGGTGTTTCCAAAAATAACATTTTTGTATTGGGTTTGATCGCCTGTTGCCAATCAGATAAATCAGTCAATGAGACGTAACTGGTGTCGATGCCAAGGCGTGTCAGGTATTTATTGAATAACACCGTAGTAGTGCCAAAGATACTGCGCGAGGAAACAATGTGATCACCTGCCTGCAACAATGCAGCACAGGTACTTAAGATTGCGGACATGCCTGAGGCAGTGGCGACACAACTCTCACCGCCTTCCAGGGCAGCTAAACGTTGCTCGAATATTCTAACAGTGGGATTGGTAAAACGGGAATAGATGTTACCCGCTTCATCACCGGCAAAACGGGCGGCGGCATGAGCGGCACTTTCAAACACATAACTGGAGGTGGGAAAGATGGCCTCGGAATGTTCACCTTCCTTGGTTCGTGCTAGCCCTGCCCGCACGGCCAGCGTTTCCAATGCCCAGTCGTCTATGTCGTTCATACTCTTATCCTCGTTTCCATAAACCTAAATATAATATCAAGCTATCACAAGCAACATTGACTGGCATTGACTCCGCCTACTTTACTTCGCTGTTTTGAGGCAGGCAAAAAAAAACCTGCATCAGCATTCGCTAAAGCAGGTATCCCTCTCTTTAGCTGTATTTTTAAAGCGCCCGCAAGCTGACTATCAAATCGGCGCTATAGATATAGGGTATGTAATCGGCTGAAGGATGTCAACGCCTGTATGTTAATTCTCTGCCATCGTCTACCTGATCGAATTAACCATAACTTTCTCAAGAATTATTGTGCATTTCCACCACTTCATTGTCTTTATCAGCGTCATTGCGGGAATTGTCATTTCGCAGCTGATCAATACGGGCCAGATATTCACCGCTCACATCCCCCGTAATATATTCACCATTAAAAACCGAGGTGTCGAAGCGTTTAATATGCGGGGCCTTTATGTTGACCGCTCTGATCAGATCTTGCAGATCCTGATAGACCAGCCAGTCTGCGCCAATGGCCGCTGCAATCTGTTTGTCATCCCGATTGTGTCCGATCAATTCGCTGGCTGAGGGCATGTCAATACCATAGACATTCGGGAAACGTACCGGTGGTGCGGCCGAGGCAAAGTACACCTTTTTAGCACCCGAGTCGCGCGCCATCTGGATGATCTGTTTTGAGGTAGTGCCACGCACAATGGAGTCATCGACCAGCAAGACATTCTTACCCTTAAATTCGGATTCAATGGCATTGAGTTTCTGGCGTACCGACTTCTTGCGTTCTGTTTGACCCGGCATGATGAAGGTACGACCGATATAGCGGTTCTTGATAAAGCCTTCGCTGTACTTTACACCTAACTCATAAGATAGCTGCAAGGCGGAGGTACGACTGGTATCGGGGATGGGCAATACCACATCAATATCATGATTTGGATAAATCCGTTTGATCTTTTGCGCCAGATATTCCCCCATACGCATGCGTGCCTTATAAACAAACACACCATCCATGATGGAATCGGGACGGGCAAAATAGACGTGTTCAAATATGCAGGGGGTGAGTTCCGGCTTTTCTGCACACTGCTGGCTGGACAGGTTGCCATCGGCATCAATATACACGGCTTCGCCCGGAGCAACATCACGCATAAATTCATAACCCAGTACATCGATGGCAACACTTTCCGATGCAAAGATATAATCCACTCCACTTTCCGATTCACGCTTGCCCAACACCAGTGGTCGAATGCCATTGGGATCACGAAAACCAACGACACCCCGCTCGGCTATCATGGTGACCACGGCATAGGCTCCCCGGCAACGACGATGCACACTCGCCACAGCAGAAAAAATATTCTCAGCGGTCACATCAAGCTGGGTGGTTCTTTGTAATTCATTGGCAAAGATATTAAGTAGAATTTCTGAATCAGAATCGGTATTAATGTGTCGACGATCTTCCTGAAACAGATCACGTTTGAGTTCTTCGGCATTGGTCAAATTACCATTGTGTGCCAGGGCAATCCCGAAGGGAGAGTTGACATAAAAGGGTTGCGCCTCAGCCGATGAAAAGCAACCAGCAGTAGGATAACGCACATGGCCTATACCCATATTACCATGCAGACGCATCATGTGACGGGTATGAAAGGCATCACGAACCAGTCCGTTACTCTTGCGCAAGTAGATGCGATCGCCATTACAGGTCATGATACCAGCAGCATCCTGGCCACGATGTTGTAACACAGTCAGGCCATCATACAGGGACTGATTAACCGGGCTTTTTGCAACAATACCAATGATGCCACACATACGTCTTTCCTCTGGGTCAAACCGTTAATCTCAGGGAGAATAACGGCATTTTACAACAAACTTTTAGTACTCTCTGGAAATGATGGCATCAAAATCGAAAACTGCCGGCGACATCATTTGGCATCAATTCCCGCAACCAGACCGCAAAGCCTTCAAAGTAATAAAGGAAAAAAGAGTTTTCCCAACTAGGAGTCTGGGGAAAAGGCGTCAGTCCGGCAAACAATACCAGCGCCGCAACAATCAAAATGCCACGCAAGACACCAAATACAATACCTATAGATCGATCAGCGCCGGTCATGCCGGTGCGTTGAACAAACTGAATAATAAAATAATTAATGATCGTCGAGACAATCAAACTTGCAATAAACAGTATCAAAAAGGCGACAATCAACCTGAGGATGGGGTCATTAATGGAATCGCTAAGCAACAGTGACAAACCACCGGAAAACGTCATCGACGCCCAGAAGGCCAACAACCAACCGAGCAGTGATAAGGCTTCGCGAGCAAACCCTCTGACAGAACTAATCACGGCCGAGAAAATAACGATTAATATAATAACAAAATCAATCCAGATCATGAGTACAGCTCGTTATGGGAATCACAGAAAGGGGTCATGGGTGACTCATGACCACGCCTTTAATTTTCAATTTCTTATAGATAGTCTGCATGGCTGCCTCGGCCTTGGCCTGTTTTACTTCCGGCCCAACCCGCACACGATAAATACTACCATCCTGGTTTTTAATAAATTCAACAAATGCTGGAAATTGATGTTTACGTAATTTTTTTTGTAAGGCCAGGGCATTGGTGCGCTTGGCAAAGCTACCAACCTGTACCACCCATGCCTTTAAATTTGATGATTTTGTTTTAACCGTTGCTACCGTGGCATCATCTTTTTGTGTGTCTGTGGTTGGTTTTGGCTGCGCTTTGAATTTCTTTTGTTCAATATTCGCAGGGGCAAGATGCTCATCTACCGGGATGCGAATCTCTTCATTCTTGGCCACAAGCGCTGGACTGGGAATTTCCACCGATTTAAGCCGTTCGATGGCTTTAGGTTTATCCGGGATATTACTACCAAAAAGGGGCATATTATCCCGGCCCCCACTCAGGATCATGGGGATAAAAATCACCCCGAGCGCCACCAGTACGGTTGCGCCGATTACTCGCCTCTTCAGTAGCTGTTTATCCACCTTAGTGTTATTTCCGTCCAGTCAAAAGGGGGTGCATTATACGCCGCGTTGCAAGGCTTCCGCCACCGTATAAAATGAACCAAAAACCACCACTTGATCGTCTTCGATGACAAGCCTTTCCAGCTGTACCATAGCCTCAATTACACTATCAAATGCGGTGGCATTTACCTCACCGGGAGACAAATTTTGCAGCACCTTTTGTAGCTGGCTGGCCCTGGCCCCTCTCGGTACAGCCAGATCAACGCAGTACCAATCAGACACATACGGCAACATGGGGCGGAGGATCGCAGCAATATCTTTATCATTCAAAATGCCGATAATGGCATAGGTTCGGGGCTGGCCCTTTCTCACCCTGAGTAAATCTGCCAGGGCCTCGGCACTTTGTGCATTATGGGCCACATCAAAAACCCAGCCAGGTTTATTAACCATAATTTGTTGCCGCCCCGTTACATGCAGGTTTTGCAAGGCCTGATGCATATTCTCATAACAAACAGGCAATGACTCAGCCAGACATTCCAGCACCATCATCACACCCGCTGCATTTCGTAGCTGGTGCTCCCCTACCAGGGCAGGAAAAGGAAAGGCATGTTGTTCTTCATTTTTACCCGACCAAAGCCAATGGTCATCATTCTGTATATATTTAAAATCCCTCCCCAGGCAATACAGGTCACTGCCGATATGATTGGCCTCATCATAAAGGGCCTGGGGAATATCCCTGTCACTGCATACCACCGGCCGATCTGCCCGCATGATCCCGGCCTTTTCACGGGCGATGGATTCGCGGTCATCCCCCAGCCAGTCGGTGTGATCCAATCCAATAGAGGTGATCAGGGCCACATCGCTGTCGATGATGTTCACCGCATCGAGTCGACCGCCCAAACCCACTTCCAGCAGAACAACATCCAATGGCATGTGATAAAACAAATCCAGTGCTGCCAAGGTAGCAAACTCAAAATAGGTCAAGGAGATGTCCCCTCTAGCCTCATCAATACGTTGAAAGGCCGCGCAGATTTCTTCGTCATCGGCCTCCTGGCTGTTAATGCGAATCCGTTCGTTATAACGCAACAAATGCGGGGAGGTATAAGTGCCAACCCTGTAACCAGCAAACAAAAAAATTGATTCCAGCAACGCGGCACTAGATCCTTTGCCGTTGGTGCCGCCAATGGTGATGACAGTAAAGGGGGGTGGTTTCAGGTGCAGACGTTGAAAGACCTGCTGAACACGATCCAGACCCAACTCGATGAGTTGAGGATGCAGGGTTTCCTGCCACCTCAACCACTCATCAAGTTTTTGATATCGCATCGTAACTAACGGATGCCCGGGACTGGGTAATAATTTGGCTTGATTCAGGCGACGGAACGATGGGTCAATATAGAGAGGATATTGGCAATACGATCACGCATATCGCGGCGATCTAAAATCATATCGATGGCACCATGCTCCAGCAAAAACTCACTGCGCTGGAAACCTTCCGGTAAAGTCTCACGCACGGTCTGTTCGATCACACGAGGTCCGGCAAACCCAATCAATGCATTAGGCTCGGCAATATTAAGATCACCCAACATGGCAAATGAGGCCGATACACCACCCATAGTAGGATCAGTCAACACAGAAATAAAAGGTAACCCCCGTTTTTGCAAGCGGGTCAGTGCGGCACTGGTCTTGGCCATTTGCATCAGGGAGAACAAAGCCTCCTGCATACGGGCACCGCCACTGGCCGAGAAACAAACCAACGGGGCATTATGTTCCATAGCGGCATTAACGGCACGCACAAAGCGCTCACCCACGACCGACCCCATAGAACCACCCATGAACTTGAATTCAAAGGCAGCAACTACCAAAGGTGCATTTTTGAGCTTGCCTTGCATGACAATCAGGGCATCGGTTTCGTCTGTAGCCTTTTGCGCCTGAACCAGACGATCTTTATATTTTTTCAAATCCCTGAATTTGAGGGCATCCACTGGTCTGATTTCTGAACCAATTTCAACGCGACCATGTTCATCCAGAAAAATATCCAGACGGGTGCGGGCATCGACACGAAGATGCTGATTACATTTCGGGCAAACACCAAGATTGCGTTGTAATTCAGCACGATATAAGACAGCACTACAAGAGTTGCACTTGGCCCATAAACCTTCTGGCACACTCTTTTTATTGGTGCTAGTCTCGGTACGGATTCGGGATGGGAGTAATTTGCTAAACCAATTCATTGTTATAACCTTAGCGTATTGTCATTAATATAGCACTGCTACCAAGTCACAATTTTCAGATTGTAGCTGCATCAATGCCTGCTCGAATATCTGTCAATAATGTGGTGATAGCCGCTTCCAGCTTATCGGCCACACCACCGGTTTCCTCTACCTTTTTAACCAGAGCACTACCCACCACCACGGCATCGGCCACACGGGCAACCCTTGCCGCCGATTCAGCGTCTTTGATACCAAAACCAACGCCGACGGGGATCTTGCTGTAAGCCTTGATGCAATTGACTCGCTCAGCCACTTCATCAGTATCAAGATGACCTGCTCCGGTCACTCCCTTCAATGATACATAATAGATAAAGCCACGGCTAACTTTTGCAATTTTTTGGATACGTTTTTCATCCGTGGTCGGGGAAACCAGAAAAATGATATCCAGACCAATCTCGTCCAGTTCAACTAATAACTCTTCAGCCTCTTCCGGTGGCAGATCAACAATCAAAACCCCATCAACACCGGCCTTCACTGCGGCCTTGGCAAAACGCGCATAGCCCATCACCTCGATGGGATTGAGGTAGCCCATCAATAATACCGGCGTGTCATTATCCTGCTGACGAAATTCCGCCACCATGGCCAACACATCCCGAAGTGAAACATGGTGTTGCAGCGCCCGCTCCATAGCCCGTTGGATAACCGGCCCTTCCGCCATCGGATCCGAGAAGGGTACACCCAGTTCCAGAATATCAGCCCCGGCCTTGACCATAGCATGCATCAGGGAGACAGTAATATCTGGCCGAGGGTCACCGGCAGTAACATAAGGGATCAGCGCCTTGCGATTGTTTTGCTGTAATGCGGTAAAACGTGTAGCGATACGGCTCATATCGAAATCCCTTCCAAATCTGCAACCGTGTGAATATCCTTGTCACCACGGCCAGACAGGTTGACGATAATGAGCTTGTCTTTATCCATAGTCGGGGCCAGTTTGCTGGTATAGGCCAGGGCATGACTCGATTCCAGGGCAGGCATGATGCCTTCAATACGAGTCAGATCATGGAAACCCTTAAGGGCCTCATCATCTGTGACCGAAACATAGTTGGCCCGACCACTATCCTTCAACCAGGCGTGTTCCGGGCCAACACCGGGGTAATCCAGCCCTGCTGAAATACAATGGGTAGGGATGATCTGGCCATCCTCATCCTCAACCAGATAAGTGCGATTACCGTGCAGGACACCAGGTTTTCCCGCGCACAGTGCTGCTGCATGGCGGCCTGTCTCAATACCTTCACCAGCCCCTTCAACGCCATACATGGCCACGGCCTCATCATCGATAAAAGGATAAAACAGGCCAATGGCATTGGAACCGCCACCGATGCAGGCCACCAAGGTATCGGGCAGGCGACCTTCCTGAAGCATGATTTGTTCTTTCGCCTCACGACCAATAATGGCCTGAAAATCTCGTACCATGGCAGGATACGGATGAGGGCCGGCAACAGTGCCAATAATATAGAAGGTATTGTCTATATTGGTGACCCAGTCCCGCATGGCCTCGTTGAGGGCATCTTTAAGGGTTTTGGAGCCAGAGGTTACGGGCACCACTTCAGCCCCCAGTAACTTCATGCGGTAGACATTAATGGCCTGACGGCGAATATCTTCTTCACCCATATAGACCACACATTCCAGTCCCAGACGGGCCGCCACTGTGGCCGTGGCTACACCATGCTGACCAGCTCCGGTCTCGGCAATAATGCGGGTCTTGCCCATATAGCGGGCCAACAAAGCCTGGCCAATGGCATTGTTCACCTTGTGAGCACCCGTATGATTCAGGTCTTCACGTTTGAGATAGATTTTGGCCCCGCCTAGAGTCTCAGTCCAGCGTTTAGCATAATAAAGTGGCGACGGACGGCCGACATACTGGCGCAGATCGTCATCCAGTTCCGTCATAAAGGCTGGGTTATTTACACAGGTCTCATAGGCCTCGGTCAATTCTTCAATAGGTCCCATCAAGGTCTCAGCGATAAACCGCCCACCATAAGGACCAAAATGTCCCCGTTCATCGGGCAAATGGTAACCACTTGTACCTTGTTTTGTTTTAACGTCTGCCAACACCTTGTACCTCATTCATAAAAGCATAAATCTTGTTTACATCCTTGACGCCTTTGTCTTGCTCTACCCCGCTACTAACATCAACAGCATAAGGTTGTACCTGTCGAATGGCATCGGCCACATTATTCTGCGTCAAACCGCCGGCAAGAATAATCGGCAAGGTTAAATCTGGAGGAATTAACGCCCAGTTAAATGCCGCACCAGTACCGCCGGGTTTACCGGCCTGAAAAGTATCCAGCAATACTCCCTTGGCCGAAGCATATTGCCCGGCGCAGGCTGTTACATCAGTATCATCCGCGACCCGCAGTGCCTTGATATAGGGTCGAGAAAATTGCTCGCAAAAGTCAGCGGGTTCATCACCATGAAACTGCAAAAGATCAATCCGAACCTGATGTAGTACATCGTCAATGACCTGTTTCCCGGCATTTACAAACAATCCAACGATGCTGACAAACGGCGGCACAATACGTGCCAATTGGCTAGCTACTTGAATATCAACATAGCGTGAACTGGATCCAAAAAACACTAGGCCAATAGCATCGGCACCGGCATTCACTGCTGCATGGACATCCTGCTCGCGGGTCAGGCCACAGATTTTGACTCGTGTACGCATCAACTACTCTATTCTATCAGGCATATCCAAATGCAACAGACTACCAGACCAACGGCAGACGCGAAAGCGCAGGCAGTTCAAACTCTTCCGGGTAGTCCACACCAGTTAAATACAATCCCCCAGATGGTGCTGTCACCCCACCAAGAGTGCGATCTCGAAATTCCAAGACTTGTTTAGCCCATTTAGGTTCCTGTTCCCCTGCCCCGATGGTCATCAAAACACCGGCAATATTACGCACCATATGTTGTAAAAAGGCATTGGCTTCCAGATCCAGGACAAGCAATTCATTCTGGCGACTGACATCCAGTTGATAGACGGTTCGGATCGGACTTTTGGCCTGACATGCCAGGGCACGATAAGATGAAAAATCATGCTCCCCGACCAAATAACATGCGGCCTCGGCCATGCGTGTTTCATCCAGAGGACGGAATTCCCATACCGCCCGGTTAGCCAACAGGGCATGACGGATACGGCGGTTTAAAATAACGTAACGATAACGTCGGCGGACAGCCGAAAAACGAGCATGGAAATCTTCAGTCACTTGCTTGGCCCATAACAGGCTGATGGAATCCGGCAAGTTAGCATTGCCACCGTACACCCAGGAATGCATGCTGCGTCCCGCTTCACTATCAAAATGAATAATCTGTGAAGTGGCATGCACACCAGTATCGGTTCGTCCAGCACAAATAATCCTGACAGGATGGTCAGCCACTTTCGAAAGAGCCTTTTCGACATATTCCTGTACAGACGGACTATGATCCTGGTACTGCCAGCCACAATAGGGGGTGCCATTATATTCAACGGCCAGGGCAATGCGCATCAATTAATTCCTGCAAGCCAATATAACAACTATCAAACTGCCGTGGCTTATTGAAATAAAATGGGAGAAATTCAATCTAGATTTAAGGAAACTTAATCAACCGTGAAATCAGGCACGATCAAATCTGTTGCATCAATTGTTGTGCTTCCTGCTGTTGTGGTGCAGTACCTTCGTCCAACACCTCATCCAGAATGCTCTTGGCACCATCCGGGTCGCCCATGTCAATGTAGGCCTTGGCCAAATCCAGCTTGGTACCCACTTCATCAATCATTGAAGGTGCATCCAGATCCGCAATGTCTGTAGCATCGACTTCTGCCTCCATTGTTGGCATTTCAATTTCACTATGAGTAGGCTGTGACATTTCCATGGTCAATCCCTCATCCTTCTGCTCGGCTACAGCCGTATCAAGATCCATATCGAGGGTCAATCCCAAACTACTGCTATGATTATCGTTCAGTTGCAAATCCAGCCCGGAGATATCATTATCAAACTCACTCATATCAAAATCAAAGGCACCATCAATATCAACCTCAGCAGTTTTTTCTTCATTGGGCAATCCGACATCCAAGGCAACCTCTGTCTGGGCCGTGTCTTCACCCGACACATCCAGAGCCAGTTCCAATGAACTGACTTCTGCTGTTTGACCAGTCAGTTTTTCAAAATCAAAGTCAGAGGTATCAATTTGTACTGATTCATCACTATCGAACTTAAGATCAAGCCCATCAATTTCTTCATCCTGAGCAACTTTTTCTCCGGCCATATCAAAATCAAGAATGGCACTGGCCTCTTCCGTTTTATTATCCGAACCAAAATCCAAATCAAGGCCAAGATCATCAATAAGTGGTTCGCTAGTCGACCCTCTACCCTCAAAACCCAGATCCAGGATGTCTTCTGAATTGGTTTCTGGCTTATTACGAATACGCGTGACATCATTAACAGGTAAATCACTAAACAGTGGATTATCAACAGCTAGGATAGTCCCCATTGCCACAACCTTTTGCCACAAAGGACTTGAAGCATCATTGCCCAAATTTGTATATAGCTCTTCTGCTGCTGACTCGAAAGCAGACTTGTTCTTGGTTGTATTATAGAGTTCAAGCAGTTTAATGCGTAATTCCTGACGATCCGGGTCATTCTTAATGGCTTCCAGAATACGTTCTTCTGCAGCTTCATAACGACCATAAGCCATAAATACGTCGGCCTCAGTCAGAGGATCCACATCACCATCATCCCCTTGTAGGGCACTGGCACCGCTAATGGCAAAATCACTCAGAAATGAGGATTCACCTGACAAATTAGTTTCCATTGAGGCATCTTCAGAAGCCATAATTTCATGGGAAGGGATACCGGACAGAATGCTTTCCTGGAAATTAGCCGCCTGACGTCTACGTTGCACTAGTAACAACATCAAGAGCAGCAACACTACAATCACGCCAGCTCCGATGGCTAAAATTAGTGGACTGACAGGTAAGGATGAAATCATACCGGACAAGCTGCGCTTGATACTCTCGAGCACAGCAAAAGACTTATCCATAAAACCAGATCCAGAATCAGGGGCAACAGCAGTTGGAGCTTGCTCGTCCGGTGCTGACTTAATCATCGGCTGTTCGGCAGGGACTTCCGGCTGTAACTGAGCAAGCAGTTCAGCTTCACTCATAACCGCATTATCTGAATCCACTGGTTCTGGTGACGTAACGGCCTCAGGTATTTCAGAATAGGAGGCTGCGGCCTCGACTTGTTCAGCCTCGATATTCTTCCTGTTCAGATCACTCAATTGCTTTTGCAGAGTAGCCAATTCATCATCCTGAACCGTTACGGAGCGCTGCAAACCCTGCAACTGACTTTCAAGATCACGTAATTTCTCGTTGAGAATTACATTCTTGTTACCTTCCGCCTCAGCCTCAACCAGAGCCTGACGAATCTCTTCCCGCAAAATAACCACTTCATTATCAACAGTAGCTTTTTGCTCCCCTGTTGAGCCAATACTCTGATTGTCACCCTCGGGGGCCGACAGAACCAACTCACCCGTTGTTTCAGACTGTGCGTCCTCCGGCAAGATTTCTGTACTGGCTATGTTACCGGCCATTTCAGCCTGCATCGGTGTATAGCTATCGGCAACCTGTTGACGATAACTCTCCCAATCTTGAGTCTGGGCAATATATTCCTGTGCCGCCAGGCTCTTGCTCATGGCCGACAATAATGCTGGGTCTTCGATACGCAGCACCTTGCCAACCTTAAGACGATGGACATTACCCTCAATAAAGGCTTCTGGATTATTCTGCAACAACGCCATCATAACCTGATAGATCGAAACAGACTCATCTGACCGTATAGATTCAGCGATATTCCAAAGTTTGTCATCCCGTTTAACCTTAACAGAATTAACGGTTTCACTATCCAGATCTTCTTCTGTCAACGCAGTCAATTCTTCACTGACAACAGGTTCTTCAGCCAACGGCGCGAATTCAGCCTGACGTGGTTCTTCCGTCAGGCTATCTTCATCGTTAAACGATTCTTCTACCTGTAACGCACGTTCTACAGCAAGGTCAAGCTCAACCGAAAGATTGGCCAATTTAGCTTCTTCAGCCTTACGCAAGCGCTTATCAACATTAATGGGGATACGAGGAAATTTTTCGCCCGCAAAAGGATCGACATAAGATTCATCGGCACTTTCCTCGGCAACAGATACAGTCCCATCACTTTCTTGAGCAATCGAAATATCTTCAATCGCAACAGGCTCTTCTTCAAATTGCAAATCATCTTCCGACAAGGATTCTGCAAAAGGAACAAGCTCTTCTTCCTCGTCTGCAGCCGCAATACTGCCGATAACAGAGTCATCAGCAACATCTATTTCTTCGGCAGCAACAGGTTCAGCCTGATCTTCTTCAAAAATCGCAGCTTCCGGCTCAACAAAAGGCGTAGTGGTTTCTTGTTGCTCCTGTTTAGCTACTACCGCTGGCGATTCGGTCTGGGCTGACTCAACAAGGGTCGGTTGTTGTTGCAGGCTATCGGGTGGATCCAGTAAGACCGTATACTCACGCAACATCCGACCATTTTTCCAGTTCATCTCCAACAGGAAATCAAGGAAAGGTTCACGCACAGCTTGTGTAGTAATGACCTGCAGATAAGCACGACCATTGGATCGCTGCTTGATAGTAAACTTTAATTGGGATAAATGATCAGGACGCTCAACTCCAGCGCGTAAAAATGCCTCACGTGAAGCGAGTTTGATACTTAAGCCTTTCAGGTCAGATGTGGTGGCAGAGAGTAACTCGATTTCTGCATCAAGAGGAGCATTCAACGCTGATTTAATATGGATATTACCAAAACCCAGAGCATAAGCCGACATGGGCAAAATAACCAAACAGGCTGAAAGCAGGCCTAAAGCCAACTGACGCAACATAACCCGAATACTTGTCCGCATTTCCCTCTTCCCTTCCGCCAAACGGAAATTACTTGCTAATCAATATGTTATAGTACCAAAGCTAGAAAGCTCATTACAAGTCTTTTGTAACTATAGCTTAGAGGTAGTCTTTTACCAAAAACTCGGCTATTTGAACACTATTTAATGCGATTCCGCTACGAATATTATCGGCAACACAGCATAAACTCAATTCACGCTCACGGTCTAAAAATCCAGTTCTGATTCGACCAACCACCACCTCATCCTTGCCTGAAGCATCCGTGATAGGGGTCGGGCGACCGTCAATACCCTCTTTTATAAGCTGTAGCCCAGGCAAATTGTCTAATAATTCACCGGAGGTGTCTGCCCCCATGTGCTCCGTTGTGCGAATTGAGATCACTTCACTATGTCCAAAAAAAACGGGCACAATAACAACCGTAGGCAAAATTGATATCCTATCATTAATAAGGACTTTTTGCGTACCCTTTATGAGATCTAATTCATCTGTGGAATAACCATCGTCAGCAGCTAAACCACTCTGGGCAATAATATTAAAGGCAATCTGCTCAGAAAAGGCTTTCTTCTCCACCGCTTGAAAAGCCAGCAGTTGAGCTGTTTGTCGGCCCAGTTCTTCCTGACCCGGCTTACCCATTTCTGAAACCGACATCATCACAGTAACATTAATAGACTCAATGCCCACAGCATCATAAATAGGTTTAATCGTTTTTATCAGTTGCGATGTCGCGCTGGACGGCATAGCAATAATCATACGTTCACGGTAGTCAGCAATAGCTCCATCATTAACCCCCGCAACGATCAAAGGAACATCCTCGTCATAGCGAAAACAGGCACTGGCATCAATAACGATACAGCCGCAGCCACTTGCCTTTGGCACATACTCGGCAGAAACAGAAGCCTCCGTCAGAAAAATGGCCAGCGTCACCTGTTCAAAATCAAACTCGGCCAGTTCGTGGATGACCAGGGGATCATCTTTGAACTCAACATGAGAACCAGCCTGCTCTACAAAATCAACGGCATAAAGATCCGCCAGTGGAAATTGTCTTTCGGCCAACATCGACAACACGGCCTCCCCTGCCAGGGAAGCCGCGCCAACAACAGCAAGACTAATTTTCTCAGCCATCAATAATCCAAACCGCGAATAACCAGCGATATCTCAATAATCGATATATTTAACATGACGTAATTTTGTATCCTCATATTTTTAGGATTCTAACAGAATGCGCAACATACGGCGCAATGGTTCTGCTGCCCCCCAGAGCAATTGATCACCAACGGTAAACGCAGACAGATATTCAGGCCCCATAGTAAGTTTACGTAAACGACCCACCGGTACCGTCAGAGTCCCGGTCACTGCGGCCGGAGTCAGATCCGTCATCGTCACCTGCCGATCATTGGGGACAACCTTGACCCAATCATTATGGGCCGCCAACATACCGTGAATCTCATCCAGAGGCACATTTTTTTTCATCTTGATAGTCAAGGCCTGGGAATGACAACGCATGGCACCCACACGAACACATAAACCATCAATCGGTATCGGGTGATCACAGCGACCCAGGATCTTGTTGGTTTCCACCTGAGCCTTCCATTCTTCCTTACTCTGCCCACTCTCCAATTGCACGTCGAGCCAGGGAATCAAACTCGCCGCCAAAGGAACAGGCCAATTTTCAGTCGGATAAGCATCACTGCGGATAAAATCCGTCACTTTCTTATCGATTTCCAGAATAGCGGTCGCCGGATCATCATTCAAGATTTTCACATTGTCATGAATCGCACCCATTTGTTTGATCAATTCACGCATGTTCTTCGCACCTGCGCCAGAAGCCGCCTGGTAAGTCATCGGTGAAATCCATTCAATCAAATCCTTTTCAAACAAACCACCTATAGCCATTAACATCAAACTCACGGTACAGTTACCACCCACATAGGTTTTAACACCGCTGCTCAAACCTTGTTCAATCACATCCTTATTCACCGGATCAAGGACAATAATACTATCGTCGGCCATACGCAGACTGGAGGCCGCATCAATCCAGTAACCATCCCAACCGGCATCACGCAGAGGTTTATATACTTGCTTGGTATAATCTCCCCCCTGAGTGGAGATAATGACATCCATGGTCTTTAATTCATCAAGATTATTGGCATCCTTCAACGGCGGTATGTCTTTGCCTACATCAGGACCTGATTTACCCGCTTGAGACGTAGTGAAAAAAACAGGCTCAATAGCAGCAAAATCATTTTCATCACGCATACGTTGCATAAGCACCGAGCCCACCATACCACGCCAACCAACAAACCCAACTTGCTTCATTATCCTGCCCTCTAAATTAACTATATTGATGTCTCAAGCACAAAGGATGCAAAGTAACGCAATGTTATCTTGAATAATATCTTAGCGTTCCTTTGTATCCTTTACGATTAGTTTTAAAGCGCTGCAACAACGGCATCGCCCATTTCTGTTGTACTCACTTTTTTCATACTCTCGGAATAGATATCTGCAGTACGTAAACCCTGGTCTAATACATTATCAACAGCCTTCTCTATTCTGTCTGCCATAGCAGGCTCATCCAGGGAATAACGCAACATCATGGCAACCGATAAAATAGTTGCCAATGGATTGGCCATATTCTGTCCAGCAATATCCGGTGCAGAACCATGGATAGGTTCATACATACCCTGACCTTTTTCATTTAATGACGCCGAGGGCAACATACCGATAGAACCCGTTAGCATGGCCGCACAATCCGATAGAATATCACCAAACATATTGGTGGTAACCATTACATCAAACTGTTTTGGTGCGCGAACTAATTGCATTGCCGCATTATCAACATACATGTGACTAAGTTCAACATCACTGTTGTCCTTATGCATATCAATGACAACTTCACGCCAGAGTTCCGTACATTCCAAGACATTGGCCTTATCAACGGAACAAAGTTTTTTACCGCGCTTACGGGCAATATCAAAAGCCACTTCGGTAATGCGTTTAATTTCTGATTCACGATAGACCAACGTGTTATAGCCTTCACGTTCACCGTTATCTAATGTTCGTACACCACGAGGTTGACCAAAATAAATGCCCCCTGTCAGCTCACGCACGATCATAATATCCAAACCAGAAACCACTTCCGGTTTTAAGGTGGAGGCATCAGCCAATTGCGGATAAAGGATCGCAGGACGCAAGTTGGCAAACAAACCCAATTCTTTGCGCAAACCGAGCAGACCCTTTTCAGGCCGTACGGAAATATCGAGTGACTCCCATTTATACCCCCCCACGGCACCAAGTAAAATAGCATCTGATTCTCTGGCCAACGTCAAGGTTTCTTCAGGCAAAGGCGTACCCGTGACATCATAGGCTGAACCGCCCACCAGGCCTTCATTCATTTCAACATCAAGACCATCAGATTGAAGAGCCGTAATCACCTTCACAGCCTCAGCCACGATCTCATGACCGATACCGTCACCGGGTAAAACTGCAATTTTTTTTGTCATAATTTATTCACCAGCTATATTTAAACCGCAAAGTACACAAAGGAACGCGATGATTTATATACCATTAACAACGCGTTTAATTCCTTCACGCATGCGCCTAACATTAAAATTCAATAAACACCCTAACTTGAAGCTACCTAATTTCAAGTAACTTAAAACCTGCGCCAAATGGATATCATTAAGTTTATCTACCGACTTAAGTTCAACAACAACCTTATCATTGACGAGTAGATCTAGACGATATCCGGCATCTAATTTGATATTGTCATAGTAAATAGGCAATACCTGCTGCCTTACTACTTTTAATGCATGCTTTTCTATTTCATGAACCATACAGGTTTCATAAGCACTCTCAAGCAAACCTGGACCGAGTGCCGTATGTACTTTAAAAGCACAATCCAAAATACACTTTCCGATATTTTCTTCATCCATGAATCAATATCCTTGATAAAATAAATTTCGCGTTTCTTTGCGTCCTTTGCGGTTAACAAAATAACCAGGGTGTATCCTGCTTGCGTTTCGTCTCATAGGCCTTAATGTCATCGACATGTTGCAAGGTCAGGCCAATATCATCCAATCCGTTTAATAAACGCTGCTTTCTAAATTCGTCAATTTCAAACTTAATAACACAACCATCTGTTTTGGTAATGGTCTGACTTTCCAGATTAACATCAAGCTGATAGCCTTCGTTAAGCTCTACATCCTGAAACATTTGTTCCAGCACATCGGCATCGAGTTTAATGAGCAGGATGCCGTTTTTAAAACTGTTGTTATAAAAAATGTCTGCAAAACTGGGCGCGATGATGACACGAAAACCATAATCCAGCAAAGCCCATGGCGCATGTTCACGCGAGGAACCACAACCAAAGTTTTCACGCGCAATCAGAATCTGTGCCCCCTGATAACGGGACTGATTTAAAATAAAGTCCGAGTTGATCACGCGTTTACTATTATCCATACCCGGCTCTCCTTGATCGAGGTAACGCCATTCATCAAACAAATTAGGACCAAAACCACTTCGCTTAATCGATTTTAAAAACTGCTTTGGAATAATGGCATCGGTATCGACATTGGGTCGATCCATCGGTGCCACGACGGCTTTCAATTGTGTAAATTTTTCCATTGTTTTATCCTATATTTAACCGCTAAGGTCGCAAAGAAACGCAAAGATTTATTTGTTTTACCTTGGCGAAACTTCGCGTCCTTAGCGGTTAACTCATATCTCGAACATCAATAAAATGACCTGTTACAGCCGCGGCTGCCGCCATGGCAGGACTAACAAGATGAGTGCGTCCGCCCTGACCTTGTCGACCTTCGAAGTTGCGGTTCGAAGTAGAGGCACAGCGTTCTCCAGGTTCCAATCGGTCGGCGTTCATGGCCAGGCACATAGAACAACCCGGCTCACGCCATTCAAAACCGGCTTCGATCAATATCTTGTCCAGTCCTTCCTGCTCGGCCTGTTGTTTAACCAGACCGGAACCCGGCACCACCATGGCGAGCACGATGTTATCCGCCACCTTGCGGCCCTTGGCAACAGATGCGGCAGCACGAATGTCTTCTATGCGTGAATTGGTACAGGAGCCGATGAACACTTTGTCAATCTTGATCTCACTGATCGGCATGTTTGCCTCCAGCCCCATATAAATCAGAGCCTTTTGCATGCCTTCCTTTTTAACGGGGTCCATTTCATTAAGAGGATCCGGCACCGTGTCGCCTACTGAAACCACCATCTCCGGTGATGTTCCCCAGGTAACTTGAGGTTGAATGAAGGCCGCATCAAGATTCATCACCGTGTCAAACTTCGCATCATCATCACTGTGCAGATCACGCCAGTTTTCAACAGCCGCATCCCATTGTTTCGCAGTAGGGGCATAAGGCCGACCTTTAACATACTCAATAGTCTTATCATCCACTGCGACCATACCGGCACGGGCACCGGCTTCGATGGCCATATTACACACCGTCATGCGCCCTTCTATCGACAAATCAGATATGGCCTCACCACCAAATTCAATGGCGTAACCGGTACCCCCGGCCGTACCGATCTTACCAATGATTGCCAGAACAATATCCTTTGCCGTCACACCGACACCGACCTTGCCATCAACACTCACCAGCATGGCATTTGATTTTTTTTGCAGCAGACATTGTGTTGCCAACACATGCTCCATCTCGGAAGTCCCGATACCGTGCGCCAAGGCACCAAAGGCACCATGGGTCGAGGTATGTGAGTCACCACACACCACCGTCATACCCGGTAGGGTAGCCCCCTGTTCCGGGCCGATAACATGCACAATGCCCTGGCGGATATCATCCATTTTAAATTCAGTAATACCAAACTCATGACAATTATTATCCAGTGTCTCCACCTGAATACGGGCAATAGGATCTTCAATGCCCTTGCTGCGATCCGTCGTGGGGACATTATGATCCGGCACAGCCAAATTAGCCTCCACACGCCAGGGTTTACGATCAGCCAGACGCAGCCCCTCAAAGGCCTGGGGTGAAGTCACCTCATGAACAAGGTGCCTATCTATATATAAGAGTGCCGTACCATCACCATTGTCATGCACCACATGTGCATCCCACAATTTATCGTATAAAGTCTTGCCTGCCATTACTGCATACCTTTTCTTCTTACCGTGCTTTTACCGCCTCAAGCTCAAGGCGAATCATGTTGACATGCGTCCTACCAAATAAATCGACAGGATACTGCTCAATATATTCTTCGACCAATTCATCAATAAATTGCCCACACTGTTGCTGCGGCACCCGGCAGGTATAGGGTAACTAGGTGGTTCGAATCCAGTCTTTTAACGCAGCCACATTCTCATGCAGCATATCTTTGGCTACCAACTCAAGTCTTTTTGCCTGCAACCCAGCTTCGGGCAACCATTGCTCATAGTCTTCAATGCCATAAAAGGCATAGGGAAAAACAAACTCTTCAAAACAACCTCGCCAATGATCTCGCCGGATAAGCTCATCGACAACAGACAAAAACTCACCGGCATTGCCCTTACTCCCCATGGAAAGTACCACGCGGCCCTTTGGTCTCAAGGCCCGAGCAATGCCCGCCTATGAACAGTTGCTTAATCAGGAACTGCGCCCAAAGATACTGCGCCGATGAATTTTGGGCATAATCGGCAGCATTCCATTTGTATCTGGGTCACCCATCAGCTCCTTTTCTATGCTGATGATAATAGGCCGATTCAAATCATTACACAAATTCATTATTTTCATATATTCTATTACTTACGGTTATACATTGAGGATGGAACAATTGGAATTAAGCAACCTACAAACCTTTGTCACGGTAGCCGAAACAGGCTCATTCTCCCAAACCTCAGAACAATTGTTCCTCACCCAGCCCGCCATCAGCAAGCGCATAGCGGCCCTGGAAAAAGAACTGGGAACCCGACTATTTGATCGTATCGGTCGGCATGTGGATCTGACGGAGGCGGGTACGGCCTTGCTGCCCAGAGCAAGACAAATTTTAATGCAGGTGGAAGATAGTCGGCGGGCCATATCAAACCTGACCGGACAGATCACAGGCAAATTAAGTATTGGCACGAGTCACCACATCGGGCTGCATCGCCTGCCACCGATATTGCGTCAGTTCTCCAGTCAATATCCGGGTGTTGAGTTGGACATCCACTTTATGGACTCTGAAGAAGCCTGTCAGGCCGTAGAACGTGGAGATCTTGAACTGGGTATCGTCACCCTGCCCTTTTCCCCCTCTGCACAACTCAAAACACAGGCAATTTGGCCGGATCCACTATCTATTGTTATTGGTAATCACCACCCACTCAGCAACAAACAATGTGTCAGCTTTGCTCAGTTGTGTGAACACACAGCCATTCTACCCGCAACAGGCACCTATACCCGCGAAGTGCTGGAACGCGCACTGGAAACAGAAAAGGGGAAATTAAAGGTTGGACTATCAACCAATTATTTGGAAACTATCAAAATGATGGTCTGCGTTGGACTCGGCTGGAGTGTTTTACCCAATACGATGATTAACACCGAAATGCAGAGCCTGAGCATAGAAAATATCCGGCTGCATCGCACACTGGGAATGATTTGGCACGCGGGTCGAACCTTGAGTAATGCTACCCGCAGCATGGTGGATGTCTTATCCGCGCAAAGCAGCCCAGGCAAGATAAACGGTAAATAATTTTAGTTACAGCAATTAAAATGAGACCACAATATAGACCCCATCGTATGGTTACTAATAAGTAAGTTTATTCTGCGACATAAATATCATTCTCAGGCTATAAATATAGCTATTTGTGATTATTTTGTGTCGCATAATCAGCAACCTTATTAGTACGCTTTTACCTTACAAGCTACATATGTAAAATAAATACTAGCAAGAAAATTTATGCTATGGCAGAAAATTATTCCCCGGCTGAGAATATAGGGCGCTTCTATAAATAGTGATTTTTTCGTGAGAGCAAGGAAGCACTGCGCGCATGACTGCATGGCAAGGATTGTCCATGCAATCCTTTTGCATTTCCTCCATCCATTGAGGTCAGAGCAGCGGTTGGATGAAGCATGGAGCCAGAATCCTAGAACCGCAGTATATATGACATCACTACTGTCCCGTTAAGTAGAGCTTCCTCATAAAGCCAGCCCCCTAATATTGCCTGGCCAGCCCGGAGTGACTATATTTGCCCACGACAACCAATTTATTCAACCACTTCAAAACAAATCACCTGACTACACCAAAATAACCACCCCGTATTCCAAGCAAACGAAAATGCTGATAAAGAACCAACAGATTCATGACCAAGAAGATACTTCTGATCCAGGCTTGTGAGGTTCGGGCGGTTTTTGCCTTGATCCGATTTAAGCC
>JAFLJQ010000036.1 GCA_022712915.1 Gammaproteobacteria bacterium | reverse complement strand
CGCTTACAAAAACCAACGTGTTTGCCTAATGCATTGAGCGCTTGTTCTGAAAATACGTGTTTCAATTGCCTCGCTAATTTGGTAGCTTGTTTTTTCTCCATCGGATACGCCTGATCACTCGGTTTTTTGTCGAATTGTGTGATCTGATCCGATGGGGTTCAATAAGTTCCCTTATTTTTCAATGAGTTTAAATATCCTACGTATGAGCCTTTATTATGAATTTGGCCTCAGGGCAGATTTTGGTTAGATAGCCAAGCCATGGAGGGGGGAATCATCCGAATTACGGCTACATGGCCTGCCGGGATAACTTTGATATAGCATCTACGTTTCATTAATATCTCTTCATATTATTTTAACTTAAGGGCGTGTCTATAAATAGTGATTTTTTCGTGAGAACACGGTGCTGACACCGTTATTGAGAACTTATGCCCTTATGGTGAAAATATATTAATAGAAGAGCTTTTGATTGGGTGGTAGTAGATTTTTTGTGCGGGCAAAACTCATTGAGTCCTGATGGGTATGCATATTTGGCGCTTAATATGCTCATGGTGACTATTTGTTCATTTATTGATGTAGATTAGGCCAATTTGAACTAGTTTTAATATGTAGGAAAGTCTGAAATGATGGCCATTTTTAAATGGGGTATGTGAGGATAAATGTGCCTATTTTACAGGAGATGATTAAATCATGATTAAGTGTCCGTCGAGCAAGGTGATTTGTATTGGTTTAATTATATTTTTTGCTGGCGTTGTCTCTTATGCGGGATTAAACAGCGCATTCCACTATACCAATACAATGGAGTTTTGCACTTCGTGTCATTCCATGCATATTAATTATGAGGAGTATAAAAAAACCCTGCACTATAAGAATTCTGCGGGTGTGCAGACTAATTGTGCTGATTGTCATGTTCCCAGGGCTTTTTTTCCAAAACTCTATGCAAAAATTATAGCCATCAAGGATGTTTATCATGAAATGCTCGGCACAATTGATAGCAGGGAAAAGTTTGAGGCGCATCGTTGGGATATGGCGAACCGTGTTTGGGCCAAGATGCGAGCGACAGACTCTAGAGAGTGTCGTGAATGCCATAATTATGAAAATATGGACATTAGTACGCAATCACGTATGGCCCGTAAGAAACATGCTCGTGCGCCTTTACAAGGAAAAACCTGTATAGATTGCCATGCCGGCATTGCTCACAATGAACCTATAGAACCGGATGAAGAAGTGCCCTAAAATGGTATAAGTACATTGATGATGGTGGTTTGTTGAGAGAACTTTTAAAATACTAATATCATGAGTTTACGCTTAAATAATGAGGGGAGGATGCTAATCATCGTAATATTAAAGGTGAAACGGTGTTATTTGCCGCTACACTTGGTAATTAGGTAAACAATCTTCATAATTTGTCTGGGCAAGGAGCAAACTCTTGACTTAAGGGCGTGCCTGAAAATAGTCATTGCAAGGATGGCCATGCACACGACCGCATGGCAAGAGGTGTTCCAGGTAATTTTATCGCATTCCTTCCATGGAGGTCAGAACAGGGCGTTGGGTAAAGCAGAGAGCCAGAACGGCAGTGTATATGACATGTATAGGGAATTGAGTACCGTGCGGACGCCGTTATCACCGGCTTGTGCCTTGATGGACGAAAAACGCATCTGTATAAGTGGCCTAAAGAAAATCAAGTAAAAAGAACGTTCGTTAACACTAATCCAAATAATAGAGGAAGAAGGGATGATGAGAAAAAAATATTTTGTCCAGTTCATATTGCTGCTCTGTAGCGGTATGTTCTCCGGAGTAATTTTGGCGGCAACACCTAGCGCTTCTATGTTGGCTAATACCTGTGTCGGCTGTCACGGCCCTAACGGTTCCAGTCTTGGCCCTGCCAGCCCAACTATTGCGGGTATGTCAAAAGATAATTTTATCGAGATCATGACGGCATACCAGAGCGGAGAGCGACCTGCGACCGTTATGACTCGTATTGCCAAGGGTTATACCAATGAAGAAATTGAGCTGATGGCAGATTTCTTTTCTAAGCAGAAATTTGTTCGCCAAAAGCAGAAATATGATAGTGGCAAGGCGAAACTTGGCAAGAAGCTACACAAGAAGTACTGTGAAAAATGCCATGAGAAAGGTGGGAGTTCAGCTGAGGATGATGCTGGTATTTTGGCCGGACAATGGGAGCCTTATTTGCGGTATTCCATGGAGGATTTTACAAAAAATGGGCGTAAAATGGAGAAAAAGATGAAGAAGAAAATGGGTGCCTTGCAAAAAGAGTATGGTGATAAAGGTATCGATGCCCTCATCAACTACTACGCCAGCCAGAATTAGAGGAGCTTATAACAATGTTTAATATAAACCGTAGAGATTTTTTGAACCTGGCGGGTGGAACTGCCATCGTATCAACACTGGGTTTCCCCATGGTGAGTTTTGGTGCGAGTAAACGCGTGGTGATTGTTGGTGGGGGTATTGGGGGGGCCACCGCCGCCAAATATATTCGCATGGCAGATTCATCCATTGATGTGACTCTGATTGAGGTCAACAAACATTATCATACCTGCTTCATGAGTAATGAAGTCTTGGCTGGTAGCCGAAACCTTGACTCAATCAAGTTTGGTTATAGTGGGCTGAAGAAACATGGCGTTAATGTGGTACATGATTTGGTAACCGGTATCGACCCCGTTGCTAAAAAAGTCAGCACCAAGGGTGGTAAGACCTTTAGCTATGATGCTTGCATTGTCTCACCGGGCATCAGTTTTAATTGGGATAGCATTGAGGGCTATGATGCCAAAGTAGCAGAAAAAATTCCTCATGCCTGGAAAGCGGGTTCGCAGACAGGCTTGCTGAGGAACCAGATCACATCCATGAAAAATGGTGGAACGGTGGTCATTGTTGCTCCTCCTAATCCTTTCCGCTGTCCTCCCGGGCCATATGAACGTGCCAGCCAGATCGCCTGGTACCTGAAGAACAACAAGCCAAAATCCAAGATTATTATCCTGGACCCCAAGATAAAATTCTCCAAAATGGGTTTATTTACGGCGGGTTGGCAGCGTCATTATGGTTACAAGAGTGCGAACAGTATGATCGAATGGGTAGGCGCTGATGATGGTGGCGAGGTAACCAAGATCGACAGCAGAAAACTGATTGTTAGTGCTGAAGAGACTTTTAAAGCCAATGTCCTGAATGTTATTCCACCACAGAAAGCGGGCAAAATTGCTTTTGCAGCTGATTTGGTGAGCAGCACGGGTTGGTGCCCAGTCAATCATCAGACATTTGAATCCACTCGGCACAAAGATGTCCATGTCATTGGGGATGCTGCGATGGCCTCACCTTTGCCCAAGTCGGGTTATGCAGCCAACTCTGAGGCCAAAGTTTGTGCAGCAGCAGTGGTCGCCAAACTTAATGGTAAAGAAGCGCCTGCGCCTTCTTATATTAATACTTGTTACAGCATCATTACACCCACGGATGCAATGTCTGTGGCCATGGTGTATCGACTGGCAGACGGCAAGATCGCCAAGGTCAAGGGGGCTGGTGGCTTGACACCTGCAGATGCCAGTGATGCTATGCGTCAGCGTGAAGTCGATTATGCACATTCCTGGTTTAAAAATACCACCCATGATGTGTTTGGCTAAATAGTTACCATCAACACAATCGGGGTATGGGGTGTAAGCCTCATACCCCGTTTTTTTATGCAGTGGGAAAATGAATTTGAATGGCTACAGCTATCATAATTAAGTCGCATTTTTTGTATCTGGTTTGATCAATTATCGTCATGCTTGTGCCCTGATAAGCCAATTTTTCAGGTAAAGGTGTCTGTCAGGATAAGGTGGGGGAGACAGACGTTTTTTGTCGCGGGCCATGGTATGCTTTCTGCGTATTATGTTGAGCTTAAATGATTGGAGGGTTTGTATGGCCACACCTGATGTTGATGCAATTAAAAATTATTTATTGAGTTTACAGGACAGTATTTGTGTTGCACTGAGCAAAGAAGATGGACAGGCCTTTGTCGAAGATGAATGGCAACGATCTGAGGGGGGCGGTGGTCGTTCTCGTGTCCTGGAAGAGGGGACTATTTTTGAAAAGGCGGGGATCAATTTTTCCCATGTCTTTGGCCCAGGCCTGCCAGCCTCAGCGACGGCACATCGGCCTGAACTGGCCGGGCGTCACTTTCAGGCCATGGGCGTATCACTGGTCATTCACCCTCGTAATCCCTATATCCCCACCTCTCATGCCAATGTACGATTCTTTATTGCCGAAAAAGAAGGGGCGGACCCTGTGTGGTGGTTTGGCGGTGGTTTTGACCTGACACCCTATTATGGTTTTGAGGAAGACGTGGTGCACTGGCATACCATCAGCAAGCAGGCCTGTGATCCCTTTGGTGATGAGACCCATGCCAAATATAAAAACTGGTGTGATGAATACTTTTATCTCCAACACCGCAATGAACCACGTGGTGTTGGTGGCCTGTTTTTTGATGATTTGAATGAATGGGGTTTCGAGAAATCTTTTGCCTTTATGCAGAGCATTGGCGATCACTATATCCCCGCATATTTACCTCTTGTACAAAAGCGTAAAGCCCATGTTTACGGTGATCGTGAACGTGATTTTCAACTCTACCGGCGAGGCCGTTACGTTGAATTTAATCTGGTCTATGATCGAGGCACTCTGTTTGGTCTGCAAACGGGTGGGCGCACAGAATCGATCCTCATGTCCTTGCCCCCTCTCGTGAAATGGCGTTATGACTGGCAGCCAGAATCGGGTAGTGCCGAAGCTGAGCTATACGAGAAATTTCTCAAACCTCGGGCCTGGCTGTGAGTTTTTATAGCTTAAAAAGATGCTTGTTATCGACTGAATGGGATCTGGGGTAAACAAACATTATTTTATTGGTGTTTTTTTACTCTATACGGTGCAGGGCAACAAACCGGTGTTGGTCATCAAATTCCAGCTCAAAGACACCGCGAACGCCTTGATGATCCATAAATGGTCGGAGTTTGTCCGCCGGGAACTCGATGCGGCGTCCATCGTAGGACATAACGGATACCTCGCGGGCGATCCCCTGATAATAGGCCAGCATCTGCTCAGCTGGGATATTAATGTCAAAACGGGCACGTCGGGACATTTTGCTCGTTCTCAATAGATAAAAGATAATGTTATATTAGCTAAAATGCTGAGTAAAATTTTAATTTATTGATAAGGGGAGATGGGATGCGGTTTAAAGGGAAATTTACTGGTTTTGACTTGATATCGTGGCGGAAGTTTGCCCTGATTATTTTGTTATTTTCCAGCAACAGTTTTGCCGCGACTTTGCACAATTCTGGCTATGACTGGTTTACCATGCAGAGTGAACATTTTTATCTTCATTATCACGAAGGTTTAGAAGACATATCCCGTGAAACCTTATCACTTATGGAGCAAGTGCATAAAAGGTTAAGTAAACGACTTAATTGGAATCCGACCGCTCGCACTCACGTGGTCTTGACCGATGAATATGATTTTTCTAACGGTTTTGCTACCCCCATTCCCAACAATTTCACCACGATTTTTATTACGCCGCCGGATGATCTGAACTCACTGGAAGATCATGCCGGTTGGATCGAGACTGTTTTTACCCACGAATATACCCATGTGCTGCACCTTGATAAGGCAGAAGAAATGCCCGAAGAACTTCGGGGCGTGGTGGGGCGGCACCCCCTCTTGTTTCCCAATTTATTTCAGACGCGCTGGTTAATTGAAGGTTACGCGACTTATATTGAAACAGATAAAAAACGCGGTATTGGCCGGGGTCAAAGTAGTTTGTATGCGGCCATGATGCGGGCCGAAATCTTAGGGGGATTCAAACCACTAAGAATGTTGAATCAGCCCATGGTCAGTTGGCCATCGGGTACGGCGGCCTATCTATATGGTGTGTACTTTTATCTTTTTCTTGATGAGACCTATGGCAAAGATAGAATTGATATGTATATCCAGCACAACTCAAATAATTTTGCACCGTTTGCCCTTAACCGTGCGGCATTATCGACCTTTGACAAGAGCCTTGATGCACTATGGTATGACTTTGAAGATTATCTGAATAAAAAATTCCAGCCACAGATTGATGGCATCAAAAAACAGGGCATAGTGGAAGGTCAGCGACTTACGCATGAGGGTTATTTTACGGGGCCATTAAAAACACTCCCCAATGGTGAAGCCTATTACATTCGCTATAATGGTGAGCGTGAACCTTCGCTAATGAAGATTGATAAGAATAAAAATATTGAACACCTGACCGATGTGCATTTTGGTGCGCGCTTGGATGTACATCCCCAATCAGGTGTTTTGTTGAGCCAGCTTGAGATTTGTGGTGCCGGACAAATGTATGCCGATCTGTATCGACTTGATCTGGAAGGGCATGATCTTGATCGATTGACGGAGTGTGGCCGTTATCGTAATGCCATCTGGTCACCTGACGGGAAAGAAATTATGGCCGTTAAGTATGCCAAGGGCATTACAGAACTTCATTTGCTGGATGAATGGGGGAAACTCAAACAGATTTTATGGCAGGGTAAGCCTTGGGAAGTGGTGGGTGGGTTTGATTGGTCACCCATAAAAAATGAATTAACGGCGGCGGTCTGGCGTAAGCAGGGTGGTTGGAATCTGGAACGCTTTAATCTGGATAATAAAAAGTGGCAATATATTCTTAAAGATTCTGCCATTGTGGGTTATCCGCAATACAGTCACGATGGTCGTTATCTACTCTTTACCTCAGAGCATGGTGATGTCTATAACATTCGTCGTATGGACACGCAAAGTGGTCGATTTGAAACATTGACGAATGTTATAACGGGTGCCTTGTCACCATCACAAACAACAGAGGGTGATCTGTTTTATGTTGGTTACACCTCAGAAGGTCTGGATGTTTTTTATCTTCCTCGTGAAGATATTAAATCTAGCCCTATGCCAAAAACGGCAAAGGGCACAACGGCGGAACCTTTACCCAGTGCACCGGTTGTTGAACCTCAGTCGATAACAGAGTATTCGCCATGGGATTCATTAAAGCCTGCATGGTGGATGCCATGGATCTATTCAGATTCGGGTCGCACAGAAGTGAGTGTGATAACAGCCGGGTATGATAGTCTTCTTCAAAATATATATGCTGTCTCTATCGGATATGATACAGAAAACAATTGGTTTTTAGGTCAATTATCTTATATATATGATGCTTTGTATCCAACCATTATGTTTGACGTTTCTCGCGATCATGAGTTTACTTATGACGATAATGATGAACTTAATAAAAAAGTGCGGCGAACAACGAATCAAAAAATGGAGATCATGTTTCCCTTTCGTGGCGTCAGCAGTAGTTGGTCGTTTAATATGGCGGCTATCAAGCATGATAGTGAAGACATCGTACATGCGATTGACCCGGAACCTGGCGTGCCTAATGCGACAGACCCCGAGTCTGATGATACAGACTATATAGCAGGTGTCGCACTTGTTTATGATTCGACAAACTATCATATGAAGTCGGTTAGTCGCTCTCAAGGACGAGCCATTTCCCTTGTTGCCGAAGACAGTGATGCTATTGGTGGCAGTGATTATTCCGGGCAGGTTTATTGGGGAGACTGGCGTGAATTTATTCGTCTGGGTGGTGAGCATGTACTTGCTATGCGTTATGTCGAAGGTAAAGGAACGGAAACAACCCGACCTTTTAAATTGGGTGGAGCGAGGGAAAGTGAGACGTCGGCCTCTAGCGTGGTGAATCCCATTTACGGTTCACCTTTTAATAAGCGCAGTTATAACCTGCGCGGTTATGAGGAAGGTCTGGCTCAGCTTGAAGGACAACACATGCGCCTGGGCAGTGCCGAGTATCGTTTTCCCATATCACTTATTGAACGTGGTTTCATGGCGCCCCCCGTGGGGATGCACCAAATTCATGGCACACTGTTTTATGATATCGGTGCGACCTGGGATGTCGGTACAGAACCAGAGCAGTATTATCGAGGAGCCGGTGTGGAGATTGGTTTTGATACCAGCCTGTTTTATTTCGCTGTTATGAACGTAACTGCAGGTTATGCCCATGGCATAGATAAAGGTGGAGAGGATCAGTATTATGTCAGGATTGGTGCGGCGTTTTAATTCCTCTGCATTCTATCCAAACGCCGATAGCTGATGGCCTCGGCGATATGTGCTGTGAGAATACTTTCCTCTTTGCTCAGGTCTGCAATGGTGCGAGCCACCTTTAATATTCGATGATAGGCACGGGCCGAAAGGCCCAGTTGTTCTATTGCCCGTTCGAGTAATTGTTGGTCGGCTTTTTTCAACAGACAATAATTTTCCACCTGTTTGTTATTCAATTGACTGTTGGCTATGTCACTTCGATTAAGTTGTGTATTACGTGCCGTGATGACACGTTGCTGAACCGTCTGACTGTCTTCTTCCGCTTTACCGCTCTGATCTTGCATGACGTGGATCGGCACACTGGGAACCTCGATGTGCATGTCGATACGATCCAGCAGAGGGCCGGAGATACGATTGCGATAACGCAGAATTTGATCCGGTGAACAACGGCAACGACCACTGCTATGACCAAGATAACCGCAAGGACAAGGATTCATGGCCGCAATAAGTTGAAAGCGTGATGGAAATTCAGCCTGACGGGCGGCACGTGAAATCGTAATGCGTCCTGATTCCAGGGGTTCACGCAACACCTCCAGAACCCTGCGATCAAATTCAGGTAACTCATCAAGAAACATAATACCGTTGTTGGCGAGAGAAATTTCGCCGGGACGGGGGTGACTGCCGCCACCCACCAGAGCCACACCAGATGCCGTATGGTGTGGATTACGAAAGGGCCGCTTGCGCCACTGTTGAATTTTAAAACCTTGATCGCTGATGGATTGCAGCGCCGCTGTTTCCAGAGCCTCGGGCTCCGTCATCGGGGGCAGAATACCGGGCAGGCGTGAGGCCAACATGGTTTTGCCAGTACCGGGTGGGCCAATCATCAACAAACTATGGCCACCTGCCGCAGCGATCTCCAGCGCCCGTTTGGCATGAGGCTGGGCGCGCACATCGGCCATGTCTTGATCAAAGCTTGTTTGCGCGACAACGGCCTGCTCTTTGAATAGGGGCAGAGACTGTTGTCCACATAAATGGGCGCAAACCTCCAGCAAGTGATCGGCGGTGAGCAATTCCACTTCACTTACCAGCCGGGCCTCGGCAGCATTTTCGCGGGCAACTATTAAAATCCGATTTGCCCTGGCCGTCTGAATGGCAGAGGGCAGAATACCGCGAACATGCCGCAGGCCACCGGTCAGGGCCAATTCACCGATAAATTCATACTGCTTAAGTTTGCCTAAAGGGATTTGACCCGATGCGGCAAGAATGCCAATGGCAATCGCCAGATCAAAGCGTCCCCCCTCCTTGGGCAGATCGGCTGGGGCGAGGTTGATGGTGATACGTCGGGTGGGGAATTCAAAACGACTGTTGAGTATGGCGCAGCGAACTCGATCCTTGCTCTCTTTTACCGCCGCTTCCGGTAGGCCGACAATAGACAGGCTGGGCAGGCCATTAGACAGGTGCACCTCAACATTAACCGGTGGTGCTTCTATCCCGTTTTGTGCCCGCGTGTAGACCACTGCAAGTGACATAATTTCTCATCCATAAGTTGTGCTTCCCTGTAAGGCTAACAGTAAAAGATTTGCCGTGGTTATAACCAGTTGATTTGTTATTGGCGGCTAGAGCCTTATTTATTCAGGAACAGTTTTTCCAGTTCCTCGACCTGAGTGGCCAGGGTATCGCATTTAGCGCGGGTACGGGCCAACACTTCGCGCTGGATTTCAAATTCTTCGCGGGTCACCAGATCCAGCTTACCCAGCGCACTACGCAAGGTGGCATGCAGGTTTTTGTTCACATCGCCGCGTAAATCCTGCCAGCCTTCCGGCAAGACTGAGGTGATTTGTTCGAACAGGCTATCGAGATTATTTTTACCAGTTTGCATGAGAATTCCAATAGTTTGTTTAGAGGTCGATGGGGCGAGATTGTAACATCTTTGGGTTGGTTTGGCAGGTGGGGGTAAACCATTCGTATTTTCACGCTACCCATTTTCCTTTATCTGATTTACACTCGTAAGCTGTTAATAATGCAACAAATTCTTCTATATCGTAAAATTTTACACCTATCACCCTAAAGCTGTATCGAGATAAAGGGTATAACGGAATGAAATATAAATGAATATGCGTATTTCATTACATAAAGTGAGAGGTGTTATTGGTAAATTGGTATGGATATATATAGTTATGCACTTAAAGTAAGCGCAAAAAGAACCACACAATTGCACAGAGGGATTAAAGCTGCTTGTTTTTAATATTCCGCGGCAATAAAGCTTCGATTTCCTCAACAGATTGTGCCTTGGGTAGTTCTGTAAAGACTCGGCGCAGGTAGGCGTAGGGTTCGAGACCATTGGCTTTGGCCGTTTCGATGATGGAGTAGAGATTGGCGGAGGCTTTAACCCCTTTGACGGAGTTGCTAAACAGCCAGTTTTTCGACCAATGACGAAGGGCCGTATGGTGTTCTCAGCCAGATTGTTATCCATTACAAGACGACCATCTTCCAGGTAGCCGATGAGTTTTTCCCATTGGTTGTGTAAGTAACCTGAGATCGGTTTAAGCCAGAGCCTGAGGCGGAGTGATATTTTGAAGTTCATCGAAGTCAGCGGGAGAGAGGTTTAAAGAAGGTTTATCCTCTTTCAGGCAATATGCGATTAACCCACCCAACAGATTGAGCATAAAGCAGTGTAGTGGTCAAGTTTTATTGGAAAGAATTTAAGACGCATTATTCAATTCAATTTTTTTCTGGTTAGGCGTTAAATATCCAAGCGTAGAATGCAATCGATTATAATTATAAAAACGAATATATTTCTCTACAGCATCTACAGCCGATAAATGATTCACAAAAACCAAGTTATTCAATCGTTCTGTTTTCAAACTTCTAAAAAATCGTTCCATCACGGTATTATCCCAGCAATTCCCTCGGCGGCTCATGCTTTGGGTGATACCAAAGGTATTAAGATAATCAACAAATATATTGGCTGAATACTGAACCCCTTGATCTGAGTGAAAAAGCAACGGGGTCGTGTCTGGCTGATGTTTAAGGATCGCTTGTCTGAGGGCCTCTTTGGCTAATTTCAGCATTAGGTTGTTGTGACATGGCCCAGCCCACAATTTCGCTTGAGCCTAAATCTAGTACACTGGCAAGGTAGCTCCAACCCTGATACGTTCGAATGTATGTGATATCACCCACCCAATGCGTATTGACGGTTCTTTGTGAAAATGCTCGCTTGAGGTGATTAGGAGCCTTGTGATGAGCTTCTCCTGAATCTGCATAGTAATGCTTTTTTTTGGGGTTGATGGCCACAACATTGGCTTTTTTCATCAAACTTGCTGTTTTGTAAATCCCGAGCTGAAACCCTTGTAATT
>JAFLJQ010000247.1 GCA_022712915.1 Gammaproteobacteria bacterium | reverse complement strand
AAAGAACGGGCCTCGTAATGACGGGGGGCTAGACTGAAGTTTAACCAGACACCCATTCCAACAAATATTTAATAATCAATAAATAACAATTAGCTAGAGATTTTTCTTAGAGTGGGTGTCTTATTGTTTTTTTTGTAGTGACTAGCTGTCTAGGATAGCTCGTGGTAATCAAGTGTTACTCTCCACAATTGATTAATATCCCACCGTAGGGGCGCATTGCATCCGCCCTGGTTTGTGTAACACACGGGTGTTCTCGGATGACACGAATCCCCATTTGGGTTTCCGCTTCTTATCATCGGTGATGGTTGTCTCAACAGGGCGCATGCAATGCGCCCCTACGAATTCGATTATGCTGTGGAGGGTGTTGGTCTTAATGTCATATTCGTGTAGTTGAATGGTTGTCCAGATATTTTTGATCAATTTCTTTTGATTGTGCGTGTCTGGGGTTTGCTTTTAAATATTAATCAGGGGCGGCAGGGGTACTGCTTATTATAAAGATCAAGATCAAGATCGTGATAGCGATTTAATTAAAAAGATATATTCAAACTAGCAGGTTCATCTTGAGATTGCCGCGGCCCAAAAGAACGGGCCTCGCAATGACGGGGGAGGGACTGAGATTGCCGCGCTGCAAAAGACGTTTCTCGCAATGACGGGGGAGGATTGAGATTGCCGTGTTGCAAAAGACGTTTCTCGCAATGACGGGGTTAGACTGAGATTACCGTTTTGCAAAAGACGCTCCTTGCAATGACGAGGGGCTAGACTGAGATTGTCGTGTTGCAAAAGTTGCTTTTTGCAATGACGGCTTAATCTATTACCTTCTCTTTAAAGTCACACAAATCCTCTATCACACATGCGCCACAGCGTGGTTTTCTGGCTACACACGTATACCGACCATGTAATATCAACCAATGATGTGCGTCTAATTTATAATGATCCGGTGTGACTTTTATCAGTTTTTTTTCGACTTCGATGACATTTTTGCCCGGTGCCAGTCCTGTGCGGTTGGAGACGCGGAAGATGTGGGTATCGACGGCGATGGTGGGTTGGCCGAAGGCGGTGTTGAGTATGACGTTGGCGGTTTTGCGGCCGACGCCGGGCAGGGCTTCGAGGGCTTCGCGATCTTCGGGGACGTGGCCTTTGTGTTTTTCGATTAATAGTGCGCAGGTTTTGATGACGTTTTTGGCCTTGGTGTTGAATAGGCCGATGGTCTTGATGTAGGTCTTGAGGCCGTTTTCTCCGAGGGCGAGCATTTTCTCTGGCGTACCGGCGTCTTTGAAGAGGGGGCCGGTGGCTTTGTTGACGCCTTTGTCGGTTGCCTGGGCGGAGAGGATGACGGCGATGAGTAATTGAAACGGGGTTTTGTAGTTGAGTTCTGTGGTGGGTTCGGGGATGTGTTTTTTTAGACGCAGGTAGATCTCGGCGCGTTTTTCGTTGTTCATATTTTTAGGGTATTAAACCAGGTCAATTATTTTGGTCGGGTCATGACTTTAATGATTGGAAATTCACTTTTTCCAAAATAAACCGTTTTTGTTACGGAGGTTTTACCCGCAACCCGTATCTTAAAATTTTGAGCTGCTCGTTTGTTTCCATCAGAAAGCAGGACAACCAGACCATCATTGCTGATGGAAGATGTTCCCGGTGATGTGTTTTGAAGGGTAACCAACACCCAGCGTTCACCACAGGCATTACTCATTGGATAATAGCTTGTAATTAAAAAATCACTGGATTCGGGTAGTTCGGGTTGTTCATCGATGAATTCAAACTGTTCTGTGCTGGGCAGGTTTTTATCAAAGACCAGACCAGTATAGTAGTTAGGACATTTAACATTTACCGCGAGGGCAGGTTTGAATGGCAGCAAGACCAGGCTGATCAAGAGAGAAAGTATGAGTTGTTTTTTCATAAGTGTAACCTTTAAGAGATGGCTGTTGCCTGATTGTGTATAGCGGATGTTTTGTTTTCCACGGCACGTTTGTCGATGACATTTTTTAAGGCGATCAACAGGCCAAGTCCGAGGAAGGCACCGGGGGGCAGGATGGCGAGCAGGAAGCCTTTGTAGTCTTCGAACAGGACAATGGTCATGCCGCGTGCGCCTTCGCCAAACATCAGGTGGGCCTGGGATAACAGGGTGCCAAAGCCGAGGCCTTCGCGCATGGCACCGAGCAGGACGAGCACGGCGGTGAAGCCTAGCCCCATGAACAGGCCATCGATAAAGGATAGGCCGACATTGTTACGTGAGGCGAAGGCTTCGGCGCGGGCGATGATGGAACAGTTGGTGACGATGAGAGGAATAAAAATGCCGAGTATTTTATACAACTCATGGAACCAGGCATTCATGGCCAGTTCGATGGCGGTGACCACGGAGGCAATGATTAAGACAAAAACAGGAATACGGATCTCGGGACGAACGATGTTTCGAATCATGGAGACGATAACATTGGTTGCAACCAGTGTCAGGGTGGTGGCCAGTCCCAGACCAAGGGCATTGATGACGGTGTTGGAGACGGCTAGCAGAGGACACAGGCCGAGCAATTGCACAAAGGCCACGTTGTTGTTCCACATGCCGTCACGGATGGTCTGTTGATAGCTGCTCATGTCTTGTCCTTTGTTTTGGCCTTGATGGCCGGGGTCTCGAATAACATTTTTTTGTTATCGGCATAATAGCGCAAGGTCTTTTTGACGGCCTTGATGATGGCGCGGGGTGTGATGGTGGCCCCGGTCATTTGGTCAAAGGCCCCGCCATCGCGTTTTACTCGCCAGCTTTTTTCATTTGGATTAGTCAGTGACTTGCCGTTAAATCCCAGTATCCAGTTGGAGCGTTCGATGTCGATGCCATCGCCGAGGCCGGGTGTTTCCCGATGCCGGACAACACGTACGCCTGCCAGTGTGCCATCAACTTGGATGGCCACTAATAAATCGATGTTGCCGCTGTAGCCTTCTGGTGAGGAGGAGTTGATGATCGCGGCGACAGGTTGGTTTTTCATACGGGCACGATAGACATTAATGGGTTCATCTACGCCGAGCAGGGCTTCATTCCTGACTTGAATGACATCCGCATACAGATCGTTGTCATGTTCGTTTGGGTTGATTAGGGCGTGTAGGCTTTTGACTATGGTGCCCCGTTCATTTTCGGCAATGCGTAGTTTGGTTTTATCAAAGGTATAGGCCACTATCGCGGTGCCGCTAATGGCGAACAGGCCGAGCAGGAGGGCGCTGATGATCATGTTACGCACGATTAGCATGGCGTTACTTTTTGTCATGACCAAATACTCGTGGCTGGGTGTAGTAGTCAATGGTGGGCACGGCCATGTTCATGAGCAATACGGCAAAGGCGATGGCATCAGGGTAACCGCCCCAGGTGCGGATGATGTAGATCAATATGCCGATGCAAAAGCCGTATATCAGTCGACCGCGCGGGGTGGTGCTGGCGGTGACGGGATCGGTTGCAATAAAGAAGGCCCCCAGCATGGTTGCGCCGCTGAGCAGGTGAAATAGTGGTGAGGCATAACTATCCGGTGCGACCAAAAAACTTATTAATGACATGATGGTTAGTCCTGCTAGCATGGCCACAGGGATTTGCCAGCCGATGATGCGCTTGATGATCAACCAGAGGCCTCCCAACAGGAACATGAGGTTGATCCATTCCCAGCCCATGCCCGCCAGTTTACCCATCACGGCCTGGCTGCCCTGGATGGCCTCGACGGATTGGCCCAGGCCAAGCTGGATTTTCATGGTGTCGAGGGGGGTTGCCATGGTCAGGGCGTCAAGTTGATAACCGGCTGGTAGCAGTCCCGTTAGGCTATAACGCAGGGTCTCGATGAACGTCGGGTGATAGATATCGAGAAATTGCGGTGGCATCCAGCGGGTCATTTCTTGTGGAAAGGCGATCAATAAAACGGCAAAGCCTACCATGGCCGGATTAAAGGGGTTTTGCCCCAGGCCGCCGTATAGGTGTTTGGCGAACACCATGGCAAAGGCGGTGCCGATGAAGGGAACCCACCAGGGCACCATGGATGGCAGGCTCAGGGCGATCAATATTGCGGTGACCAGTGCACTGCCATCCATCAGGCTGGCCTTGATGGGGCGTTTGCGAAGTTTCAGGATGGCGGCTTCGGTTAACAAGGCTGTGGCGATGGTGATGGTCATGTTGATCAGCAAGCCGCTGCCAAAGAAATAAACATGTGCTGCGATGCCAGGGATCAGGGCATAGCAGACATTCAGCATTGCCGTGGTGACACTGTTGCGTAGATGAGTATGCGGTGAACTGATCATGCCGGCCATTAGTTTGGATCCTCATCCTGTTTTAGTTGCTCTCGTCTGGCATCGGCCTCGTCGATCTGTTTGCGTTGGGCACCGGTTAGATTTTCTGTGTTTTTTGCTTCGATAGTCTGTTGCTGCTTTTTTTCTTGCACGCGGCTTACGGCCTCTTCAATGGCTGATTTTTTTGTTTCATCCGTGTTTACGTCCTGGGTTTTCTTGAGCAAGGCCTTTTTCTTGAGGCGGCGTTGTTCGTCTTCTAATTTTTTCAGTTCCGTACGATGTTGACGGAACTCATGTCGTTGCCGTGCATGATCAGATTTTTGTTTGTCACGTTCCTGTTGCCATATCTCGGTCTTGGCTGCGCGATAATATTGTACCAGGGGGATATGGCTGGGACAGACGTAGGCGCAGCAACCGCATTCGATACAGTCAAATACGTTGTAGTCCTGTACTTTGTCGAAGTCTTTTGCCTTTGACCACCAGTAGAGTTGCTGTGGTAATAATTGGGCCGGACAGACGTGGGCGCATTCACTGCAACGGATGCAGGGCAGGGCCGATTGTTTATCGTCAACGTCTTCCTGTTTCAGGGTTAGCAGGCAGTTGGTGGTTTTGATTATGGGGGTGTTCAGGTTGTTGATCTTAAACCCCATCATGGGGCCACCCAGGAGCAGCCTTGCCATTTTGTCGAGTTGGACATCACATCGTTGCAATAGAAAATTCATCGGTGTGCCAAACAGGGCATTCAGGTTATGGGGTTGTTGGGTAGCTGTGCCGGTGACGGTGACATAACGCGAGATCAAGGGAATGCCTCGAATCACGGCATCGGCTATCGCGGCAGCGGTGCCGACGTTGTGGCAGATGACACCAATATCGATGGGCAGTTTATCGCTGGGTATCTCTTGTCCTGTCAGGACTTTAATCAGTTGTTTTTCACTGCCGGTCGGGTAGATAGTGGGGATAGTCACGATCTCGGTGTGTTGTTTTTCATCTTCGGTCAGGGCATCTTGCAGGGCCTGGATGGCCTTGGGTTTGTTGTCCTCTATGCCTATCAGGCATTTGCTGGCATGTATCGCATGGCGCATGATGTGGAGGCCATCAATGATGTCGCGTGGCCGTTGTTGCATGAGCAGGGCATCGCAGCTGATCCACGGTTCACACTCGGCACCGTTTAATATCAGGGTTTCAACCTGCTTGCTTTGACCCGGTTGTAGTTTTATATGGGAAGGAAAACCGGCTCCACCCAGGCCGACGATGCCGGCATCACGAATCAGCTTGCGTAGTTCTTCGGGCTCAAGTAAATGAAACTGGGAATGTGTTTCACGTTGCTCGAACCATTCATCCTGACCATCGGTGTCGATGATGATACATGGGGCCAATAGGCCGGACGGATGGGGCACAGGGTGATCTTCAATGGCACTGATGATGCCGGAAGTGGGGGCATGTATTGGGGTGGATACCATTGACTGTGTGGTGGCAATGACCTGTCCTTTTTTAACCTTGTCGCCTACTTGAACGATCGGTACGGTTGGGGTGCCGATGTGTTGTTGCAGGGGCAGGATTAATTGCGCTGGAATCGGTGTGTTGTCCACCGAGTCTGTTATTGATATTTGCTTGTGTCCCTTGAGTTTCAGACCGCCATGAAAATGCCATAATTTGCGCGTCATGATGCCTGATCCTCTTTTGTCCTGGTGGCATCAGGCGATGGCCATTTCCATTCTTTGAGACCGGTTTCTAGTGGAATGATGTAAATGCAATCCACCGGGCAAGGTGGTATGCACAGGTTACAGCCGGTGCATTCATCTTTTATAACGGTGTGCATTTGCTTTGCGGCACCGAGAATGGCGTCTACAGGGCAGGCCTGGATGCACAGGGTGCAACCAATGCAGATTTGTTCATCGATTATGACGACCGTTTTTTCCAGCTTGGCTTCACCGTTTTCTGCGTTAAGGGGAATGGCATCCCGGCCCAGCAGGTCGGCCAGTGCGACTATCACGGTTTCCCCTCCCGGTGGACACTGGTTGATCTCAGCTTCACCGTTGGCGATGGCCTCGGCATAGGGTCGGCAACCGGGATAGGTACATTGCCCACATTGGGTTTGGGGCAAGAGTGCGTTGATTTGATCAACGACGGGATCACCTTCGACCTTGAAGCGCACGGCAGCAAAGCCAAGCAATAGACCAAAGATAACGGCGAGCAGGGTCAGAACGAGGAGGGCTTCTAGCATGTTAGCCCTTTACCAGTCCGGCAAATCCCATGAAGGCGATGGACATTAGTCCAGCCGTCACCAGTGCGATAGATGGACCTTTGAAGGGTTCAGGTACATCTGCCACGCTAATGCGTTCACGCATCGCGGCGAACAGGATCAGGACCAGTGAAAAGCCGAGTGAGGCACCCAGACCATAGAGGGTTGATTCTATGAAACCGTGCTGGCCTTGCACATTTAACAGGGCCACACCCAGTACCGCACAATTTGTGGTAATCAGGGGTAAAAAGATACCGAGTACTTGATAGAGTATGGGGCTGGTTTTGTGCACGATCATCTCGGTGAGCTGCACCACGGCGGCAATCACCAGAATGAAGGTGATGGTGCGCAGGTATTCCAGACCGAAGGGGGCGAGCAGGTATTCATTGGCCAGATAACTGCATATGGATGACAGGGTCAGTACAAAGGTGGTGGCCAGTGCCATGCCCATCGCGGTTTCCAGTTTACGAGACACGCCGAGGAAAGGGCAAAGTCCGAGGAATTTTACCAGGACAAAATTATTTACCAGGATGGTGCTGATGAGTATCAGGGCGTATTCGGTCATGAAATCAGGCAAAAGTTGTAAAAGTTACGACACATGAAACCACTTCAGTTCAATTGGATTCATACATTTAAGTATACATTACTAACATGATTTGTTTATTTGATAAACCATCGTTTTAAATGGTTATTAAAATAATGTGATCTCTATTGTTTTTTCTCTTTTTGTTGCTTTGTGCTTTATTTTTTGTATCCGGGGTTATTTTACGCGCATACCCGGTTGGGCACCCTCATCGGGATGCAATACAAACAGATCCTCGCCACCGGGGCCAGCGGCCAACACCATGCCTTCTGATACACCAAAACGCATTTTACGGGGCGCGAGGTTAGCGACCATGACCGTTAGCTTGCCTTCAAGATCTTCCGCTGCGTAGGCTGACTTAATGCCAGCCAGGACATTGCGGGTTTCGCCACCGATGTCGAGGGTGAGTTGCAATAACTTGTCGGCACCTTCGACCTGTTCGGCTTTAATAATTTTGGCGATTCGCAGGTCGATTTTGGCAAAATCTTCAAAATCAATTTGTTCGGCAATGGGATCCATGGTTTGGCTCTTGTTGGTTTTCTTTGCTTTAACGGGTTTATTTTCTGCCAGCAGTTTTTGGGTATCGGCCAGTAGGGCATCGATTTTGTCTTTTTCGACACGGGTCATTAACGGCTTGAACTTATTAATAGTGTGATTGGTCAGGGGTAGGGCGATATCCAGCCAGGTGAGGGGCGGGATATTCAGGAAGGCCTCGGCCTGTTCGGCCATACCTGGCAAGACGGGTTTTAGATAGGTGATTAAAATACGGAATAGATTCAGGCCGACACTGCAACTATCGTGTATCTCCTGATCCTTGCCTTTTTGCTTGGCCAATGCCCAGGGTTTTTTCTCATCTATATATTGGTTGGCCTTGTCGGCCAGGGCCATGATTTCACGAATGGCCTGGTTGAATTCACGCTTCTCATATAACTCGGCGATGAGTCGGCCATTGGCTTCAAAGGATTCATAGAGTTTGATTTCGCTGCAATGGGCTGAGAGTTGGCTATCAAATTTTTTATTAATAAAACCGGCGCATCGGCTGGCAATGTTGACGACTTTGCCGACCAGATCGGAATTGACCCGTGCCATGAAGTCATCCAGATTTAAGTCCAGATCGTCGATGCCACTGCCCAGCTTGGCGGCAAAGTAATAACGCAGGTATTCTGGATTAAGGTGATCGAGATAGGTGCGGGCCTGGATGAAGGTGCCTCGTGACTTAGACATCTTTTGGCCGTTGACCGTCAAAAAACCATGGCAGAATACGGCGCTGGGTTTGCGAAATCCAGCACCGTGTAGCATAGCGGGCCAGAACAGGGTGTGGAAGTAGGCGATGTCCTTGCCAATGAAGTGGTACATTTCAGCGTCACTGTCTTCTTTTACATAGCTGTCGAAGTCCAGGTCATCGCGTTTGTCGCAGAGATTTTTAAAGCTGGCCAGATAACCGATGGGCGCATCGAGCCAGACGTAAAAATACTTGTTGGGTGCATCAGGGATCTCAAAGCCGAAATAGGGGGCATCGCGGGAGATGTCCCAGTCCTGTAAACCCTCTTCAAACCATTCATTCAGTTTATTACTAATGGGAGCTTGCATGTGTTCCTCAGCCGTCCACCCTTTTAACATGTCGCTAAAGGCGGCAAGATCAAAGAAATAGTGTTCTGATTCTTTTTCGACCGGCGTGGCTCCCGAGACGGCAGAGACCGGATTTTTCAGATCGGTAGTGGAATAGGTGGCACCACAGGCCTCGCAGTTATCACCATATTGATCATCGGCACCACATTTGGGGCAGGTTCCTTTGATAAAGCGATCCGGCAGGAACATCTCTTTTTCCGGATCGTAGGCCTGTTTGATGGTGCGGGCCTTGATATAACCGCCATCGCGCAGACGGGTATAGATAAGTTCGGCCAGTTGCCGGTTTTCATCGGAGTGGGTGCTGTGAAAGTTATCAAAGCTAATGGCAAACTCGGCAAAATCGGCACGGTGTTCCTGATCCATGCGGGTGATTAACTGTTCCGGGCTGATGCCTTCATTTTGGGCGCGCAGCATGATCGGGGTGCCATGGGCATCGTCGGCACATACATAGACACAGTTATGGCCTTGCATCTTCTGAAAACGCACCCATATATCGGTCTGGATGTATTCCACCAGATGACCGAGATGGATGGAGCCATTTGCATAGGGCAAGGCGCTGGTAACGAGGATTTTGCGTTGCTGTGTGGCCATGGAATATTGTTTGTTTTGCACTCTATTGAAAAGGCGCATACCCTAGCAGGTCTTGGCTTTTGCCGCTACTGTTTGGCGAAACAGGCTGATTTAGAACCCTGTCAACGAGTAGAATGCGCCCAACTGAATTTCCGGGATTGAGTATATTAAGAATTAACAGTATACTTGATTATATCACTAGGTTATTAAACTGCAATATCAATTCAGGAGAAAGGTATGGCTAGCGTCTCCCCACAGCAAGTCCAAGATAAAATTAAAGAATATATCGACCCGTACCTGGAACAGGATCTGGTCAGTGCGAAGGCAGTTAAAGATGTCAAAGTTGATGGTGATAAAGTCAGTGTCGATATCGTGCTGGGTTTTCCGGCCGATGGTTACAAGGCCAAACTAGGCGACAAACTGAAAGAATTGCTTGTATCCCTGGACGGTGTTACCGACGCTAGTTTTAACATTTCTCATAAGATCGACACCCATTCGGCACAAAAGGGCATCAATATGATTCCCGGTGTGAAAAATATTATTGCCATTGCCTCAGGTAAGGGGGGAGTGGGTAAATCCACTACTGCGGTCAATTTGGCCCTGGCCCTGTCGGCTGAAGGTGCCACCGTCGGTATTCTTGATGCGGATATCTATGGCCCCAGTCAGCCCCGTATGTTGGGTGTGAGCGGTCAGCCGGAATCCACCGATGGTAAAAGCATGGAACCGATGAATTCCTATCACATCCAGTCCATGTCTATCGGTTATTTGATCGATGAAGATACCCCCATGATCTGGCGTGGCCCCATGGTGACCCAGGCCCTGGAGCAGTTGTTGAACGACACGAAATGGAAAGACGTCGATTATTTGATCGTCGATCTGCCACCGGGTACTGGTGACACCCAGTTGACCCTGGCACAGAAGGTGCCGGTTACCGGTGCGGTGATCGTTACCACACCACAGGATATCGCTTTGCTCGATGCCCGTAAGGGTCTGAAGATGTTTGAAAAGGTTGAGGTGCCAGTACTGGGTATTATCGAGAACATGAGTATTCATATCTGTAGCAATTGCCAACACGAAGAACATATCTTCGGTGCCGGTGGTGGTGGGCGTATGGCCGAGCAACACAATGTTGACCTGCTAGGCTCCCTGCCATTGGATATCCGCATCCGTGAAGATGTGGATGTGGGTAAGCCAACTGTAGTCGCCGACCCGGAAGGCCGGGTGGCTGATATTTACCGTGATATCGCCCGCCGTATTGCAGCCAAATTGGCTTTGAAGCAGAAGGACTTTAGCGCGTCATTCCCTAAAATCGTTATTCAGAATAATTAATTTAGCGGCGGAAAATAACGTAAAGGCGCGAACAACACAAAGATTATTATGTGTTGTTTGCGCCTTTTTTATGGTGTGAGTTATAAATTTAGGCCGGTAGTTTGCACCCTGGATCTAGCCCTTGTTTGTGAGCTTAAAATTAAGTACCTTTGCCTCCTTAGCCACTTGGCGTGTTTACGTTGAAATTGAGGTAGTAGATTGAGTATTAAAGCAGATAAATGGATTCGCCGTATGGCGGATGAATACCAGATGATTGATCCCTTTGAGCCTGGTCAGGTCAGACAGAACGAAGCGGGTAAGATTATTTCCTATGGTACATCCAGTTATGGTTATGACGTACGCTGTGCCGCTGAATTCAAGATCTTTACCAATATCAATTCGGCCGTTGTCGACCCGAAGAATTTTTCGGAACATAGTTTTGTCGATTTCAAGGGGGATGTTTGTATCATCCCGCCTAATTCTTTTGCCCTGGCCCGCACCGTGGAATATTTTCGTATTCCACGCAATGTCTTGACGCTGTGTCTTGGTAAATCGACTTATGCTCGTTGTGGCATCATTGTTAATGTCACGCCACTGGAACCGGAATGGGAGGGGCATGTCACTCTGGAATTTTCCAACACCACCCCCTTGCCTGCGAAAATTTATGCTAATGAAGGCGTGGCACAAATGTTGTTTTTTGAGTCAGATGAGGTCTGTGAGACGTCATATAAGGATCGCGGTGGCAAGTATCAGGGACAAGAAGGCGTGACCCTGCCCAAGGCGTAGTTATTCAGCACTTAAAAACAAAATAACTATTTGATAACAAAGAAATTATAGTAAATAAAAGCGGATTATTTCGACCGCAAATGTTAAGCTTTATAGTCAGTTTCTGTCGAAATGGCGAAAAAAAATGCTCACAAAAAGCACCGAGTTTCATCAAACCAACCTGTTTGGCACCGATCTACTGATACAGCTTGATCCTAACGATCCATTGTTACAATTATCCTTGGTTATTCCCTGGAA
>JAFLJQ010000111.1 GCA_022712915.1 Gammaproteobacteria bacterium | reverse complement strand
TAAGTAATGTTCTTATTCGCATTGGGCTTCTTTTTTTGATAGTGGTCTGGTAACTACCATCATGGATCGAAGTTCAATGTGAATCAATTCTTATTAAATCATCCATTATTTACCCACAGATTTTCCTGAAGAGCCATATTTATTTTAGTGCTTTTTGTAGTGCCGATCCAGGCGAAAGTAATTACTCAAAATATTAACTACACTGTTGATGGGACAAGTCTGAAGGGTTATTTGGCCTACGATGATAGTATTCATGGCCAACGCCCTGGAGTGTTGGTTGTGCATGAATGGTGGGGTCACAATGATTATGCTCGGGAACGAGCCAGAATGTTGGCTAGCTTGGGGTATACGGCCTTTGCATTGGATATGTATGGCGATGGTAAAACGGCCAGTCATCCTGGTGACGCGGCGAAATTTTCCGGGGCGGTGAAAAAAAATTTGACGCTAGCCAAGGCCCGTTTTCTAGCGGCATTAGAACAACTTCAGTCACACAAAACTACAGATAAAAGTAGGTTGGCAGCTATTGGTTACTGTTTTGGTGGTGGCATTGTGCTGGAAATGGCTCGTCAGGGAATAGATCTTAAGGGGGTGGTAAGTTTCCATGGCAGTTTGACTACACAGCAACCCGCTCGAGCAGGGAAAATTAAGGCGGGGGTGCTGGTGTTGAACGGTGCGGCTGATCCATTTGTTAAGCCGCAAGACATCACTGAGTTCGAAAAGGAAATGTAGGTGGCGGAAGTTGATTATCAGTTTATTGATTATCCTGGTGCAAAACATGCTTTCACCAACCCGGCTGCGGATGTCTTGGGTAAAAAATTTGGTATCCCTCTGGCTTACAATAAAGAAGCAGACAGGAACTCTTGGCAAGCTATGCAGGTTTTTTTCAAAAAAATATTTTAGTTGGTATGGGCCAGAACTTGTTCAGTATCCTTGATTAACTGGCTCAGGGTTAGTTTTATTTCAAGTAGTATGGATTCCATATCCTCAAGATTGAAGTCTTTTTTCGGTAAGTGGTTCTTATACGGTATTGAAATAGGCTACAGATATTTTAATATGTTTAAAAAATGGTTCCCCGAGTTTAATAGGCAGCTAGGTATTGAGGTAACATATGTCTTGTAAATCAGACGCATCTCCAATATCTCAAGCGGCAAGATACATTATGTCATGCAATGAGTTTGGTCTGGTCTATCTGGGAGGTGAATGTCATGATATTTTGCCGAAATACCTTAACGTATTGACGATCAAAATCCGCGGTAATTGATATTATCGATTTATTCGAATATCCAAATTGTTGGTGATATGGCTTTGTTCATAGAAGGTAAGCTTGCTCAGGAAAGTTCGTTTTAATCTTCTTCGGCATGATAAATATACTTGTTACCAAATACCATTTCCAGTTTTACTATTAAGGAACGTTCTGATTTAAATTCATTGTCACGCGCATAGATGATGGCCGGACTAACTTCAATATAAAGCCAGTCTTTGTGTATACGTTGGCGGTAACCCATGCTGGCATAATATCGTACTGCATGGATTTGAGGTTCACTGATGCCATAGGAACCAATGTTATACGATGCTGCTCGTCGGTCAGACAGTTTATGATAGAGTGTGAACGTTTGTTCAAGTTCATGATAATCCAGAAAATTTGTCCATAATTCTGATGTTTTTGAACGAAATAGAAGATTTTTTGTTAAAGGGTGGTCAATCTCTAATAAGGTGGAAGCCCCCAAACCTTTAGAATTAAACCAGAACAAGGTTTCTGTAAAACGTATTTTCCAGTTGGTAATACTGAAGTCTCTGTGTGCCCTGATACGCAAAAAAGGATCGAGTGGAACCTTTAGTTTTATACCTAATGATGCTTTGGTGCGCCATTCATTTTTTTTGGAAATTTCTTTTTGCAAGGCCGCATAGAAATTTATGGGTTCTTTTTGTTGGCTAGGGAAATTGCTAGTATCTGCCCCGGTTTGCATATCTCTATCGGTATCACTTTCTAATAATAGCTTTAATTTTTTTTTGGTTTTTTTTAAATCAATTTTGAGGCGAATATCTCCCGTTATTGATGATTCGCCTCCATGGTTGAAGTTTATTTGTGTTGATAAACGCGCATAGCTATTGGTTGCTTCAGTATAAATTTTTTCATCAGCAAAAAATAGATCTAGACCTTGAGCCATGACTTCCACTCCCTCGGAAATAATTTCATGTGGTGCATTAAGGAAACTGAAAAAATCTTCCTCATAAGGGGTCAGCATATAGTCAATATTATAATCTTCAGGATCCTCGTTATAGCGCAGGTAAGTGTTATCTTCTTCACTGTGGACGGAGATTGATATCAATAAAATGAGTAGAATTGCGGTAAAGCAAGGCAGTTGTATTTTCATTTTATCATTATGGGTAGTTGGACATGGTATTATGGGAAAATAATAACTTATTAAACCTCTATAGTATTCTTTAAATTATATTGTAATAATTATAATTTGGAGAATGTTCAACAGTGGTTGTATTTGCGGGTTAAATTGTATCTATGTTGCTATTGACAAAGTACCATTAGATCGGGGTAAGATCCTGCGCCCAGAGGTAGTTTCCATTAAAAGGCTTGTATAAAACCAATAGTTTCGCACAGGACAATTTATATGGCAGAATTAATACAGTACGCAAACGGGGTACCTGGTATCAAATGGCCTCTGGATAAAATCGTTATTCGAATCGGTCGCTCTGTTGGTGATAATGAAATTTCTCTTGATGATGCTTTTATGAGCAAGTTTCATGCCCAGATCGAGATTATTGTCAACGAGGATCAGTCGGGTATTGACTATTACCTCAGTGATATGCAAAGTACCAACCATACCTATATCAATCAGGCTCTTATAGAGCATACCTGTCTATCTCATAACGATATAGTGGTCATTGGCAAAAGCAAATTTGTTTTTCTTAGTGCGGGTGTTCGGGAATATCTGTCACTTGAAAAGCTGCGACGTCATTCCGTTGATTTGAGTGCAAAGGAGTCAGATGAATCATTGTCAATTGCACTTGAAGAGATTACAGAGGAAATTAAAAGCCCCGATGCAGATGAGTTAGTGAATCCTGTTTATGCTTCTGAATCAGGTCAATACAAGTTTAGTCGGCGCCTCAATAGCTATTAATTTAGTTTAATTAACCCCTTTCTCTGATAATTGCCTACCCCATTGCATGTTTATTGTTCAATAAGCTGGGTTAGGTATAATTTATCCATTTCAGTATATTAATGTTTTTTTTGCTGATTTTATTTAATCACTTTCAGGTAAATTCTTTGTATCAATTATATGAAAAGCGGATATCCCGCTTACTGAATAGCGCACAAAGTGGGTTGATACAAAATGGCCTGATCGGACTCGAAAAAGAGACCTTGCGGGTGAGTGCTAGTGGGTCCATTGCACAGACGCCTCACCCTCAGGCTCTGGGAGCGGCGCTGACGCATCCTTATATCACAACTGATTATTCTGAGGCCTTAACCGAGCTTATAACCCCTCCTTTTGATAATCCCATTGCAGCATTAGATTTTTTGCGTGATACCCAGGCTTATGTCTACCGTCATCTGGGAAATGAGATTCTGTGGGCGACTAGCATGCCCTGTGTGATGGCGGGGGAAACCAGCATTCCCATCGCCAGATACGGTAGTTCAAATGCAGGCATGATGAAAACCGTCTATCGTCGTGGTCTTGGGCATCGATATGGACGAACCATGCAGGCTATTGCTGGAGTGCATTTTAATTATTCGGTGCCTGAAAACTTTTGGCCGGTATACCAGCAAATGGAGGGGGATAAGTCGCCCTTACAGGAATTTATATCAGAAAGATATTTTGACCTGATTCGAAATTTATTACGTTTTGGTTGGTTAATACCTTATCTATTTGGCGCATCACCAGCAATTTGTAAATCTTTCCTTGCCGGTAAGGAGACGAGTTTGGAAAGTTTTAATGATACTACCTTTTATGAACCTTATGCCACTTCGCTTCGGATGGGGGATTTTGGTTACCAGAACAACAAGGAAAAGGCGACTGGTGTGCATGCCAATTATAATTCGCTACAGGCTTATATTGAAAGTCTGACGGCGGCGATTAATACACCTTACCCTGATTATGAGAAGTTTGGAGTTTTGGTGGGTGGTGAGTATCAGCAATTGAATGCCAATATTCTACAGATCGAAAATGAATATTATAGCACTGTCAGGCCCAAGCAGATATTGAGTGGAAATGAAAAACCGACCCTGGCACTTAAAAAACGGGGTATTCAATATATTGAATTGCGCTCGTTGGATGTAAATGCTTTTGATCCTCTTGGTATTAATGAGACGCAGATTCGTTTTCTAGAAATTTTTATGTTGTTTTGTCTATTGAGTGAGAGTCCATGCTTTGACACGGATGAGCAATCTGCGATTGATCAAAATGAATTGCTAACAGCCCATATGGGAAGAGCGGCAGATTGTAGCTTAACTTCACACGGCCAGAAACGTCCACTACGGGACTGGGCACAAGAATTGTGTGGAGAGATGCAGGCCGTTGCTGAATTACTGGATTCGACAAGTCAGGAATGCGCTTATGCTCAGGCCTTGGCAAGGCAACGGGAGCGAATTGCGGATCCAGAGGCGACACCATCAGCCATGATGTTACAAACTATGCGTGAAAATGGTGAGGGGTTCTTTGATTTTGGGCTGCGAATGTCGACGCAGCACCAGGAGTATTTCATGAAAAATAAATTGGATGTCGGAAGTCTGAGACGTCACCAGAAATGGGTGGAACATTCCCTTTTAAAACAAAGAGATATGGATGAAAGCAGTGGTGAGTCTTTTGCTGAATATCTGGCTGAATATTTTGCACAAAGTTAAGTTTTGTGGAGTATGGCACATTTAAAATACTGTAAAGGCTGGGAATATTGCCGATATCCTTAGGTATGCAAAGTAACCAAGCACAAATCCGTCATTTCCACCTTATTGAAGTGAGTAAGTTGGGATATAATTTTAGTGTCACCCACTTGTATCGGCGGCATGTGTTGTTTACGGCAACTTATGAAAAGGAAATGGATGCCCTACGTATGGCGGCAACGATAGGTACTATGGAGGAAGATCAGGGCCATGAGGTACTGATGAACATTCGTTATAATCGCAATCCGGGTGCCCATGCCCGATAGCATTGTCCGATACGATAGTTTGATCAGAATTTGACTTAATTTTCCACCGTGATTTAATGATGCTGTATACGGGCCAGGTGGGGCGTTGTTTATTGTCCAGCCATTTAGTTGTGCTTAATGTATTGGTTTTGTGGCACAGTGGTTGTCGTGTTGGTGATCAGGGGCTGTGTATTTGATTTGTATTCTTGCTATTTGGATGTTATTTATTTCTGTATCTTGCTTGTTACAGCATAAAAATTATAATAAATGGCCTATTTAATTTTAGGTCTATGTCTTTGACAGTATTCATTGTATAAAATGATCCTTCTCACTCAAAAGTAAATGATTATTTTTTGAATAGACTGTTTAAGGGTGTGTTTAGCAATAAATGGCGAGGATTTGATAAGGCGATGGCAACATTGGTTCAGTTAAAAGAGGGGGTCGCGGGTATTCGGCTGCGAATTGATCAACCACAGTTTCGGATTGGTCGAGCCACAGATAATGATATCAGTATTGATGATGAACTGGTTAGTAAGACTCATGCGGTTATTGAGGCCATGGAAAATAAACAACGGGCAGCATTTGATTATTACGTTCAGGATCAACAAAGTACCAATGGTACCTATGTGAATGATAAAAAGATTGACCTGTATAAGTTATCGAATGGAGATGTTGTGCGGATTGGCACGAGTAACTTCAAGTTTCTGGATGACACCAATGAAGATCCAGCGGAGACGGCACAATTACACAAGACCTGGATTCCCGGTGTTTTTGTCACCAAACCCAAAAAGGGCAAGAAAAAGACAGGTAAAAAACCTTCTTGAATTGTAAAATATTATATCCTGATAGTTTTCATCGTTTTGCTACTTTTTACAAGAACTAATTACTTAAAAGATGAGCTATCCTTGCCGATAACCAGATCAACTTAATCTATTTTGATCCTGTTATGTTATTTAATTTAATCAATGATCTGACTCAGTTGTTTGGAAACCCACAGGGCGTGGTTATTGGGTCGTTTGCGGGTAAATCGTACAAATTAAAAATTGCGATTCCTGACTACGCAAAGAATGTAGCTGCTTATTATCAAGATATGCTCAGCAGTGATTTACAAGCGCTGAGTCAGCGAGTTGAAATACCTTTTTTATTCAATCATTTTGGATTAATCTGTGAATTTGTAGAACCTGTTGAGTTAAATTTGCATGATGCTGAGATGAATCTGGATGAGGGTGTTAAGTCTGTAGTCGATCGTATCGGCCCGGTTATTATCAAAAATGCGTATTTGTCGTCACAAAAGCGTAGCATTGGGCACCGCAATCGGTTTTCATATTGATCGGAGCCCAAACCAGCCTACACCGTACTCAATGTTCACTCGTGATCCTTTTGATTCAGAGCAAGCAGAACCACGCACAGCCTTGACTCTGTTTGTTGCTAATATCGTGGCTTATTTACAATTACTAAAAGAAAAACAGTGTGATTCCGGCACCGAAAAGGGTGTCCGAACCTTATATAATATTTATTCACAAACGCACATGCTGGATGTATTGAACCAGATTGTATTGGAGCAGGCCTGGAGTGCACCACATGGGACCGGTGAAATTTGCATTCTGGATAATCGCACTGTCCAGCATGCCAGTTATTATCGTGATGCGGCACGTCAGGGTTATCGTATTGGTGTGCGTTATGTGGGCTAGGTTACAGAGTAAGTTAGAATAAAGTTTAATAAAATTGATTTGCCGCGACTTGTTTGTGTTGTAAGGGTGTTTGTTTTTTTGTCTTGAATAAATTGGAGCACCTGAAGTGTGAACTAATAGGCAAAGAAAGGAATCGGATGTAAAATGTTTATTACTGATGTGTAAACGCCACTTTTCTATCCTGTGATTATTATTACCTCCATTGGTTAGAATGGTCCAGGATGATGTTTTTGAGCATGCTGAAATAACTTATGTCGTCCTGTGTAACAAGCATTTTCTAGGATGATGAGGGACATGGTTTTTAAATTGTTCAGTTGTTTGACAGATATTTATCCAGTATCAGGGTTCATACTATGTGTAAATAACGATCATTTGTATTTTTTGCCAGCAGGATTCAATGTGTCTATTATACTTTCATATATATCATAAAATTATATATATCATAATTATGGATGAATTTATTGTTATTTTGACACGTTTGCTCGCCGCGGTCGTGGCCGGTGGCATTATTGGGCTGGAAAGAAGCTATCATGGTAGACCTGCCGGTATGCGCACCCATGCCCTGGTTTGTCTCTCTTCAAGTTTATTAATGCTGTTAACTGTTTATCAATGGACGCTCTTGTCTGAAGTGCCTATTGATACTTTACGGGTTGATCCAACACGTATGGCGCAGGGGATTATGACGGGTATCGGTTTTTTGGGGGCCGGTGTCATAATGAGAGAGAAATTAACTATTCGAGGGCTGACCACTGCGGCTTCGGTGTGGATTACCGCCGCTATCGGGATTATTATCGGTATGGGTTTTTATGTCGCGGCGGTTGCGGCTACGATCATTACCTTGCTGGTACTTAGTTCACTCGGTTGGGTGGAGCGTAAACTCAAATCAAGACGTTATGCGACTTTGATGGTGCGTTATAAGCGTTTGGTAGGTTTGCCATTGGATGAATTGACAACATTGATTACTCAACATGAGATCAACTATTACAGCCCGAGCTACCACCTCGAGGAAGAAGGGGCTGTTTTTCAATACAATATGACCATCAATACGCAGAATACTGACAATTTTCAAGCCTTGGCTGAGAGTCTGAGCAATATGGAGCAGATCATTGAGTTCAGTGTTATGCCGACCGGGGATTAATCGTGCTAGTTAACAGGTAGCTTGGCGCGCAGTTCATCACGATCAAACCACCAGTTATTTTCCACCATGATATCGATGATCTGCGCCATGCGGGGCAGCAGTAATTCCGGTTTGTCCAGCTGTAGTTGTGTCAACCATATATTAAAATCATCCTGGCTGTTGACATTGCTGTGTCGTTTGGCCACTTCGCCAAGAATATGTGTCGTCAGGAAAGAGAGGTTCTTTTGTTTTTGGTCGGTAGTTCGTAGCTTGGCAATGTAATGGGCTGTTGCCGCAGCCACTGCGGCACCATCGGCATTCTTGGGTGTGTCATCTACCACATGGTGCAGCATGGCTACGGTTGTTTCGGCTTCAATTGGATAGGTTATGGCCAACCAGAGCCCCTGTCCTAGCGCACTTAGGGAAGCCGCTTGCTCGGATTGATACATTACATTACAGGCCTCTACGGCCTCTTGCCATGCTTCGTGCTGGATAAGTACATCAAAGTTTTCTCGGGCCGTTTGCCAGGCCTCAGATTTTTGTTCTGTCGCCAGTAAGCCATCAGCGACATCAAGCTGTTTTTTTGCCCATAGCAGGGGTTGTTTTATTATATCGATTTGTCTTAGCTCGGCCTTTTTTTGCTCCAGAAATTGCTGGGCACTTTGTTTACTATCCAATACAGCGATGGGTGTTGTGGCGTTGCTATTGCCATCCTTGATGTCTGTAGGGTTACTCATAGGTGCTGCATGTTTAAAATGTGTTAATGGGCGGCTTCTTGCGGTCGTCTGCCAAAGACAAATAATACCTCTGCGTTCAGCCAGATTCCTTGATTGGTCTTTAGTTTATCGACCTCAGCCAGATGTTTGATCTTGAATTTGGACAGTTGTTCGGGTTCCAATTGTTCCAGAATACCGCGAAAGCCACTGTTGTAGAGAATTTCCCACCAGTCGATATGGTTGGCCAGGTGATAACCAAGTTGTTGCTTGTCGATTTGGGTTTGTTCGAAGCCGCTATCGTTTAATAGATTAAGACATGTTTTTTCATCTGACAGGAGGCGCCATTTTGTTTCGGGAATATCAATATCATATTCCCCTATATGTTCGTGAAATAGATCCACCAGAGGTGAGAAGGCCTGATTGGAAAATGAGCTGAAGATGAATCGTCCGCCTGGTTTGAGCACTCGGAAGATTTCTTTTACACCCTTGGGTATATTAGGTAAAAAGAAAAGTCCAAATGCGCAGCTGGCAGCATCAAAGTATTGAGATTTAAATTTGAGCTGCTCAGCATCCATGTTATGTAACTCGATATTGCTGAGTCCAGCTTTGTGTATATTTACCAGAGCCTTGTCAAGCATCTTGTTTGAGATGTCGATGGCTTGAACTCGTCCTTTTGGGCCGAGCATTTGAGCAATGGCCATGGCCGCCATGCCGGTGCCGCATGCCACATCCAGTACTCTTTCCCCTTGTTTGGCTTGTAGAGTGTGGGCCAAGTAATCAGCGCTGAAGGGAAAATAGCGCATAGCCGGTGTGTCATAACCTGAAGCAACTAGGTCAAAGGTTCGTTTGATTCCCTGTTTTATTTGTTCCGGGGTCGATGTATTCATGTTCTGAAAATGACTCTCAGGGAAAACAATGCTGGCAATTCTACAGTAGAAAAATTCTGATTGGTATAAGGCAAACCGGCTAAAATTAAGTACTCTAAATTTATGCAAAGCTACGATCAGTCCTGTTCTAAGGGGCTAAGTTGTAATTGTTGATTAGATATTTGAATGATTAACGGCAGGGGTACGGGGAACACAAAGATTGCAAAGGCAATAATATCATTTGATGTGTTGATATCACCTCAGTGGAATCGGTGTTTCTGCGTTGGATTTTGACTGGGGGTGGATAGGGTTTTGGCGTTGTTATTTATGCACCGGTTCTGATTTGCTTAAGCAAAGGCATAATGTTCATTGAGAATTTGCTGGGTGAACGTCGGTCGCAGATAAAAACCGCGAGGCAAGGTCATGATACGGTTGCCGTCCATATCGGTGGCTGGACAGAGTGCTTTGGCGTTTGCAGCTTTGGGGCGGATTTGCAGATACTGGCCATGATGGGCGGTGATCTGTTCCAACTGGCCCAGGCAAACCATATCCATAAGTTCTTCCCAATCTTGCCGAAGTACTTGTATCTGTTGCTGTGAGGGTTGCCAGAGAATGGCATTACCTATGTTTCGTGCTGCAAGTGGAATATTGGCATCAGCCTCAATAGGAACCCATAGGACATGATTGAGTTTATTTTTTAGCCAGCAACTCTCCCAGTTAATGTCATGGGTTTTATCCAGAGGGACAGTACACACATAGGTGGATTCTTTGGGGTGGCCATTTCGGTCAAGTGGCAGGGTCTTGAGTTCAATGCCCAGTTCCATGAAGTCCGGTGCAGCCTGGGTTGAGGCAGAGGCTCCCAGATAGCGTTCAATTAGTTGGCCTTGCCAGCCTTTGTTTTTTTTGAGATTTGCTGGTACAGGGACGCCAAGAGAAGAGGCCAGCTCTGCCAATGTTTGGCCTGCCATTTTTCGACTCCGCTGCAGGAGTGTGGTGATATCTTCAGGTGCTGGGTTAGATAACTGTTTCATATGAAGTTTATTTGATTTAACTTGATTCAAGTCAAAAAATTATGGTCTTATAGTAATTGACAATCCTGCTGGAGTTGATAGCTTAGCTGAGTTGGTTATATATTCATATAATGACAATACAGTAAAGGTGGGTATTATCATGGAATCAGTGCTGGGTGTTGTACAATCGCCAATTTTTTTGAGTGGTTTGGTTTTATTATGCATGGCTAGCTTTATCAGTGTCCTGTTGGCCCGGGATCCAAGTCTTAAACGTGCGCATGGTTGTGATCGTCGTGCGAGTAAAATGCCTGAACTTCCTTTTCATGATGGCAATGGTGTATTGATTTCTGAAAATCGCCGCGCTCAACTTGATCGTCGTCGTGCCCGTTTGTTAGCCATGCAACATAAGATGAATAAAGATGGTGCGATGGGCTAATGAACTAAAAAATTAATTTGTTGGAGAGTTTGGTTATTTTTGCCTGGTCTTGATAAGCGGTTTAGTTGTGATTCCAGTCACCGGATTTTCCACCGCTTTTGTGTTTCAGGCGGATATCGTTGATGACCATGCCTTTATCCACGGCCTTGCACATATCGTAGATCGTTAATAAGGCGATCTGCACCGCAGTCAGTGCCTCCATTTCCACACCAGTTTGGCCTGTGGTTTCTACTTGGACTGAACAGTGGATGGTTTGCTCTGCTTCTGCTTCAAAATCAACACTGACATGACTGAGCATAAGAGGGTGACAAAGCGGGATTAGATCTGATGTTCTTTTTGATGCCATGATACCGGCAATTCGCGCGATACCCAGTACATCGCCTTTTTTGTGGCCACCTTGCATAATTAGCTGAAAGGTTTTGGCTTGCATGTGGATGGAACCGGTTGCAATCGCCACCCGATGTGAAGATGATTTTTCACCTACGTTGACCATATGGGCATCGCCGTTGGCATTAAAATGGGTAAAGTCACTCATATTTATAAAAGTCGCAGTACACTTAATTATTAAATATATTCCGGCGAACATAATAGGCTGCTGGGTGGGACAGAGCAAATAAATCTGGTTTAGATGGTATGGTCATACAAATACGTTTTTTTGCAAGCTTGCGCGAACGCTTACAATTGAGTGATTGCTCACTGCCGTTTGAAGCATCCATGACGGTAGAACAGGTCTGGAGCAAAGTAACGAACAATGAGTCTTTGCCTGCTAATCTGTTATGTGCTGTGAATATGGAATATGTCTCATTGCAACAGGTGGTTAAAGCGGGTGATGAAGTGGCCTTTTTTCCACCCGTCACGGGGGGCTGAGATGCATATTGAGATTCGAAGTGAGGCATTTGAACCGTATCACGAGGTTCAGGTTTATCAGGAAAAGATACAGGCCACAGGTCAATATGGTGCGACGGCGGTATTTGTGGGCACCATGCGTGATTTTAACGAAGGCGATGACGTGAAAGGCATGGCGCTGGAGCATTATCCAGGAATGACCGAAAATTATCTGAAAATGGTTTGTGAGGAGGCGAGTGGGCGCTGGTCTATCATTGATAGCCTGATCATTCATCGTGTGGGTAAGTTGTGGCCAAATGATCCTATCGTTCTTGTGGCTGTTTGGTCGGCACACCGCAAGGATGCTTTTGAAGTCAGTCGTTATTTAATGGAAGAACTAAAATCAAAGGCACCCTTCTGGAAAAAGGAGTTTCTCGCAGATGGAGATCGCTGGGTGCAGCATAACACTCCTGGGTATTAGGAGGGCTATTCATCGAATAGCCCTCTTAATCACGCCCTTTTTGCTTCAATGTGGTGTGAAATGGCGTGAATTTCACAAAATGACGGCCGTTTAGCTTTGCTATGGGAGGTGTGGTGTCACGGGTGTTCGGTTATAAGCCAAATCACCCGGGATGGGTACATGCTCAATGCGAAATTCCATGGTTTCCAAATCAGCCATTATGTAGGTGGGTTCGGCACCGACCCCACCAACAGTGCCCGGATTGATGAACCAGGTCTTTGAGGCTTTGATGTTCTCAATTTGACTGATTTCTGCTTGATGGTCGTGCCCACAGCAGACAATATCCCAGTCTCCGGTTGTGCCCATAGCGCGGGCATAGTGTGGGTAATGAACCATGAATATCCGGCGCTTGTGGAGTTCGATTCCTGCATCCTGGCCGTGGTAATGAATTAGATTGCTGTCATCGTGAGCTAACTGGGCCATGTTATATAGGTCACCGGCATTATTGCCATGTATGACATGTATGGGCAGGCCAATCGGATTGAGAATGCGCAGTGTCGTTGGGGCAACAACATCACCACAGTGCAAAACGGCTTTAGCCCCCTTTTGTTTGCTGTCTTCGACAGCCGCCGCCAGCAAAAAGCGGTTGTCATGGCTATCTGAGACAATACAAATTTTCATTGTATTAAGTTTGTGGAATTAGAAAAAAGGTTTGTCAGGCGCTTGGTTAAAACGCTCAATGGAGGCCATGATCTCTTGTTTTGCTGCATCGGTTCCGGCCCACCCATCAATCTTGACCCATTTTCCATCTTCCAGATCTTTGTAGTGCTCAAAGAAGTGGGTGATCTGCGATAGCAACATACCTGGCAGGTCTTCCGGCGTTTGAACATGATGAAACATATGACAAAGCTTATCGATGGGAACGGCAAGTAGTTTTGCATCTGGCCCGGCCTCATCAGTCATGTTCAAAACCCCAATGGTGCGGCAGCAGATGACTGAGCCACTGATTAAAGGGATCGGGGTAATCACCAACACATCGACGGGATCACCATCTAGAGAAAGGGTCTTGGGAATATAGCCATAATTGCAGGGGTAGTGCATGGCGGTATTCATGAATCGATCTACAAACATGGCACCTGTGGCCTTGTCCACCTCATATTTAACGGGATCACTATGGGATGGGATCTCAATAATAACGTTGATTTCATTTGGTAAATTATCACCTGGGCCGACTCTATCTAAATTCATGTGTGCATCAACTATGGTTGTTTGAAAATGGTTGGCTATTCTATCAGGCTGATATAAAAACAAAAGGGATAAGGGCATGATATATTAAAGACGCATTTATTATGTGCTTATAATTCATTTTACCAGCACCGCCAGATAAGTAAAAAGTAAGCAGTTGCGATTAATATAGAAGTAGTCTGCTCATGCATTGTAATATGTGTTTTATTATAAATAATGAAGTCAACATAGATTGTCAATTTGGTGTAAAGCGATATTAATTACATTGACTTGTGCATAGACAACTACTAATTTTAGTTCCTAAGTTTATAGAAATAATTTCATAAAGCGGCTCGAAAGTATTTAATGTCAACGGAGCTGTGCCGATAATAATCATTATCTAAAGTTAACGGAGTGAGAAAAAATGAGAATCGTATTACTTGGAGCACCAGGTTCAGGTAAGGGGACCCAGGCTAAGCAGTTAGTTGAAAAATATCATATTCCTCAAATCTCAACAGGTGATTTATTACGCGAAGCGGTCAAGCAAGGTACTCCTTTAGGTTTGCGCGCCAAAACTGCAATGGATGCAGGTCAACTTGTGTCTGATGATATTGTGCTTAACATGATTAAAGAGCGTTTATCCAAGCCCGATGCAAATAAAGGTTTTATTTTGGATGGTTTTCCTCGTAATCTGCCACAGGCTGAAGCACTGGATAAAATGCTGGCCAGTATGGGGAAACCCTTGCAGGCCGGTGTCTTAATTGATGTTGATTTTGATGTTCTGATGAAACGCTTGACTGGCCGCAGAACCTGTAAATCCTGTGGCCAGATGTATAATGTCCATTTCCAGCCGCCCCGTATGTCAGGTCGTTGCGATAAATGTGGTAGTGAACTAGTGCAGCGTGATGATGATGTGGAGTTAACCATTAGTAATCGCTTACGTGTTTATGAGTCTCAGACTGCTCCGCTGATTGATTATTATCGTCGTCAGGGCAAGGTTCGCTCTGTGCAAGGTGTTGGTCAGGTAGAGGCTATTTTTGCAGCATTACAGCGTATCGTTGATAGTCTGCCAAGCGGTGGTGTGTCTATTGCGGCAGCTAAATCACCGATCAGGAAAAAGACCGCTGCGAAGAAGAAAACAGCAAAGAAAAAGACAGCTAAAAAGAAAACCAGCAAGAAACAGGCAACTAAGAAGAAAACCAAGAAAAAGGTAGTCAAGAAGAAAGTAGCCAAGAAGAAGGGTAAAAAGAAAGTCGCGAAGAAAAAGGCCAAGAAGAAAGTAGCCAAGAAGAAAGGTAAAAAGAAAGTCGCGAAGAAAAAGGCCAAGAAGAAAGTAGCCAAGAAGAAGGGTAAAAAGAAAGTCGCGAAGAAAAAGGCCAAGAAGAAAGTAGCCAAGAAGAAAGGTAAAAAGAAAGTCGCGAAGAAAAAGGCCAAGAAGAAAG
>JAFLJQ010000019.1 GCA_022712915.1 Gammaproteobacteria bacterium | reverse complement strand
CATCCAGTCGGTGATTTTTGCGGTGTCGTTTTCTGGGCCGATGTCTTTGCGGATGTCCGAGAGCATGTCCATGGCGGCTTCATTTGCGCCGCCGTGGAGTTTGCCTTTGAGTGCGGCGATGGCCCCGGTGACCCCGCCGTGCATGTCGGCGAGAGTACCAGTGATAACACGTGAGGTGAAAGTGGAAGCGTTGTAGTCGTGCTCGGCGTAGAGGACCAGCGAGACATCCATGACCTTCTCGGCCTCTGGGGTTGGTTCTGAACCTGTCATCATGTAGAGGAGATTTGCCGAGTGGGAAAGATTCGGGTTTGGGGCAACGAATGCTTTGCCTTCGATTGAGTTCTGCATGTGGCCGATCATGGTCGGGATCATGGCCAGGAGGCGTTTGGCCTTGTTGAGGTTCGCTTCATGCGAGTTGTCCTGGCAGTCTGGATCGACATGGGACTGGATAGAGACCGCGGTGCGGAGGATGTCCATCGGGACTGCGTATTGATTGTTTACGAGATCGCCGGAGGTCTTGAGGAACTCGACGACTGGTTGTGGAAGGGCGCGGCACTGTGACAAAGTCCCTTGGTAATTAGTCCGCCAGTTTCCCTTGGTAATGACACTAATACATCTTATTTAGGTGAAAGTTGTTCTGGTCGTAGTTTTGCGGTGAAGTATTCATCGGCATTATCTATGTCGATTGCATTACCATTTTTATCGATCAGCGCCTGTTCAAATTCATTCCAGCCGCGCAGGCCTGTTTTAAGTGAGATGACTTTGCCGTAGCCCATTTCTTGCATGACGAGGGCGGCGAGGGCGCTGCGGCGTCCGGAGCGACAGACGATGATCACTTCTTTATTTCTTGCCTGGGCCAGTTCCGGAATGGTTTCTTCATAATCGAATTCAATCGCACTTTCCAGAATGCCGCGTGGGACATTAATAGAACCTTCTATGTGCATAGCATCAAACTCATAAGGCTCGCGTACGTCGATAATCAGAGATTTAGTTTCTTGTTGTTTTTCGGCCAGGTCCCAGGGGAAAATTTCTTGAATATGTTGCAGACATTCATCAACGAGTTGGGTAAATGTTTTCATTGTAAAACCTGAATGTGATTATTAAGACGGCAAAATTGAGGAGCGTTGTAATCCGTATTCGACCGCCATTACCGCGGCTTCAACACGGGAATGAACGTTGAGTTTACGCAGGATTGCCTTGACATGTAGCTTGACGGTTCCATCTGAGATACCAAGATTACGTGCAATGACCTTGTTACTTTGGCCTTCTGCTAACAAACCTAGTATTTCGGTTTCACGTGGTGTGAGATGGGAGAAGGGTGTGATATGTTCGGTTTTCTTTGGGTCACTTTTGCCTTGCACTGCCCTGGCCAGGATGGGAGCCAGATCAGGTGCGACAACCGTTTTACCGGCCACGATATCACGTAGTGCCAGTACCAGATCGTCAGGCTCCATGTCTTTTAACAGGTAGCCCTGAGCTCCTGCACGCAGGGACTCCACCAGATCAGATTCTTCACTACTTGTGGTGAGCATGGCAATCGGCATTTCCAGGCCTTTTTCACGCAACATCTTGAGTACGCCCAATCCATCAATACCGGGCATACGCATATCGAGCAGGACGACATCCGGTTTGAGCTCTTCAATTAATGCTAAGCATTCTTTTCCATTGTTAACTGAGGCGACAACATCAATACCTCGACTCGTAAGCAGACCTTCCAGTCCGACACGGAACAGGGTGTGATCATCAATTAATAATACGCGTAGACTCATGGGATAACTCGTTTAATGGGGGAGGTGAATTCTACGGGTATATTCTGATAACCCGGTGATGTTTGATATTTAAACTGCAGGAATATTTGAGTGCCTTCACCGGGTTCGCTATCGATGCGAATTTCACCACCGATTTGTTTAGCTCGTTCAGACATGATATTTAAACCATAGTGGTCGTTTTTATCATCACCTGATTCAGTTGCAATGCCGATACCATCATCTTCGATCATGATCATGCAATTTCCGCTTGGGTTGCTGCGCAACAGGATGCGTACATTTTTTGCTTCACTGTGTTTATGAATATTGTTCAATGCTTCTTGAATAATACGTAGTGCCTGTACTTCGACATTGGCTGACATATATACTAGATTCCATTCTCTTTGAAGGAAGATATGAATACCGGTTCTTTTGCGGAAGCGGTCGACCAGGTGTTCTACGGCAGGTACTAGACCACGGTGATCGATAGGCGCACGGAAATGGGTAATCAGTTCGCGTAGTTCGGCATAAGCCTCGTCGAGATTGTTTTCGATCTGTTCTAGTTGATGCCAGATGGCTTGTTCCTGGCCCTGGCGTAAGGTTTCATCGAGTACGCGAACCTGGAAACGTAGACTGGCCATAGTTTGGGCCAGGGAGTCGTGCAATTCGTGGGCAATACGGGTTCGTTCTTCCATAATGGAGAATCGGTTGAAGGCATCATCGGAACGGGATTTATCGATAGCCATCCCCAGGTGACGTCCGATGTTGGTCAATAAGTCTTCTACCTCTTTGGAGTCGAAGTAATCTTCACGATAAACAAACAGGTTGTATACACCCAGTGTGCGATCGCGGTACTGCAAGGGCACGGCTACCATTCCAATATCTTCTTTACCGAAAAAGGCCCGGCCAATGATTTTGTCACATTCCTTGATGTCGCGTTGAAACAGCACTTTGCCCTCAGTATAGGCTTGGCCACACAGACAACTTTCAGATGGAATGAGTTGTTCACGGGCTATCAGGTCATCATCCAGCCCGATACTGGAGACCAGGCGCATTTGACCATCATCCGTGACCAATCGGACCAGTGCGGCACGTGCATATACAACATCCTTCAGGGTATGCAGAAAGCGTGTTAGCAGGTCTTCCAGATCTCGGGAGACATTAATGCTGGCAGCCACATCATAAATAATTTCTAGTGAACGGGTTTTTTGTTCGAGATGGCGTGTCTGTTTATTTACCTGGCTTTGCATGTCTTCAGACAGGCCTTGCAGGGTATCACCAAATTCATTGATATCTTTAGCCAGGGCAGCAAATTCACCGGAATAGTTGGAGGTGAGTCGAGCGGACAGATTGCCGGAATGCATCTCAAGTGCCCAGTTACGTAAGTGGGTCAAGGGTGCAAGCAGGTGGTTTTTGATACGATAGAATATCAGTCCCAGTAAGCCAAACGCCATAATGGTCAGGGCGGTGATGGTCGAGTAATAATAAATGGGTTCAATCTTGTATGCGCCCCATAGACTAAACAGCCCGAGACTCAGTACGGTGCTGCACAGGGCCAAGAACAGCATACATAAATGGCTGCGCCACAGGCCACAAAATAGCTTGTTATGTAGGCGTGTGGATTGTTCCTCCAGGGATAGAGAGGCCCCGGACAGAACTGATTTTTGAGGATGTTCAGAGGAGGAACGACTCATATGTTTACTGGTAGCTGCTCATGGCAAGTCTTTAGATGTTAACAGATTCTCATCAACCCCTGATGGGATTTTACATGATTTATCGTTTAAATCCCTATTGAGCCGGTTTGTAATTAGGGTCATTGGGATTCTTGAAAACGAAGTTTTTTTCGCCATTATCCAGTTCAATAAAATCAATTTCGGTTTTATTCAGCAGATCGAGGCTGATAGCGGAAACGACAAGGGTGACACCTTCTGAAATGTAGCTTAGATCCTGATCTGCTTTTTCATCCTTTTCATCAGCAAAACCCATCGCATAATGGATACTGCCATCGGCTTTGCGGGTTGCTGCGATGCGTAGGGGCATGTTTTCGGCCTGAGTTTGTTTGGCTGAATGCTTGATTTGTTGGGCGGCTGCCGGTGTCACTGTAATCATGATTTATCTCCGCTTCGTTATGTTGCATTGACGGACAAAGTGGATAAAACGGCTTGTCCAGTGATTTTGCCCTGTGTCTCGTAGATGGGCATAACAGGCCAGCAGATTTTTATATATAAGGCCATCTTGCTGGCCATCAATCCCATAGCCGCGTAAAACCTGATAAACAAACTGGATGCTGGGATCCAGGTTTTTGAGACCGGAATAATGGAATTCATGGCCAACAATTTCTTTGTCTGTCGAATGCTCATCACTGGACCAAGGGTGATTTGTACTTTCTTTGAGACGAATATAACCCCGACCCTGAGGTTTGTGATGCATTTTTACATCGGCTGGGATAATGCCTACCATTTCATAGTGTTGCTGGTCTTTGTTAATGCTCTTTGTTAAGTACATCAGGCCGCCGCATTCGGCATAGGTGGGTAGGCCCTGTTCTATTGCTGTGTAAATGGACTGTCGCATGGATTGATTGGCACTGAGTTGCGACAGGAAGGATTCTGGAAATCCTCCTCCGATGAACAGGCCATCCACTTCGGGTAATTTTTTGTCTTGCAGGGTATCGAAAAAGATCAGCTCGGCCCCGGCCTGTTTCAGCGCATCAAAATCATCATGATAATAAAAGCCAAAGGCCGCATCACGGGCGACAGCAATCTTAATGTCGGGGCTTGGTTTTGTGGGCGTTGGGCAGGGAACTGTGGCAAGAGGGGGAACGTTGTGAGCAAGTTGTCTTAGTTTGTCGAGATCAACCTGATCAGCAACCCGTTTACTAATAATGTCGATCTTTTTATTGACCCCGGGTGCTTCATTACTGGGGATTAGACCCAGATGACGTTCGTCAATCTCCATGGCGGGATCATTGTAGACAGCGCCGATGACGGCTATGTCAGTATAGTGTTCGATGACGGCGCGTAGTTTTGATTCATGTCGGCGGCCACCGACTTGGTTGAAGATAACCCCGGCGATATGAATGTCGGTGCAAAAATTCTGGTAGCCCAGTAATAGCGGGGCGATACCACGGGTGACACCACGCACATCAATCACCAGCACAACCGGGGTCTGTAAAAGTTCTGCAAGAGCGGCATTACTGTTTGAGCCATCGAGATCCAGGCCATCATATAGGCCCTTGTTACCTTCGATCAGGCTAATGTCAGCACCCACGGCGTAGTGATTAACGCGCTGCAAGATCTCTTCGTTTTGCATGGTATAAAAATCGAGATTAATACAGGGACGTCCAGTGGCTCGGCTGAGCCACATGGGGTCGATATAGTCCGGGCCTTTTTTAAAGGGCTGAACAATATGCCCGGCCTGATTTAAGGCATGACACAGACCAATACTGAGCGTGGTTTTACCGGAAGATTTATGTGCCGCAGAGATAAGCAGACGATCCATGTATATTCGACCTTTTGGTGATCCAGAATGTAATGTTTAAAACTGTGTCTGCATGGGGCAGATAGGGCTGAAAATAACAAAATGCTATCTATTTGGCTAGTAGTGAGGATCGACGTTGGCATCGGCCATGTTGTCGGGTAAGACACGCAGGATCTTCACAACCAGTGCAACCATTATCAGAGATAGGGCAAAACCACCTGTACCCAGTAGTATTTCGGCCAGAGTGGGGGTGTAGGCCTTGATACCGCCATCGAAGAATGAACTTTCCACAATCTTGCCGGGGAACATTTCTAGTGGGTAAGCCTGACCGCCAATGATGATGACGTAGAGTGTTGCCAGACCACCGAGGATGACCATGACACAGGCGGCACTGATCATTTTGCGATTTTTGGCGGTAGCTGGGAAATATATCAGGAACAGAGGCAATAGGCCGCCAATGAGAATTGTGCCTATCCAGAATAGTTGTGTATACAGACCGCCGTCACGCAGAATAAAAGCTTCGACACCATGATTCTCAGTGACATACAGATTTGTCAGATGATAGGTTAGGGTAAAGTAGAGTACAGCGGCGATGAAAACACCCAGCAAGTTTGTCATGCGGCGCACTGTCGCATCGCCTAGTTCACGCTCAGACCAGTGGTAGGATGCCATCATCACCAGGATGAAAATAGCGAGGCCATAAGAAAGGGACATAATGACAAACATTGGTGCCATGATGGCGGCATCATAGGCCTGACGAGCAACAATAAAACCAAAGATAGATCCAGTACCAGTGGTGAGCATCAAACGCCAGAAGAAGGCGGTGAAGCCCGCGTATCGGCTGTACTTGTTCATACGCTTTTCCATCATGAACCAGATATACACAGCGACAACAGCAATGAATCCGTTATACAGAATCATGTTCCAGGCAAAGATGGATTTGAAGTTATAGAGGGTCATGGCGATGATGAGTCGATCGGGTTGACCAAGATCCAGCACCAGTACGGTCAAACCACCCAATAACAGACAAACTGATAAAAAGGCTGAAAGCAGTGCCAGGGGTTTGTAGGCCTTTTTGTTAAAGACGGATGAGATTGAGGCGACATTGAGGGCGCCGGAGGCGGCTATGATCAGAAATACGGCAAAGACATGTGGTATGCCCCAGACGATCTGGTTGTTCATTCCGGTGACATAATGGCCGTTATGTTCCATGTAGAGTGCCGCCAGCCCACCTGCGGCAACTATCAATCCCAGAATACCCAGTAATGCATAGTAACCAACGCTACGGCCTTCGATTTGGAGATATCTGATTGCTTTCATCGTTTCCGCCAACCTGATTTTATCATTTTAGTATTAAAGCCCTTGATAGCGGACACCGGTGTTCAAACCGAGATCGGCGCGAATTTGCTCACCGCCGTGTTGTTTGAGGTGTTTGGATATGTCGCTATCTGGATCATTTAAATTACCAAAGTACATGGCCTTGTGACCTTCTGCGTTACAGGCCTCAACACAGGCCGGTGTGCCGTCTTTATCAATACGGTGGACACACAGTGTGCAGCTTTCAACCGTTCCCACACCGCGTGGTGCATGGGGTTTCTGATCAGTCAAAGGTTCGTGAATAAAGGAACGAGCCTTGTAAGGGCAGGCCATCATGCAATAACGGCAACCAATACAGATGTGTTTATCGACCAGCACAATACCATCGGCTCGCTTCATGGAAGCACCGGTTGGGCAGACGTCTACACAAGGCGGTGTTTCACAGTGCTGACACATCAAAGGGAGTGATTGCACATGGCCTGTTTGTTTGTCGGTTAGCTTGACCTTGCGGATCCATTGCGCCTGTTGTTCTGGGCTGGATTTTGTTTCGGTACTGCCCCAACCATTTTCTGTTTTGCAGGCCGTGACACAATCGGTACAGCCAGTGTCACATTGGCGGGTATCGATCAACATACCCCAGCGAACCGAGCTGGACGCAGCTTGATCGGCTGGGCGGGCCTGTACTTCATATAACATCACACCGGGGACAATTGTCAGACCGGCAACACCGGCTGTTTGGCCAAGAAACCGGCGGCGGTTCATATCGGTATCTTGTTTCATTTAGTGGCCCTCTCTGGATGTGGGATGGTATTGAGTCTTTTTCGGTTTGTCGGCATGGCATTCAAAGCAGTCTATTTTTACGGCCACATAGGTGTGACAACTGCTACAGAAATGGTCTTGCTTGCTGCTGATATGGGCAACTCTGTTATCTTTATCGGGAGCATTGTGACACTCGATACATTTTTTAAGACTGTATTTTGGGGTGCGGATGCCTTTACGCAGCGTATCGTTACGTTGATGGAGTATGTACTCCATGTGATTTCGACGCATTTTGTCCGTTGATTCGACACATTGCTGTCCCTTTGCCTTTGGAATGACCGGCATAAGATCAACCGCCTGGCTTGTCAGGGGCAACAACAGGCTGACCCCGGCCAGAGTGACAAGTTTGTGCATATATTTACAAAAAAACACCATGCGTAGCCCCAAACTTTATGATTATTCGCCCATACCCATGTCGATATAGCCCGTTGGACATACATCCTGGCAAATATGGCAGCCAACACATTTTGAGTAGTCGGTTGCAACATAACGGCCCATGGTGGCTTCTTTTTTCGGGACACGATAAATCGCATCTTGTGGACAGAAGATAACGCAGTTATCACACTCAAAGCACATTCCACAGCTCATGCAGCGCCCTGCCTCTTCAACGGCCTGTTCTGTGCTCAAGCCATTCATGCGTTCCTGAAAGTGACCCAGGACCTCATCAGAATCGGGCACGTCTTCTGTACGTTTGACTCGGGGGGTGTATCCAAAATGCCCAAGATACAGTCGGTCTGCTGGAATGATTTCAGCATGTGAACGATCTTCGTAGTTGTGAACAGCATAGTGGGTGCTGTCAGTACCACGTTGGTCACCAACAGTGGCATCAAAGCTTGTTGGTTCCAAACCCGTTTCACGAAGTTTGTCCAACAGATTGAAGTGGTTCTTGTCTACCTTTGGACGTTTTTTCATTTCGTCGTGTTTCAGGTAGTGGTCAATACTTTCAACCGCGATAGAAGCCTGACCAATGGCCGTCGTTAACAGATGAGGGCGAACAATATCACCTGCTACGAAGTGACCTTCTTTACCGGGTACTTGATAATGCTGATCGGCATCCATCAGGCCGCGCTCATTACCGAAGTCTTCGATGCCGGTCATGTCACCACCCTGACCGATGGCGGAGACAATTAGATCAGCTTCGATTTCAAATTCAGAGCCTGCAATGATTGTTTTGCCATCGTCTTCCAGTTCGGCCACTTTTAATGCCGTGGCACGTCCATCCGCACCCATGATAACTTCTAGTGGGCGTATTTGACCTCGCACATTGACACCTTCACGCAGCGCATCATCGATTTCATGTTGGGCAGCGTTCATTTTTTCAATTGGTGAACGACTAATCAGTGTCACCATTGCCCCCAGACGTTTGGCAGAAGAGGCTACATCATGGGCCGTGTGCCCCAGAATAATACTTTCCGGACGATCATTTTCATGGGTTTCAGTGATATGCCCCAGACGGCGAGCAACGGAAGCCACATCAATGGAGGTGTCTCCCCCACCAATGACCACGACCTTTTCAGATACAAGTTGTAGACGACCATCATTAAAGGCTTCAAGGAAGTCAACACCGGTTAGGCAGTTGCTGGCCTTGTCGGCGTTGGGTACGGGTATTTTACGACCGGCTTGTGCACCCAAAGCCCAGAGGATGGCATCGTAATCTTTTTCTAGCTGTTTAACGGTAACATCAACACCGACCTTGGTTTCCATTTTGAGTTCAACGCCCATGTCGATAATACGCTTGATTTCACCGTCGAGGACATCACGTGGTGTTCGATAACCGGGAATACCATAGCGCATCATGCCACCCAATTCTTTATGAGTATCAAAGATGGTTGCACCATGGCCGATGCGGCGTAGTTGGTAGGCCGCAGCCAGACCCGCTGGGCCACCACCAATGATCGCAATCTTTTTACCTGTCTCAGCACCAGATGAAAATTTGAAATTGTTCTCTAGCGCGGAATCACCAATGAATTGTTCAATTGCGTTGATGCCAACGAAGTCTTCAACCTGATTACGGTTACAACCATCCTGGCAAGGGGCCGGACAAACACGTCCCATAATGGATGGAAAGGGGTTGGCAGTAGTTGAACGGTGGAAGGCGTATTCCTGCATGCTCATGTCACCTGCGGGTTTTTCAATACCGCGGATGATATTCAACCAGCCACGGATATCTTCACCTGAAGGACAACTGCCCTGACAAGGTGGCGTCCGGTGTACATACGTTGGACATTTATGAGAGGTGTCACCCTTAAAAATTTGGGCCGTCATAGAACGCCATTTGTCATCACCATCCTTATATTTACGGAAGTTCAATTTCTCATTTTGCATATCATCGCGGGATGTAGCCATGCCAGTTCTCCTGAGCTAAACTATTCGGTTTAATCTTTTTTGGTTAATACAATTGCATCACTTACCAATTGGTGGACGCTGACAATTTGATCCATCGTAAAGCCGTAGTAGGGCAGTACTTTGGTAAACTGGCTCTTACAAATGGCGCAGATGGCGGCCATGTGTGTGACACCGTTATTCTCTGTTACCTGTTTCAGGGCTTCTGCTCTAGGCTGGGCACCTTTGACACGAATCTCCATCAGGTCGTCTGTCAGTATCCCGCCGCCGCCACCGCAGCAGAAGGTCGCTTCGCCGATGGTTTCTGGCGGCATATCATGGAAATTGTTGCAACAGGCCTTGATGACGGCACGAGGGATCTCCATTTGACCACCAGGCTTATCACCCATACGGGAGCCGCGTGCCACGTTACACGAATCGTGGTAGGTCATGACACGGTGGTCATTGGCAGATTTGTCAAAAGTTAGTTTGTCCCGTTGAATCAGATCGTGTGTAAATTCACAAATGTGTTGTGGTACAGGGTAATTGGGATCAAGGAAGTCCCATGGGCCAGCCAGAGTATTGAGGAAGCTATAGGCAACACGCCAGGCATGGCCACATTCGCCAAACACAATGCGCTTGACGCCCAGGTCGAGGGCAGCCTTGCGAATACGTTGAGCAGCTTTGCGCATAGTTTCGTAGGAGCCGATAAACATGCCGAAGTTACCGGCTTCTGAGGCATAGGAACTTATGGTCCAGCTAATGCCAGATTCATGGAAAACCTTTGCATAACCGATCAGGCCATCAACGTGAGGCTCGGCAAAAAAGTCGGCAGAAGGGGTGACCAGCAGAATATCGGCACCTTTGACATCCAGCGGGAATTTAACAGCGACGCCGGTATCCTCTTCAACCTCTTCTTCCAGTCCTTCCAGGGTATTGAGTAGAGCAGGTTGAGGCAGGCCAAGGTTGTTACCAATTTTGAAAACCTTGCCTAGAATTTCATTACAGTATTTTTGTCCAACACCGATGGAGTCCATAATTTCACGTGCGGCCATGGAGATTTCAGCGGTATCAATGCCATAAGGGCAATAGACAGAACAACGACGGCACTGTGAGCACTGATGGAAATAGCTGTACCATTCGTCCAGTACTCCTTTATCCATTTTTTGTGCGCCGACCATCCATGGCATACCGAGTTTTGTCCAGAACTTACCTGCAAAGGTAAATTTGCTACGATAGACTTTACGCAGCAAATCCTGTCGTGCCACGGGCATATTTTTGGGATCAGCCGTGCCAAGAAAGTAATGACATTTATCGGTACAGGCACCACATTTTACGCAAGAGTCAAGATAGACCTGAAATGAACGATAGCGCTTACGCAGGTCATCCATTTTTTCATAGACCTTTTCTTCCCAGTTTTCGACTAACTCACCGGGGAAACCAAGTGCTTCCTGGAAGGGGGCTTTGGCGATATACGGTTGGCTGTGCGCCATCGCCCCTTCTTTGATATGAGGGACGAGCGGTATCTCTTGTAATTCTGGGACTTCAAAATCAGCCACGTTATTATCCTCAATCTACCGTCATTTTTGCTTCAGCATCGTCGATAGCTTTGCCCCAGGCAGAAATATGACGTTTCTCGCGTGGGTTATCGATCTGGTTACGTGTCGGGCTAAAGAACATGCCTGGTGCATGCAATAGTTTGCTGATGGGGAAAATAAACATCAATAAGGCAACCAGTCCAAGATGGGTTATCACCAGCCCATCGGCAGGCAGAGTCTGCCAATCGAAATAGATCAAACCAAGTATGAAGGCTTTGAGCTGCACTATATCTGTGTGAGCAACAAACGACATAAGCGTACCGCTACCAGCAATGGTTAAAATTAATATCAGCATCAGGTAGTCAGAGGGGGCCGAGATATAACGCACACGGTCGACAAAAATACGACGGACAAACAGACCGAGCAGGCCTATTAACATGACATAGGCACCATATTGGCCAGCGGCCTGAATGAGTTTCAGGTTGACCAAAGGCCATAGCATACTGTCTGGTGTCATGGCATAACGTAGATGGCGAAAGAAGGCCAGTAACAGGGCCAGATGGAACATCCAACCGAAGATCCAGGTCCATTTGCTGGATTTGAAAAGACTGGCAAAGAGTATGACTTCACTGGCCATACGTAACACTACACCTGTCTGTGTAACGGGCGCAGGTGTGGTCGGGATTTTTAAGGGGGCAGGGGTACGTGAATACTGTATGATTTTGCACACTAAACCTACTACAAAAACAGCCATCGCAGCATAGAATAAAAGCGCAAAAAATATCGACAATGCCGTCATGCCACTAATCCTTTTCAATCTAATTATTTTGAATGATAAGTGGAAGAGGGGAAGGCTACCCTAACTCCCCTCTATTACATCCGTTTTTTATACACAGCCCGTTGGTTTGGGTAGGCCTGCATATTTACAGGCTTGTTTACCTGGGCCGTACGGAAACAGTTCGTATAGATATTTACTGTTGCCCTTATCTGGCCCGAGTTTTTTACCAATGGCCTTGGTCAGAACACGTACGGCAGGCGCAATTTGATACTCTTCATAGTATTCGCGCAAAAAATTGATAACTTGCCAGTGGCTTTCGCTTAGATCGACATCCTCATCCTTTGCCATGGCCGTTGCCACCTCAGGTGTCCATTCATTCAGGTTAGAAAGATAACCTTCTTCGTCGGTTTCAAAAACCTTGCCATTTACTTCAATACCCATGGTATTTTCTCCTAAGTGCTGGTTAAATAGAAACGTAAAGTTCAGAGCCAGGCCTGGGCCTTATCGTTTTCTACTGTGAGGGTTACAAAGCCGCTGTAATCAACGACTTTAATACCATCAATAAGTTTTTCTTCGTCTATACCCCGGGCTTTTAGATCCGGACCTAATACGTAGAAACTTAAGTCTTTCATCGCATGGGTAACCATGTCGGATTTATTTGTTCCTTTCATAGCACCATAAACACCATCCTCAATTAGCAGGACAGAGCCGCCTTTTACCGCAAGACGAATACAAGCATCGAGCGAATTGCGATCAAAAGGTGATTTGTTAACGGTATGCAAAATAGACATTTAAAATTACCTCATCCCGTTAGAAGTTAAACAAGACATCGCTATGCTCAAAAAGCTCAGCTAACTCTTGTGAACTGACAACACGAATTGAATTTTTTTCAGCCCAGTTGTCATTTTCATCCTCATACGTTAAAGGCATAAGGTCGTCCAGAGTCAGACCACGGGCATCGAGTGATTCTTTTTCAATATACAACTTATTAACATCATAATCACCTAGGGCTTTATAGGTGGCTGAGAAGTTTTTAATGCCTAGTTCGGTGGTGTCCTGACCTTTAATCAATTGATAGACGCCATCATCAACGAATGCCACGCTTACGTCTTGTTCGAAAGCGGCACCAATCAAGACAACCTCCAGAGATTCCCAGGCATAAATCGTACCGTAAGGAGCCTTGCGGTTGACATACATGAATTTTTTAATATCTGACATGTGCTTTCCTCGATTAATCGCCAAATACAATCAGGCGTTCGCTCTGAATTCCGGCTTCAACCAGTTGGCCAAGGCCAGAGATACGAAAGCCTGAAGCGATATTATTGCCGTCTTTACCCTGGCGTTCCTGTTCCCCTTCATCCACGATACCGCGACGTTGGGCTGCAGCTACACATATAACCAGATCAATACCATGTTGGTCAGCTAACTCACTCCAGCTACCGGCTATATTAATATCGTCCTGGGGAGGAGATGTGAAGCGTGTACCGTTATTGACACCATCGTGATAAAAAAATACACGGAAGATCTCATGACCTGCTTCCAGTGCGGCCTTGGTGAAATTCAAGGCCGACACGGAGGCTTCATGGTTATATGGGCCTTCATTTACCTGAATAGCAAATTTCATTTCGACTCCCTACAATAATTCAAGATTAGAAGCGAATATGCGTAGAAGCATTTAAACTATGGCGCGCACCCGTCCAGTTATCAATGTGATATTTGGTAAACGGCAGGCCAGTAACTTCAAAGAAACGGGGCCAGCCAATGCGGTCAATCCAGTCATTAATACGTTCCCAATCTTTTGCACCTGCTTTGTATTCCTTGAGGATGCGTTTAACAATAGCGGTTGCTTCTGGCCAACGTGGTGGGTTGTTTGGTATACCCGCCGCCACCAGTTTCTGGAAACTTGGTTTACTACGGGCATTGGAGTGGTTACCCCCTACCCAGATAGCCAGCTTGGTTTCTTCGGCATCATTGATTTGCATGGGAGGGCAAGGTGGGAAACAGGCACCACAACAGATACATTTTTTCTCATCAACTTCCAATGAAGGTTTGCCGTTAACCATGGCAGGACGAATGGCTGCAACGGGACAGCGGGCCACAACAGTAGGACGTTCACAAACATTGGCGACCAGATCATGATTGATCTTAGGTGGTTTAGTATGTTGTACGTTGATGGCGATATCTCCCTGTCCACCACAGTTGATCTGACAGCATGAAGTGGTGATATGAACACGGTTAGGCATGTTGCAGTTTTTGAACTCATCAATCAATTCATCCATCATTGATTTAACCACACCAGAGGCATCAGTACCTGGGATATCACAGTGCAACCAACCCTGTGTGTGTGAAATCATGGCAACAGAGTTAGCCGTACCGCCGACGACAAAGCCAGCATCTTCCAGAGCCGTGATCAGTGCATCAACTTTGGTTTGACCAGACACCATGTATTCAACGTTACTGCGGATGGTGAAACGAATAAAACCATCAGCAAATTTGTCACCGATCTCAGTCAGCTTACGCAGTGTGAAAACGTCAAGAATACGTTGCGTTCCACACTTTACGGTCCAGATTTCATCGCCACTTTTAGCAACATGACGCAGAACACCAGGACGGGGATGTTCATGGAATTTCCACTGACCATAATTACGGCGCATCACAGGATGCATGTACTGGAAGCCATCTGGGCAGCCAGATTCAATAGGATGACGCATTTGAGGTTGTGCCATTTTAATCTCCTAACTAAATTTTTGTTATCTTGTTAATATCCTGTGATTAACCTGCAGCCTGTTCGACTTTGCGATTAAACCATTTTTCGGCTTCTTCGTCCCAACCATCCATTCGTACGTAGGAACTTTGGCGTGGACTACTGATCATATTTGGGTCAACTTCAACACCAACGCCTTCTAAAAAATTAACCAGGCCAATACGCTCAATCATTTCACCAGTACGCTCATGTTCTAGAGCATTTTCAGCAAAGAAATCGATAATTTCAGAGGCCAATCCAACCAGTTTTGCATAATCTTCGGCAGTATCCAGCTTTATGAATGGAACAACAACGGTGCCCATCATATCGCCAATTTTCAGTGTACGTTTTCCGCCAATCAGAATAGTTACACCTTTGTCATCACCCGGTGACAGGGCCTTGGTCATGACGTTCAGGCAGTGCATGCAACGTACACAGTTATGGTTGTCTATATCAAGGGTGTTGTCATCTTTCAGAGTCATGCAGTTAGTGGGACAACGTGATGTTACGTTGTCAATTACATAGTCACGACTTTTTGCTTTAATGAAGGCTTTAACTTCAGCCTGATCGACCTTTATTTCATCTCGCCAGGTACCAATCACTGAAAAATCGGATCGCTCGATAGAGTTCTGGCAATCATTTGGGCAACCTGAAACTTTGAACTTGAATTTATAAGGCAGGGCAGGACGATGAACGTCATCCGTAAAGGTGTTGACCAAGTGGCGCTGTATGGCGTGTTCGTTGGCACACGATTGCTCGCAACGGGCTGCACCGACACAAGACATGGCCGTACGTACACATGGACCGGCACCACCAAGATCCCAACCATATTCATTGATTTCATCAAAGAAGTGCTGAGTATTTTCTGTGGTCGTTCCGATGAACATGATGTTCCCCGTTTGACCATGGAATGTGATCATGCCTGAGCCGTATTTTTCCCAACTATCTGCCAGTTGGTTCAGCATGTCAGTGGTATAGTAATTGGCCGGTGCGGGCTGAACACGCAGGGTATGGAATTCTTTTGATTCTGGAAAAGCTTTACCTACTTCTGAGAAACGGGGAATGATACCGCCGCCATAACCGAATACGGACACTGTGCCACCTTTCCAGTAGCCCTTACGTGTTTCATAAGAATGTTCTAATTGCCCCAACAGCGAGTTGGCCATTTCATTGATTGTCTGGCTAGGGTGCTGATCACGCATCCGTTTGAAACCAGAAACAAAACTCGGCCAAGGGCCTTCCTCCAGCACATCGAGCATTGGAGTAGAATGAATTTTGGATTTATCCATGGTGTTCTCCTTTGAGAATATAACCAGTTTGTGTTGGTTAATGACGTGTATTTTAAAATACTAACTCGCAGTATAGCTGTGAGTAGATAAACCATATTTATAGTCGTCATCTACGATGAAGTTTAGGTGGATAAGAGGCCGAGGAGAACCTTACTAATGGGGTGAATTACTTATCCTTTGATACCCACAAAGGGGTATATGCACAACCCTCTATTCTTCAACCTGACGCTAGTATGCCGTTGTTATATTTTCTGCACTCATAATATTTTCTATACAAACAATAAGTTACCTGCGTTTGCGTGTGATTATGACACGGCAATATAGAGCCCTTTAATCTTAACGTGTATAGAAAATCAATCTCACTGACTTATATTAAGCATGGACTGTATTAAAATAATTACCATGTATACCCCTTACCTAATTTTAGTAGAGAGATATTAATGCCACTACGTACTGTATCGAACGCACGGAATGTCAATCAGAGTCCCTTTCTGTTAAATAATGTGTCGCTTTATCAACATTGGCGTGAAGAAAAATTACAGGACTACCCACAAACCGCCACGGCACTTTTGGTAGAGATAGAAGATGCCACTTGTTTAACCGAGTTTGAATATCAGGCCCTATTGCAACGCTGTAAGAAAACAAATATGGCCGTATATCGGATAACCCAGAATAATTATGAGGCGAAGCAAACTATTCGCAAATTGGGACAGTGCTTTGGGCTTGAGCGACTTGATAATAATCTCTGTGCTGATGAGGACGCGATTACTTCATTGCAGGTTATGTCGACAGGTCGTCATGCTGGATACATTCCCTATAGTAACCGTCCCATTAGCTGGCACACCGATGGTTACTACAACAAACTTAAAGAACAGATCCGTGGCATGGTTCTGCATTGCGTGCAGAATGCCTCTAAAGGGGGGGCTAACCTGTTGTTAGACCCTGAAATTGCCTATATACATTTGAGAGATTGTCATCCTGACTATGTCACCGCATTAATGCATCCTCAGGCCATGAATATTCCAGCTAATTTTGAAGGAGGCAAAGAAATTCGCGCAGAGCAGAGCGGCCCGGTATTTTCCATTGACCCACAAGGTAATCTGCATATGCGTTATACGGCACGTGGACGGAATATCATTTGGCATGATGATGCTCTGACTCAGGAAGCTGTAGCCTGTTTAAATACATTTTTGGCAAGCGATAGTCCTTATATTTTTCGTCATAGTTTACAGCCAGGCGAGGGTTATTTGGCCAACAATGTGTTGCATAATCGTACGGCCTTTGATGATAATGAAAGTCAACATCGCTTACTCTATCGGGCCCGATATTTTGATCGCATTAAGGATACAGATGTATTGTTGACAGTTTAAATTCTAGGGGGATATCGATGTTATGGTTAAGTGAAGTGCTGATGGAAGGACATGATATGGAAAGTTTCGCAGAATTGGAGAAACGTATTATGGAAAAGGCCATGAAGGGTGAGATGTTTTTTCGAATGGATGTGAAACCATCTTTCAGTGATACACCCGAAAACTGGGAAGAAAAACTTGAATCCGTTTTTACTTCAGCTGGGCGTTAGGAAAAAACATTATGTTCTGGACAGAAGAAAAAAACAGTAAAGAAGAATTTATTATCTCGGATGATGTGGTCGATCTGGTTTTTAAACTCGGTTGTAAAATGTTACCCATTGAGCATGCCTATGCTTTATCTCAAGCCATTAAGTCTGTTCTGGACTGGATAGAAATAGAAGAGCTGGCTGGGATTCATCAGATACACGTTGCAGAATCGGGTAATGGCTGGATGCGACCAGAGGATCCGATCAATGAGGTATTGCATCTGTCGCGTCGGACTCGAATGAGTTTACGTGTCCCCAAGGAACGTATTGAAGATGCAAAGCAGTTGGTAGGGCAGACTTTGGATATCGATGGTTACAGCCTGGCTATTGGTGATGTTGACATCAAGTATTTGAGTGAACTGTCACCATTATTTTCTCGTTATGTCATTTGTGATGTTGCACTGAATGAAGAGCAATTTCTGAACATTGTTGCGGAGCAATTACAGGCTATGGACATCCCAGTAAAAAAAATGATGGCCGGCAAACAGAATGTTATCAAAACACCTGACGTAGATTTTTATACACGTAGTCTGATGGTTGCTGAACTGGATAAGGCTCATTCTATTCGTTTACAACAACGTGGTATTGGGTTGGGACGGCATTTGGGTTGTGGGATATTTTTACCTCAAAAGGGCATCAAACCTGTGAAGGATGTTTCCTGATGAATTCAAATTAAATTGACATAACGGATATGGCCTATATATCCCATATGGGTAAGTTTTGTTCAGATAGATCTGTTTTAGTATTTGTTTTTTTCAATCTGTACGATTTTGTATGCGTATGATTAAGAGAGGAAAAAATTATGTTAATTGAAGTTAATGGTAATACTATCGAAACAACGGGAACCGGTTTTCTGATTAACCTTGAAGACTGGAATGAAGATGTCGCCAAAGTTATTGCTACTGAAGAAGGTGTTGATTTAACGGAACGTCACTAGGGTTTTATTAAATACCTGCGTGATGAATATATTAACAACAATGCCAATCAGCCTAATAACCGAGCTATTTTGAAAGACATGGGAAAGCTGTGGGGTGAGAAGATTGATTCCAAATCTATGTACGATCTGTTTCCGGGTAACCTAAGCAAACAAGGAGGTCGCATTGCAGGGCTACCAGAAAGTATGCGTAAAGGTGGTTACTAAGCCAAAATGGATATAGGGACGTTTAGATTGATGTGCTATATTTTAACTAATGAATTTGAAATCTCTCTATTGAAATTAGTAAAATCAAGTACTTACAGAGGCATATTATCATGAGTGATAAACAGAAGTTGATCCAGGAAATGCTGAAAATGCAGAAAAAATTTATTGAATATGAGCAGAAAAATGGTGTTGAAGCGGTTGAATATTTTACCGATAACGCCGGTGCCAGCCATCCGTTGAATGAATATCGTCAGAAATATGCTGAATTGGCCACGAAAGTTATTGATATGGCTCACGCTGAAAAGGGCTCACAGCGTAATATGTAATATTGATATATATTAGATCTATATTAATAACCCGCGTTTCATGCGGGTTTTTTTATGTCGGAAATCACTGGACTATAATTTTGATGATGGCATAGTTTACCGTGTATGACGTTATATGAACCAGATGTCGGCATATTTATTTGCAATTTAAAGGATCGTTTGATGATATTAAATGTGGTCATAGGTGAACAACCGGTGCAAATTGATGTTCCTGAATTTTTGATCTCGGATGCAATAGATTTGTTTACAAAAATGGATAAGGATATGGAACAGGGCTGGCAGATGAGTCGGATCTGGGTTGATAAACTGAGTGATGTCCAGCGTTGTCAGGTTGTGGCTGATAAATTGTTAACTGCGATAGAAAATGAAAATGAAAAAATGAAGTTGATGATGGCCGGTTATATCCTCTATAAAATACCCGATGTGAAAATTATTTATATTGATATGGAAGGTGATATAACGGCTACGGAATTGGAAATTTGATGACCTATCGGCACATCGATTAATTATCAATAAATGGATTATGCATGAATTCGTTCTTTAATAAAATGAAAGGTGGAAAACGCTGTCCACCACGTGCGCCGGTATCAGAAATTATTTGGTCAACTATCGGTAGTGTTTTGGGTATTGCAGCCATTTATTTGATAGGGCAAATTCAAGGTTTGCAATTGGAAAGTAGTTTGTTTTTAGTGGGGTCCTTTGGTGCCTCTGCTGTGTTGCTATATGGTATTCCTCTGAGTCCTTTTGCCCAGCCGCGTAATCTTATTGGTGGCCATGTGATATCAGCGATGACCGGTGTAAGTTTATATTTTCTGTTTCCGGAGCAACTGGTATTTGCTGCGGCTTTTGCTGTTGGTTTTTCAGTTGGTTTGATGCATCTTACTCGCACATTACACCCACCGGGTGGAGCAACGGCATTAATTGCCATTATAGGTGGAGATTCTATTCATCATTTAGGTTATCTCTACGTTATCATCCCCATTGGTTTGGGGGCGATTATTATGCTGATGGTTGCTTTGGTCGTGAATAATCTGGCAAAAGGCCGACACTACCCAGAATATTGGTTGTAATCAATAAAGGGCACTTCTAAAAATCCACTTAAGCAGCATTGGTTTTCCCAAGATCAATCAAAATAATAATGCAATGATAACATTACTGTTTTTTTATTGTTTGATGATTTAGATATATAACGGGTGTTCAAGGCATAAGAGTTAAAACTTAAACTGGCAAAGGTATTTCGTTCTACATATGTTTTGTCTTTATAATGTTTTTCATGTGCATTGAATCCAATCTTTAAATGATCACTTAACCTGGCAAGGATAATGGCATTGGGTTTGTAATAATAGTCACCCGTGGTGAAATCAACACCCGCATTAATGCCATAGTTAACGGTCAGGAATGACATATTGTTTGTTATACCTAGTCCAAATTCAGTTTCATAATCCAAATTTTCTGTCGGGTTTCCTCGATTAAAACCAGTGTAGAACTGCCAGGATACGGGTTTGAAAAAGCGACTGCGAGCCGGCAATGATTTGATATTGACGAGATCCAATTGAAATAAAGTCGTTGACTGATTGTTGATTTTAAAAGTTGAATTGAATATCGATAGCTCTGATATTTGTTGATTTTTTTGTTGAATGTCAAACAAATCTGATAAGAAAGGCCGATAGGACATTAATAGGCTTTCACTATGACCGTTCTTTATGTAACTGGCTGTTACCCGGCTAACGCCTTGCCTGTCTAGGGGGTCCGATATTTTGATCGCCAATTCTGGTTTGTTGTAGTTAAGCTGCATAACCTTTATGTAATTTGGGTTGGCAATATTGTTTTTTCTGAAGCTGTATTCATAGTAAGTTGTAAGGGCATATTTTACTTTGTCAGAAAGTGAATTATTTGGTTGCAGTTCCCCCATGAGGATAGCTTCAAATTGATTGATTTCATCATCATTCATCTTATCAAGCAGAAAACGGATAATTGCTGTTGTTGGATGAAGAATGGTTTTTCCCTTTAAATCATCTTTGTAGGCTTTTATTATTTCGATGGGTAAAATAAAACTATCATCAGGAAAGTGATTTTTGTTGCTTGCAATATCTAATAGCGCGCCTATTTGAAAAGCACAGTTCTCGTTGATAAAGTAATAATTATAAGTCGCCTTTCTTAGTTCAAATAAGTGATGAATAATTGTTTTTATCTGTTTATCACTGAAGTCGAGTGTATACATGTGTAGATAACGTTGTTCAATGATGTTGTATTGATATTGTTTTATGAAAAATGGATCTCGAAAGAAATAGCCTTGATATCCACCTGTAACACCTTTCCATGTATAGGCAACAAACCCATCTCTATGGTCAGTCTTGGCGGCAAAATGAATTGCTTCAGCCGACAATAAGGGAAGATTTTGGTCATGGAACACCAGCATTGTGTGTCCAAAGGAAGAAACTGGTGCATCAAGATATTCAGTCGCAAAAACGATACTTAATGTTTGTTTTTGAAAGTCTTTTTTAAATGCCGTTAATTCTGTACATTCATTGATATTAAAGTCGGGAACAATTTTTCCTGATTGTTTTATCCATGTATATCGGGCAGGAAAGTTGCAAGCTATCTGTTTTCCATTTTTTGAATTCAGAAGCTTAATAGTTTTATTAAGTTCAGTTATATAATTTGTATTACCTGTCGGAGACAAAAAAAAATCTTTTGAAATGACACGGCTTGATTTATCACCAAAGTGCAGCAATTTTTTCCAATACATTAACTCTTCTGCCTTTATAGCAGAGAAAATCATCAAATTAATTGACGCAGAGAGAAGCAATATAAATGAAATATGTTTCAATTGTATGTTTTGTAACCATATTTAGAGAGAGTGTGTGTATTCTACTAGAGAGATTGTCATTTATTGTTGATAAATTAGCTTAGTAAAAAATGTAATTGTAACGTCTTAGTATTTATACTATATTTCCTCATGTATTGAGTGTTTAAGTGATAATGCTCAATACCCAATTAAATACGATTGTCAGTGGGTGCCATGCGGATAAGTTAGATAATGCAAACGGACATAGCCCAAGTTATTGTATTTACATGAATTTTCACTATTGTTTAATCGGTATTGTTGAGAAATTTTAGACACAATAATTACGTAGCGAAGCATAAACAATTGAATAACAAATTTTATTTTAGGTGTAATATATGCGATTGAGCACATTTCTTTCTGCCCTTATCCTATTATCGTTCCTTTCAGGCTGCGCTAGTGTTTTTTCGGGTACAGATCAAAAAATGATATTTAAAAGTAACCCGGAAGGTGCAATTGTCTATTTTGATGGTCTTGCTAAGGGCACGACACCACTAGAATTGCTACTACGCAAAGATGAATTCAAGGAAATACGAATTAGTAAACTGGGCTACCATGATAAAATTATTAATTTACAAACAAAAATAGACAAGATCGTGATATTAAATCTTGTTTTCGTTACGGCCCACACAACGGATGCCATGACTGGGGCAATGTTTGAATATTACCCTAATGCCTATTTTGCGGATTTGCAGAAAAAAGAGTCCAATAAATTTAAAAATAATAGTCATCTGGATAAAAATTCGAGCACTGATTTAATGAATTATGTTATGAGCTATTATAATGTAATCAAACAACAATGCCAATTACGTTGTGATAATGCGCATATTGATACCTTGGCAGCATTAATATCCCGTGATTATAAAAAAGACCGCATTATCGCAAGACAGCTTGCAATTAGGACTTTGAAAAAATCGTCTGACCCAACTGAGTATTTGAAACAACTTTATGCCGATATTCAGTCATATTCCTAACAGGCAAATATGCTTTGCGGATAGTTGTAAACGTCAATTTACCCATGCCTGCTTACCTTTCTGCTAACTCATTTTAATCAAATATTCTAATCGGTGTTCAGGCGTTTAGTTCCTTTTTATCCTGAGTTCAGGTTAATCATATTTGTTTGATGAAGTTGATTTTGTACTTACGGCTCATTAACTTCAACTATTATTCTTTGAATAATCTGAAGAGCTGTGTCGATACCAACCATATCCTGGTAGAGTTTTCCATCAGCACCAGAATAATGCCCATGTCCAATAGGTTTCATTACATACACATTAGTGTTTGACTCAAGATTAATTTCCGCAGCATAAATTACAGAAGGCTGCCCTGGATATCCATCGCCACTATATACTAGATCGTCTGGATATTTTTCTTTTGTATAATAATTATTAAAATCAAATGAACGATTAACCTCTGCCAATAGTTTGAATCTGTGCAAGCTGTTAGGAAAAGAGGACTGTATTTCATAATGTCCATGAGGGGTTGCTCCTGATATGGCGTCGAGCACTATAGAGGTTTTTTTATTAACACTCTGTTTCTTATGAATCCAATAGGGCAAAGCCTCTGGGCGTTGTATCGTGTCACTTCGAGATGAGGAATCTGAATATATTGCTGGGTATGATGTTTTTCTTGTCGTGTATAAAGTTTTAATGAGATTTCCATTCATATCTTCTAACCAAAATGCCATTTGTGGTGTGCTTGTTGTACTTAGGCCGAAAAAAAACGGAACTGAATGGTCTCGGTAATATTTTCCTGCTTTTACATCTATGGTTATTTTTTTCTCATTTATATTTTTTTTTGTTCGGATAACTTGATATTCACCTTCTTCTATAGTTACCGTTCTTTTTAGTTTATCGCTAAAATTTAAAACTGTTGACAGTGGCGTTAGCCTGTAATAAATGCTGGTGGATAGTATTACAATAAAAATTAGACACGATGTGATGACCCATTTTGCTGTTTTTGTTTTAAAATAGGTAATGATGCTTTCAGCGTGTGATTTTATATGAAACATAATGACTAAAACAAAACAAATAGCTAGCCAAATATGAATGCCTGATATGAATGAATTGTATGGGGTTGCGTACAGGAGTATGCCTGTCGTTGAAAGAAATATAAAAACAAGCAAATTGCTAAAATTTAATAAAATCCATTTTTTGTTTTTTATGTTTGTTTTGTGTTTCATGTATAGCAATTATTTAAATTGAAGAACCATCCAATTAAGGATTTTATTGACTATTCTCTGTCTACTGTAAACCCATGAAAAACTGTGATTGGCATGTATATAATATTCTAACTCAAGATTATTTTTAAAATCGACCATGTTAAAAACGTCACGGAATTGATTTTTATAGTTGTAATAATCACCTACACCACCTGTGAACATATATAGCATTTTAACATTTCGATGGGATAAAGCAGAAAATTCTGTGCGTGACTGTTCAAAAGGGGGAAATTTTCTAACATACGCGTCAGCTTGGTTTGATTCAATCTTAACGTTTTCTTTTTTTCTGAGCTTATTTTTTAGTTTTTGATTTATATATTTTAATGACGACAATCTTTTTCCATAATGATTTATATAATATTTATTATTACGATAGCCGTAACCATCAAGATTGATTGTACCAATAACACGGTCATCAGCTACTGCTGTTCTATGTGAATTATCGGATCCAGAACAAAGTCCCATCAGAACAAATTTTGATGTGCCATATTTTTCACAGAGGTAATCCATTGCGATTATTACATCGGTAACCGGCAAATCCTCTTTCCCATTGCTGATTCGCATTTTACTGTCACCCAGTCCTGACAGGTCAAATCTTAAGCAAGTAAATCCTTCTTTTTGTACGGATCTCGCGATATCTACTGAGATTCTAAATGAGCCGCCCGCTTTATGTCCTATCCCGGTATTTAAAATAATCATAATGGGTGCATCTATAATTGCATTTCCTTCTGGCTCAGATATAACACCCATAAAACCATTATTGAATCCGAAAGATATAGCTTTCTCACTCATCGTTCAATCCTTTTAACAATGCGGTGATTTTAACTATGGTATTACTAGGAAGGATTGCAATATCAAACTGTGTGTGATCATCCCAGGATGTACTGTCATTTGTTTTATGTAATTTTACATTATTCATTTTAGTTTTTGACGCAGCAATAAGATTGTTATATTTGTTAAGGTTATTTGTGCAAACAAAATCTACATTTTTGCAGTTAGTGAATGAAAAATTCCTTAATTGACTGCTTACAATATCTTTCTGGAGATTTTTTTCAAAAATAAAACCTAATATTTCATCTGGATGCACTTCTAAATCTTTGTCGTCAGGATATGGGTAATTGTTTTTGACTGATTTAAGGAAATCATTCTGCATATTTTTTAGCCCAGATAAATACTCAGCACCAGAAAATACAGGCTCCCATAATATAAGCCTATCAACCTTTAAACCTTTCTCAATGGCAGAGGCTGCTAATATTGAGCCAAAGCGCAGGGTTACAACAGAAATATTTTCAACCCCGGACCTTAATTTAAGCTCATTCGCGGCTGCTTGAATATCTAATATCCATCTATCCAGATTCCAATCATTTGTATCGCCAAGTGAATCTCCTGTACCAAAATAGTCAAATTTCAATACGGGAAAACCTTCTGCCAGTAAAGATTTTGCCAGTAGTCGGAATGACCAGTGAGAGAGTATATATTCCTGGGCTAATGGGTAACAAAAAATAACGCCTGTATTAAGTTGCTTAGTCTTTGGGATATTACAAATGCCATATAAGTCAGATGCCTCGCTAAAATAAAATGAAGCGTCTCCCGGCTGTTGTAAGTCGGATGATGAGTTTTCGTTTAAAGTGCTATTTTTTTGCGTGTGTTCTCGTTTGTTTTCAAAAAAGTATTTATTAAGAAAGTTTGATATTTCAAAATCAGATCTGTTATCTAGATCTCTTAAAATATCATGTAATATAGTTTGCCAGGTTCTGATGGTGTTTTCAGAAAATAAGTTAGAATTATATTGGAACTCAAATAATAATACATCATCTTTTTCTGTAACAGCATTAATGAAAATCTCAAAGCTCTCAAAATATCGCGGGTTCACATCATATTCAACTTCAAGATTTGCATAAGAAAGTTGATTGCCCTCCATTTTTGGACTCATGTTAAGGCATGTTTGGATAAATGGAACGCGAGCCGGATGTACTGACTTGAGTGGTTGATCCGTTATTTCATTAAATGAATATTTACCATTTTCAATGGCATCTAATATTGTGGATTTTAGTGTACCTATGAATTCTTCAACGCTTTGCTGAGGACTAACTTCACTGACCAGTGGGATGTAGTTAAGGCAATTCCCCACTAGAAATTTTTTGTTGACTATAGCTTGACCGGCAACAGGCATTCCTACAACTAAACGTTTTTGTTGTGTTAAGCCTAATAAAAGTAACTTATAACCCGCTAAAAGTATTGTAAAATAACTGCATCCAATACGAGATGATAATGACTTCAGGGCACGTACAGTGGGTTTGTCTATCGATAAATCACACCTGGAACCGTTATAACTTCTTTGTGCAGGTAAATCCTGTTTTATCGGGTAATCAAGGCATGATATAGGCGTCGCGAGTTTTTTCTTCCAGAAGGAACGCATTTGTTTGTAGGCGTCCGTTTTCTCAAATGTCGTTGTCCCGAGTAAGTAGTCACTAAATTTGTCGGCAATATCTAAATTTAACTTAGCGTCCATGTCCATAACACTAGATGAATATATTATTCCTAGGTCACGAACAAGCACATCAAGAGACCAGCCATCACAAACTGCAAGGTGTGAAGTGATAATAACTTTATGTATGTTTTCATCGACTTTTATAATGGTCGATCGAAATAGTGGGCCACTTTCAAGATTAAAAGGCTTGCAGAAATCCTGTTTTAATATGTCAGTGATTTTTTCATTAATTAGTTTGTCGGAAATAAGAGATATGTCTTCAACTGAAATGTTGATATTGACATTTTTATGTGGAATCAGATACTTTCCATCATGTGAGAAGGTATAGCGCAATGCCTCATGACGTTTAACTAACTCATGTAATGCCTCACGCATTTTTTCTTGATTGAATTCATTCCCCTTTAATGTAATGGTGATTGATTCATTAAATGAACATGAAGCACTATCTCCATCTTGTTGGATGAGTTCAAATATTTCTTTTTGAAAACTGGTAGATTGTACTGAATTCACATCTGAGTCGTGTGTCAAAGAGAGCTCTGAATCTGAACTTTCTTCGACAATGCTATTGTCAGATGATTTATCTGTGAGTTCAGATATTTCTTCCTGTATATATTGCGACAGTCTTTCAATAGTTGAATAATCATTTGTTAACTGTCTGAAACTGACCTCAAGATTGAAATCGCTTTTCAGTTTAAAGGCTATCTGTGTCAAGAATAATGAATCTAGCCCCATTTCAGCAAAGGTTCTTGTTACGTCAAGGTCTTCTCCAAACTCAATGCCGGATATCTCTTCCAGTATTTCAATTAGCTGATCCTTTGCTGTTTTCTGTTTATATTCCACTGTGCCTGATGTATGTTGTATTACATCTAAAACTTCAGCAGACAGTTCGGTTTCTACAGGTTGTGTGTTGCTTTTATCAAATTTATTTAAACCTGCAACGGGGTCAAGCCAAACTCGTTTTCTTGCAAATGGATAGGTAGGAAGCGTAATTCGCCTTCTTTTTTCGTTGGCCCAAAATTTTTCTCTATTGATATCAACACCTGCGAGCCATAAGCTTCCAAGTGCTTTCAACATTGAGAACTGTTCCATATTATTATCTGCATTATCAGATAATGATGCGATTGCGATCTGTTTTTTTAGATCCTTAGCCTGTTGTCGTGCTAATGTTGACGTGACTGCTCTCGGGCCCACCTCAAGTAAAATTCGTTCGGGTTCCTCCCATATCTTTCCTATCGCTTCTGCAAACCTGACCGGTGAGCGCAAATGTTTACCCCAATATGCTGGGTCAGTAATTTCATTTTGTGTCACCCATTTATTCGTTAGGGTGGATATAAAAGGTATGACAGGAGAAGTGCGTTCAACCTTACTGACCAGTTCCGTAAAAGGTGCAACAGCGGGTTCCATCATTTCTGAGTGGAAGGCATGTGAGGTGTGAAGGAGGGTGCAGGCTATATCTTCTTTTTCAAGTTCTTTTTGAAATTCCTCAATAATGTCATCTGGCCCTGCAACAACACAAAGAGAAGGCCCATTTGATGTCGCCAGGGATAATCCAGACATCAGTCTTTGTTCAATGACCTCTGCGGGGAGTCGTACAGAAAGCATTGAACCTGTTGGCAATGAACTCATCAAGCGACCACGCGCGGCAATTAACCCTAACGTATCCTCTAGTTTAAAGACGCCTGATAAGGTAGCACAGACAAATTCCCCAATGCTATGGCCAACCATAATGTCTGGGGTAACGCCCCAAGATGCCCATAATTTAGCTAATGCATATTCAATGACAAAGATGGCGGGTTGTTGATAATAAGTATTTTTAAGTGTCTCTGTGGCTTGTTCAATATCATCTGTTGTTGGGTATAAAATATCACGCAAGTCACATCCAATATGAGTGTTAAGCAACTCTGAACAATAATCGACAACTTCTTTAAAACAGGGTTCAGAATCATATAAATCACGACCCATATTAAGATACTGTGACCCCTGACCTGGAAATAGAAAGACTATTTCAGGACTTTTTGTTTCAACTAATCGTGTGCTTGAAAATTGTGGGTTAAGCGTTCTTAAATTAGTTATTGCATCATCGTTGTTTTTGCAGACTATAAAGCGACGATGATTAAAAGAGACTCTACCATTTTGTAAAGTAAATGCCACATCTGCAATATTGGTGTCGTTATTAATTTCCAGATAATCGGCCAAATTTTTCGTCATCATATCTAGCGCGTCTTTATTTTTTGCGGATAATACGATGAGTTGAGTAGAACGAGATGGATCTGATTCCTTAGTATCGGGTGCCTCTTCCAGAATGGTATGGCCATTGGTTCCGCCGAATCCGAAAGCGCTTACTGCGCCTCGTCTTTTTTCCTCACCTTTTGGCCAGGCTGTTAATTTATCGACGACATAAAATGGGCTATGTTCAAAATCAATTTTTGGATTTGGATTTTTATAATGTATGGTTGCTGGGATTTTTTCATTTTTTAGTGAGAGCGCTACCTTAATAACACCTGTAACCCCTGCGGCTATAGTCGGGTGTCCCAAATTACTTTTAATAGAGCCAATACCACAGAACTGATTTTTATCAGTATAGCGGCGATATATCTGAGTTAATGCTTCTACTTCTATTGGGTCACCAATAGGGGTGCCTGTACCATGTGCTTCTATATAGGATATTGATCCTGCATCTATTCCTGCTCTTGCCAGGGCCATGGCAATCACTTGTTTTTGACCGTTGATGCTTGGTGCAAGGTAGCTGATCTTTTCAGAGCCATCATTATTTAGTGCTGTGCTCTTGATGACGGCGTAAATGGTATCGTTATCTCGAAGTGCGTCATCCAGCCTTTTCATGACAATAATGCCGGCACTGTCACTAAACATGGTGCCTGTTGTATCTGCATCAAAGGGACGACAATGGCCATCTATAGCAAAAACACCACCATCCTCATATAACTGCCCACTATATTGTGGTGTCTGCAAAGAAATGCCTCCGGCCAATGCCATATCACATTGTCGGGTTATTAAACTAAAAAATGCATTATCAACAGCCGTCAAAGCCGTTGAGCATGCAGTATGTACGCTGACAGCCGGCCCTGTTAAATTCAGTTTATTCGCAACACGCGTTGCAAGGTGATCTTTTTCATTTCCAATCATAATGGGAAATTGGCCCACCATCTTGACCAGATCGGTATGTCCATCGACATTAAGGGGGTAGTAGTAGTTATTTCCCATACCGGCATACACACCGATAAGGCCATCAAAATACTCAGATGTGTAACCACTATTTTCTAATGCGCCCCACGCCAGCTCAAGAAAAACGCGCTGTTGTGGATCCATCGTTTTTGCTTCAGATGGATTAATACCAAAAAAAGCGGCATCAAACTTATCACCATCCGGAATAATGCCTCGGGCAAAAACATAATTTGGGTTATTGGTTATTTCAGGATCAAGCCCGGGACCCAATTCTTCTTTTGAAAAGAAGGTGACAGTTTCAAGACCATTACATAAATTTGACCACAACTCATCGACATCGTACGCGCCGGGAAACCGACCGCTCATGCCGATAATCGCAACACCACCCTGTGCATAAATATTGTCTTCTTTCGACTCACGCTGTTTCTTTATTCTGTTTATCGTTTTATCGATCTCTGTCTGTTCATTGTTATTATCTTCAAGGCTTGATGTGAGAGAGCGAACCGATGGATATTGAAACATTCTGATCATAGGTATCTCAATATTTTCTTGCTCTTCCAACTGCACGATGCTCATGAGTGCTAATAATGAGTTACCACCAAGATCAAAGAAATTATCGTTAATACCAACACGATCCAGGGTAAGTAATTCCTCCCAGATCTCACAGAGTACTTTTTCTATTTTTGTTTTAGGTGTGATGTATACTTGGTCAAGTTCAGGTCTTTTTAATTTTTCTTTCGGAAGGGCGTTTCTATCGACTTTACCATTTGGGGTCAATGGCATTTCATCCAGAAAAATAAAGGCAGCTGGAACCATATATTCCGGAAGTTCTTTTCCTAACAAGTGTCTTAATTCATTAATAGAAAGTGGCTTGTCGGTATTCACTACCAGATAGGCAAGCAGCCTTTTTTCACCCAATTCTTCTTCACTAGCAACAACGGTTGCCATTAAGACGGCGTCATGTTTGAGAATGGTGCTTTCTATTTCTCCAAGCTCTATTCTCAAGCCTCTAATTTTCACCTGAAAATCAATTCGGCCAAGATATTCGATATTGCCATCAGGCAGAAAACGTGCCAAATCGCCGGTTTTATATAATTTTGTATTATCCTTGAATGGGTTATCTATAAATTTTTCTGCGGTTAGTTCTTCTCGGTTTAAATAACCGCGTGCCAGACCGACACCACCAATATGCAGTTCTCCTGATTCGCCAATGGCAACAGGTTGAAGTTTTTCATCTAATATATGTAATTGAATATTAGCAATGGGCTTGCCGATGGGGACAATACTTTCAGCGGAGTCTTTTTTGCATTCCCAGTAGCTAACATCAACAGCAGCTTCGGTTGGACCGTATAAATTATGTAATCGGGCATCTGACTTTGTAAAAAATCGTTTAACTAATTCAGATGGTAATGCTTCTCCACTACAGAAAACCTGCCTGAGGGACGTGATTTTCTCAAGACCGGATGCCGTTAAAAATATATTCAGCATGGACGGTACAAAATGTAACGTTGTGATCTCTTTATCAATAACCGTATTAACTAAATAGGCGGGATCTCGATGACCACCGGCCTGTGTCATAACGAGCTGCGCCCCCGTTATTAGAGGCCAAAAGAATTCCCACACCGACACATCAAAACTCATCGGTGTTTTCTGTAACACACGGTCATTCTCTGTTAGATGATATTCATCTTGCATCCATAAAAGGCGATTGACGATGGCTCGATGAGAGAGCATGGTTCCTTTTGGTTTACCCGTTGATCCTGATGTGTAGATCATATATGCCAGGTTTTCGGGCTTAATCGGACAATTAGGATTAGTGACACTACATTTTTCAATGTCGTCCCAATCTGTATCCAGACAGGTGATCTTTATTTTCTGATCAGGAAATTTATTTTTGAGTTTGTTTTCACTCAGAAGGACTGAAATACTTGAGTCCTCAACCATGAAATCAAGTCGATTCTGTGGATATTCTGGATCAAAGGGAACATATGCGGCCCCTGCCTTGAGGATTCCCAGAAGCGCAATCACCATTTCAATTGAGCGATCGACACATAGACCCACTAGTGAATCCGTTTTAATGCCTGATTCAATGAGATAATGGGCTAGTTGGTTTGCTTTTTCATTCAACTGTTCGTAGTTGAGGGATTTATCAGCGGATATAACCGCTGTTAAGTGAGGCGTCTTTGAAACCTGTTTTTCAATATGCCAAACCAGTGAATTATCCAATGGATAATCCACAAATGTGTCATTCCAGTGATTTTGTATATTAGTATTGTCGTATGAATCAACCATCAATGACCCTTATGCCTCAATATATTGTCTCAGGGAGATACTTAATCGGTTAATGAGTAAATGCATAGTTGTTATTTAGCACTGTGCCACCGTATAGTATATCAACAATATATGCCTTGTAAATACTAGGTTATTGTTTCTAACTCTTCAGCAGAATCTATGAGACCCTTTCAATATAATACTTTATAACATATTGATTTATATGTTATTATAGAAAATTACGAGTGTTTTTTGGCGCTTAAATAAGTCATTAGTGTTATGCACAAGTTCACAGTCCAATAGCCCCACATTCTTGTAATATTGTGCTCGTGAGTGGGGTTGTCATACGCTATGTCTTCACCGAACTACCCAAGGCACAAGCCCTTAGGTATATTGAAACATTACGTCTATGGGATATCTGTTGTGGTCAACTAAATTTGGAATGGTGAATGAATCTTTCTCTAATCATGTAGAGTGGGTTAGTGTAACAATCTACTTTATATAGTGTGCATTATTTTTTGGTGATTTGACGTACAAAGGTTTTTTATCATTTAAATAAATCCAGCCCTTGATAATGCGGTAAATGAACCAGATAGCCCAGGCAAAGAGAATAAAAGCCCCGATTCCCTGGTTGAAGCTCAGACCACCAAGTGATAGCCACAGCAGACTGTACCAGAAATTACGGATTTGCCAGCGATAATGAGATTCCAACCAACTGTCTTTGACATCATTGCGTTTCACATAGTTGATAATGACGGCAATGATTAATGTGATAACCAGAAAGAAGGATATGGCTTGCAAGGCATAAACTACGTGGGTGAGTTTGTATGCGCTGCTGCCATTGGGGTTGGTATTACTCATTCTAATGTACAGTCTGAATTTTTATTTTCTGATCCTCTGTGCCTTGGTTATTTGAGCATTTTAACCAGGACTCACGCCGCCTGATTTGTTCCTCGGAAGCATTATTATCAATTGTGATGACACAGGTGTTATTTTCACTGACTTGCAGAATGACCAAAAACTCCATCAGTTCATCGCGACGAAAGGCATGGGCAATGATATTACTACCAGGAGTGTAGGAGGCAATGATTTTATCTATGTTGAGTTTATCAACTTTGAGACCATCGATGGCGATGATGATATCGTCAGCAGATAGACCAGCAGATTGTGCTGGGCTGTTATCGAACACATTGCTGATCAATGCGCCATTGGTGTGGGTGGTAAAGCGTGCCCCAATACTTACCGGGGATTGGTTTGTTTTTGCTGCCTTACCGCCTTTGTCTTCCATGTTCTCGGCTGGTCGTAATATAAACTGGAGACCCATGTCGACCAGCAAGTTAGAAAGAGGAATATCCTCTGTACCATATAAATGTCGTGCAAAAAAATCTGTTAGATCCACTCCAGCGATCTTGCTGGCGATTTTTTCAATCTCAGCTTCTGGCACGCCGATTTGTGGTTTGCCATAATGCTGCCAGAGATGACGCATCAGATCATCCAGTGATTTTTCATAAGCTGTATGTTTTTGAATCAACATATCTAGCGCCAGGGCCAGCAAGGCACCCTTGGTATAATAACTGGTGATGGCATTGGGGGCATTTTCATCCTGCTTGTAAAACTTTGTCCAGGCATCAAAACTGGATTCGGCGGTGCTTTGTTTAAAGCGACCTGTGCCACGCCAAACACGGGTTGCCATCTGACCTAGTAGCTCCAGATATTGATCTGTTTTAATCAGGCCACTGCGAATCAGGCCAAGATCATCATAATAAGAGGTAAAGCCTTCAAAAGCCCACAATTGCTTGGTGTAGCTTTCCTGTTGTAGATTGTAGGGCATAAATACGGCAGGTTTGATCTGCTTGATATTCCAGGTATGAAAATATTCATGACTGCAAAGGCCAAGGAAGGTAACATATTCGGTTGTAGACTCGTTTTGATTTTCTAAAGGTAGATCATTTCGACTACAGAGAAGACTGGTTGAGGAACGGTGTTCCAGGCCTCCATAGCCACTACCGACGGCCATGGTAAGAAACATATATCGTTCCAGTTGCGGTAGCTCACCGAACATATTGATATGGGTCTGGCAAATTTTTTGCAGATCAGTACTTAGGCGATCCATATCGGTTCGGTGCTTGCCGGTGATAATAATATCATGATGAATACCGCCGGCCTCAAAACTGGCCAAAGTAAAGTCCGCCATTTCAACCGGATGGTCGATCAACTCATCATAGTCTTTAGCCTGATAGCCCCCGAAGCCATAAAGTTTAGCGGCGTTTCGGGGCAGGGTGGTGGCGACTCTCCAATCACTATATTGCTTCCCCTCGGGTGGACGAATTTCAATGGCACAGGCTTGTTGTTCTTGATCTTTTACCGCCAGAAATACTGAACTGCCATTGTAGTAAGCATGGGACGTATCCAGATGGGCCGTTCGTACCGACAGGTCCCAGGCATAGATTTCATATTCCAGTGTCAGAGAACCTGAACAGGTAGCACATAGCCAGGTTTGTTTATCCAGTTTCTCCATATCAACATGACCTTTGGAATCACTAGCCCTGATCTGTACGATATTCTTCGCAAAATCACGAATCATATAACTGCCAGGGATCCAGGCGGGCATATAAACGGCCTGACCTGTTGGATCGGGCTTATTTATCTTACAAGTGACCTGATAAAGGTGAGCTTCAGGCATAAAGGGTTTGATCGTGTATTGAATATCAAAGGGAATTATCATTGAATTACTTCAACTTTCACAAATATTTGATTATGGGATTCTTTACGCCTTTCAGTGGCGTAAATACGTGAACCCGGCTGATTGATTACTACTTCGGCTGTGCCTCCGATTAAAATCCACTGGTTAAGTTTACCTGTGACGGTTGTTTCGGCGCTACGGGTTTGGACTCGACCACCACCTTCTTTACTTTTTGAATTCAGTTGTGGGAGAATAAACAGATTAACCTGTTCACCATTGATTCTCGGTAATACCTGAAAACCACTAGTAATAGATTTATAGCTAACACTTTCAGTAATGGTGCCATCAGGATTACGGGTTCGTTGTCCGACAGGGACTGATTCACCTGTATTGACATTGGCCCATTTTCCTTCCAATACCTGTACTTGTTGGGTCAAGTCAGATTTGTCACGCCGGCCTGTCCCATAGAGTTTGCTTGTAGAATTCGTTAAAATATTTGCAGAACCAGTTTTGCTTGTGGTAGTGCTTAGTGCCCGGTTTTCTGTCAGGGCCAGTTCGCGATCAACGGTGACCGAGACACGTAACTGTCGCAAGGACACATCGAGTTCGGCAACAAACTGTAGTAGATCACGGTAGTTTTTGTCTGATGTTTTAAGCAGTATTTTATAACCCTCACCTGTTATTACCCCCTCTGGATGTAAGAAGGGTTGTATTAAGGGTATAACATCTTCTGCCTGGCGAGAATTAAGTTGAATAGTATAAGTAGATAGGGTTTCCTGCTCTGCCAATGTTTGTGTGCTAATAGTGATTAATAGCAGCAGGTAAAGAATCTGTTTAATTGATTTCGTCATGTTAAATATGAATATACCGAAAATCGGCAATCTCCGTACTATGGTTCCAGATCTCACTAAAACGATGATTGAGTCTAACAGCTTGGCGTGGATTGTTAAAATTACATCGGCCATCATAACGATCACCTTGTAGTAAGTGAAGGATACCACGTTGATCCACCAGCAGAAATACGTCTGTCAGGCTGGTATAGTCTTCATGTACGACGCGTATTGCAATATAGCTACTTAAATGCCTAGCCAGGTTAATGAGACGATGTTCTGATTTAATTGTGCGATCTGGGTTACGTATCAATATGCGGATTCGGGCTGAGGTATTATTCAATATAAACGATTTTAGTGCCTCTACGCAGCGAGACTGATTGTATACCTTTGGATCCAGTTCATGTGTATAAATATCAATACTGCGTCTGGCTTGTGATATCAGCGCATGAGTTGCATCGGCATTATCTTGAGAAGTCGATAACTCAACATCCTGGTCATGTTCACCCAGTACAAGTTTTTTGAAATCAGCCATTTGGGTAAATTATAGAGTGGCTGCCTTTTTGACTAGCCGGGAAATCCACAAGTTCGATCCAGGGGGGGGATAATAGCAAACGGCATTTTGTGCTGAATCTAGACTAATTTATATTCTTTTGTTGTGGAAAAATCTTGATATTATCATTCATTACGCCATTATCTTCAACCAATCCTCTTTGCAGTAGCTGCTCATAACAATTGGTTTGATTGCGCCCCTGATATTTAGAGTAATAAAGTGCACGGTCAGCATGCTCTATAATGGTCTGTAATGACACTGTTGTATCTAGAGCAGCAAAACCGATACTGACGGTGACTTGTTTAATTTTTGAGAAAGTGGCTATCTCAACCGATTCTCGAAATCGATTTAGTGTCATCTGAGCCTTATCCAGATCCACATTTCTCAGAGCAACCAGAAACTCTTCACCGCCATAGCGGAATAGCATGTCATCATCACGGAAAGAGCGTTGTAATAAACGACTAAATATGATCAGCACCTCATCACCAAATAAGTGTCCATGTTGATCATTGATCATCTTAAAGTGATCGATATCAAGTAAACCAATACACCATGTCTGTTCCTGAACATCACTTTTGCGCTTGCCCTTTTCCTGACTATGATAGATTTGATTAAGTTTGGTTTCCATTACATGGCGATTGAATAGTCCAGTAAGGCTATCATGTTCATTTTTGTTGAGGATGAAGGCATGACTTGCATAAATTCGAAGCAGGGGATCGAGAAAGTTTTTACAACTATCATCAACTTTGCCTTCTATTACCAGTAAACCCAATGGTTTAGGCAAGCCGAGTATAGGAAAAATGGTACGTTCTAGTCCGCTATTGGATGATTGGCCAGTAATAGGTAGCTTTTCAGTGATACATTGCTGCACATCTGGTTCATTAAATTCAAGTTTAACGGCAGAATTATTTTCTTGGGTGTTTAAAATTTCTTTGAGGATCTGACCATCAGAGTCAATCTGTGCAGATGCAGTATAAAAATCATTTACGATTTCGTAAACTCTAACAGCCCGATGAGGAATGTGCTCTTTTAGGATAGAAAGGAAGGCACCATTCAGGCCTCTGACGTCACGCGGTTCAGCAAGACTGACCACAGCATCCAGTGGACAGTCTTTGTCGAAAAATAATATGTCTGCATTTGTGTTCATTAATATAGAGAATATAGAGTGTTATATTGATTTTGCCAACTTTTCCGAAATACCAGTATAATTCATAGGGGTAAGATTTAGCAACTGTTTTTTTCCTTCTTCGGGGATATCCAGTTTTGTAACAAAATCAACCAGCATTTGTTGATCAATTTTTTGCCCACGGGTCAGGTCTTTGAGCTTTTCATAAGGATTTTCAATTCCGTAACGGCGCATGACAGTCTGGATAGGTTCAGCCAGCACTTCCCAATTGGCATCCAGTACACTTTTCAGGCGAGGTTCATTTAGTTCCAGCTTGCTCAAACCTTTCAAGCTTGATTGGTAGGCAATGATGCTGTGTGCCACACCAACGCCCAGATTGCGCAGCACGGTCGAATCAGTCAAATCACGTTGCATGCGAGAGATAGGTAATTTACTCGCCAGATGTTGAAATATGGCATTGGCAATACCCAGATTGCCTTCTGAGTTTTCAAAGTCGATAGGGTTAACTTTATGTGGCATGGTGGATGAACCGACTTCACCTTTGATCGTTTTTTGTTTGAAGAAACCAAAGGATATATAGCTCCATATATCACGATCCAGGTCGAGCAGAATATTGTTAAAACGTGCTAGAACATCAAAATATTCTGCGATATAGTCATGGGGTTCAATCTGTGTGGTGTAGGGGTTGAAGCTGATCCCCAGTGAACGGATAAACTTTTCTGAAATGGCCGGCCAATCAAGTTCAGGATAGGCTGAGATATGAGCATTATAGTTACCTACGGCACCGTTCATTTTGCCAAAGATTTCAACCTCACCAAATTGTTTACGTTGCCGTTTTAAGCGATAGCTTACGTTAGCCAGTTCCTTGCCTACGGTCGAAGGGGAGGCGGGCTGGCCGTGAGTATGTGACAACATCGCCTTGCCGGCATAGTCGTGCGCCATCCTGGTTAGCAGGTCAATTAATTCATCCATCATGGGCAGCAAGACCTGAGTCCGAGCCGTCCGTAACATCATGGCATGGGATAGATTGTTAATGTCTTCCGAGGTACAGGCAAAATGAAAGAATTCATTAATGGCTTGCAACTCTTCATTGCCGGTAATTTTTTCTTTTAGGTAGTACTCAACAGCCTTGACGTCATGATTGGTGGTATTTTCTATATTTTTGATCCGTTGAGCATCTTCTTCTCCAAAATTTTCGATAAGGTCATTTAATAGCTTATTGGCATGATCGCTAAAAGGGGGGACTTCCGGGATACCTGGCTCCTGAGACAGGTGTTGTAGCCAGCGCACCTCGACCAGAACACGATGCTTGATTAATCCATACTCACTAAAAATAGGGCGTAAGTCTTTGGTTTTATTGGCGTATCGGCCATCGACAGGGGAAATGGCGGTCAGGGCTGTAAATTCCATGGGTGCTCCGGTATGTTCAGGAACGGGTGATCATATACCATTTTGGCCCCCTTGCTCTATATGCATAAATTCAGGTCCTCTGATGACCCTTTGATTCACCTAAATCATGCATTTATAATTTCAGTCTTACCATTGCCTTGTATCAGTATAAAGGCTTAAGTTGAGGAACTTAGCATTGGATTTTGACCGGTAGAGTGGATAGTCTGTTTGGAATAGTTATTTAAGAATATGATGGAATTAACTTAGCAGGAAAATAATGAATTATAAATACGCCATTCTGGTTAGTGTCATGGTGATATCCGCGCACCTGTTAACACCACAATCTGTATCAGCGGATACTATTATTGAAATGGGTGTCCATTTCGGTGGCGATGAGCTGATTTACGAATCATATGATAATGGTGACAAGGACACGATGAAGGCGGGTGAATTGTTTTCATTTGGCTTTGGTCGTTTGTATCAACTCTCTTCATCCTGGGAAACTCAACTTACTTTTGGTATTAAATCAGATGCCAAATACGATCAGGATGTCAACATCAGTTGGGTACGCTACCCATTAAATGGCTTAATATTTTATCGGATGACCGGGATTCGAGTTGGGATGGGTGTAACGTATCATTTATCACCCAATCTTCAAGGTTCAGGTCATGCTGGAAATATCGGGGAAAAATATAATAATGCCCTTGGAGGGTTAATGGAAATTGATTTTATAAAGAATAAAAGATTTTTGTGGGGTATCAGGTTGACCCTTATTGAATATGAATCAAAAAAAGATAGTCATGTGGTTGATGGTAGTAGTATCGTTTTTTTAATTATTGCACAACTCTAGTTTTAGTGAGTCGTAAAGCCATAAAAAGGGGCCGGAGATGGCGTTATTCCGACCCTTATTTGGATGGATAGTTGAAAGTCAGAATTGCTTATAAATTAATCCTGATTTTAACATAACTTCATTCTTATCAAGTTGCTGCAAGGGGCAGCCATCAAGATCGCATTCTGCTATACGGTCGAAGATATACTGAATGCCTTCATTGATGATGGTTTTGTAGATTGGTTTGCCCAGATGGGATCCGATGGTCGGGCCGAATTTCTCTTTGTTCACGTTTTGATTCCCCATTATGTCGAGATTAATATAGCAAGACTCATTGAAATCTATCGGCTAGGTAGGGAGGTGCTTTAATTTTTTTAAGCGAAAGGTGATATGTATCCCAAACCGTTTGATCACGGTTTGGGATGGGGCAAAAAGGCTTAAGTATAAATGGGTTATGCAGCCAGTTGGCGCAAGACGTAATGCAGGATGCCGCCATGGCGATAATATTCCACTTCGGCAGGGGTATCGATACGCACACGAACCTGGATAGTTTTGCTGCTGCCATCCTTAGCCGTGGCGGTGACCTCCAATTGCTTGGCTGAGCCATCATCAATGCCCGTGAAATCAAAACTTTCGTGACCGGTAAGACCCAGTGAGGCTACGCTCTCACCTTCCATGAATTGCAGGGGTAATATGCCCATACAAACTAGATTGGTGCGATGGATACGTTCATAACTTTCGGCAATTACAGCCTGTACACCCAATAGGCGGGGGCCTTTTGCTGCCCAGTCACGGGATGAACCGGAGCCGTATTCTTTACCCGCGAGAATGATAGAGGCGATACCTTCGTCACGGTATTGCATGGCGGCCTCATAGATAGAGGTTTGTGCGCCATCGGGTATGTGCAAGGTGATGCCACCCTCCGTGCCGGGAGCTAGCAAATTACGCAGGCGAATATTGGCGAAGGTGCCGCGCATCATGATTTCATGATTACCTCGGCGTGAACCGTAGGAGTTGAAATCGGCCGGTTGTACACCATGTTCGACCAGATATTTACCTGCCGGGCCGTCAGCCTTGATGGCCCCAGCGGGTGATATGTGGTCGGTGGTGATCGAATCGCCCAACACAGCAAGGCAGCGGGCTGCCTTTATGTCAGATACTTCACTGATGTCTTTTGACATGTTTTCAAAGTAGGGTGGATTCTGTACATAGGTGGAATCTTTATCCCAGGTAAAGAGTTGTTCGGCTGGAGACTTCAATTCACGCCAGCGTTTGTTACCGGCGAAGACATCCTGATATGAGGATGTAAACTGTTCGCGGGTGACGGTTTGCATAACGATATCTTGTAATTCTTTTTGGGTCGGCCAGATGTCTTTCAGGTAAACATCATGACCGTCTTTGTCCTGGGCCAGCGGTTCTTTATACAGGTCGATATCCATGCGACCTGCAATGGCGTAGGCCACGACCAGAGGCGGTGAGGCGAGGTAATTCATGCGAACCTCGGCATGGACTCGGCCTTCAAAGTTACGGTTGCCGGACAACACGGAACAGACGGTCAAGTCGCCATCGGCGATGGCCTTGCTGACTTCCTTTGGCAGGGGGCCGGAGTTACCGATGCAGGTGGTACAGCCGTAACCGACGACATTAAAACCTAACTGATTGAGAGGATCGATAACCTTGGCTTTTTCCAGATATTCCGTGACCACTTTAGAGCCTGGGCCGAGTGAGGTCTTGACCCAGGGTTGGCTTGACAGGCCGAGTTCTACAGCCTTTTTCGCTACCAGGCCTGCTGCTAACATGACCGTGGGGTTGGAGGTATTTGTGCAGGAAGTAATGGCCGCAATGACCACGGCACCATCATTCAACTCAATGGATTGACCGTTGATATGGATACTAATAGGACCTTTACCCGCAACATTGCGCTCTTTTTTGAGGGCCTGGCAAGCATCAGTGAACATACTCATGGATTTTGATAACGGCACGCGATCCTGAGGCCGCTTGGGGCCTGCCAGGCTAGGCACTACGGTGGAGATATCCAGTTCCAGACTTGAGCTGTATTTGATTTCAGGCTGCTCTGCGGTACGGAATAGGCCTTGTTCCTTGCTATAGGCTTCAATGAGGGCAATATTTTCTTCATCTCGGCCACTCAGGTGCAGGTAGTTCAACGTTTCATCATCGATGGGGAAGATACCGCAGGTGGCACCGTATTCCGGTGCCATATTGGCCAGGGTGGCACGATCTGCCAGAGGCAGATGATCCAGACCGGGGCCATAGAATTCGACAAATTTACCCACGACACCGTGCTTACGCAGCATTTCGACGACGGTTAGCACGAGGTCGGTGGCGGTCGCGCCTTCTGGTAGTTTGCTACTGAGTTTAAAACCCACGACTTGTGGAATCAGCATAGAGATTGCCTGACCCAGCATGGCGGCCTCGGCCTCAATACCGCCCACACCCCAGCCCAACACGCCAAGGCCGTTGATCATGGTGGTATGCGAATCGGTACCGACAAGCGTATCGGGATAAGCCTGGAGGACGCCGTTGTTTTCTTGGGCAAAGATGGTGCGAGCCAGATATTCAAGATTGACCTGATGCACGATACCGGTTTCAGGAGGGACGACCTTGAAATTGGAGAAGGCTTTTTGGCCCCATTTCAGGAAGCTATAACGCTCATGATTACGCTGATATTCCAGTGATTCATTGGTGGCGAAGGCATCGGCACTACCGAAGGCATCGACTTGAACCGAGTGGTCGATAACCAGTTCAGCCGGTTGCAGGGGGTTAATTTTGTTAGGGTCGCCACCGAGATTTTTCATGGCATCACGCATGGCGGCCAGATCGACCACGGCCGGAACACCGGTAAAGTCCTGCATCAAAACACGGGCAGGGGTAAAGGCAATTTCCTTGCTGGGTTCTGCTTTGGGGTTCCAGTTGGCCAGGGCTTCGATATCTGCTTTGGTAACATTCAGATCATCTTCATGGCGTAGCAGATTTTCTAACAGTATTTTGAGTGAAAAAGGCAATTGCTCAGCACCGGGTACGGCATCGAGTCGGTAGATTTCATGGTTCTTGCCATTAACGGATAAGGTTGCGCGTGCGTTGTAACTGTTAGCCATGTGCTCTCCTAATGTTCTTATTCTGCATTAAATCGAAAGTGGGGCGTTATTATTATATGTACATTTTGGCCGCTTCGGGTAAGGCCTGTTAGTTTTGCAGGATACATTTTGCTTCTTTGCATAGTTTGTGGCGTTGAAACAATAATTGCCAGCGACTGCCACCGAGCTGTCGCCAGAGTACTGCCGAACGCATCCCTGATAATAGTAAGGCGCGTATACGGTTGGCATTATGGGTATTGTTCAGATATTGATTGTCTCCTGCGACCATGATTTTTGGTGGCATCAAGCTAATGGTCTCTGAATAGATCCCCGCCAGGTTGGCGATAATGTTTTCATGGCTGATGGGAAAGTGCGCTAATTGCTCCTTGGCCCGGTTTACGCCCTCACTGATACGATCCAACATTTGCGGCTGTTTGGCCAACTTATGCTCCAGGTGCAACAGGCTGATGGAATAGCGGGCGATGTCGATATTGGGTTGATTGTTATCGGTACCCAGTTGGTTAATGATCAATTGCAAGCCGGTGGCAAGATTGGAATGATTACCATAGATAGTGTTCAGGTTATCAGGCTCTAGCTCCAAAATACTTTTTAGGCAGACCTCTAAATCATGGCTATCGGCATGGCCGGTGGTGGCAATATCCTGTACTAGTGAGACAGCTTGAAAAAGACCTGCCAGGGCCAGGGTTCTATCAGAAAGTGATGCCATAGTTATTTTGAGGACTTATATGTGGTTATGCCGTTCGGCTTGTTGGATGATACCACCTCCCAGACATTTTTCATCCAGGTAAAACACCACGGATTGACCGGGTGTGACGGCCCACTGTGGTTGATCAAACGTGACATGACATTGGCCCTCTACGATGGACTCGATGCGGCAGGTGGCATCCTGTTGTCGATAACGGGTTTTGGCTGTGCATTGAAAGGGGATTTGAGGGGCCAGGCCAGAGATCCAGTGCAGGTCAATGGCATCCAGCCACTGACTATATAGCAGCGGGTGATCATGCCCCTGTACAATGATCAAAATATTATTATCCAAATCCTTATCGGCCACATACCAGGGTTGGTTGTCAAAATCTTTTAACCCACCAATCCCGAGTCCCTGACGTTGGCCCAGGGTGTAATACATTAGCCCATCATGTTTGCCTACGGTATCGCCCTCAGGGGTTTGGATTATGCCGGGTTGGGCGGGCAGGTAGCGTTGTAAAAAATCTTTAAAATTCCGTTCACCGATAAAACAAATACCGGTGCTGTCTTTTTTGTTAAAGGTGACCAGTTTGTGCTGTTCGGCCAGTTCACGAACTTTTGTCTTTTCCAGTTCCCCCACGGGGAACAGGCTGCGTGACAGTTGTTGTTGTGACAGCATGTATAGAAAATAGCTTTGATCTTTGCTGCTATCTTTGCCTCGCAGTAAAAAATATTCACCATCTTGTTCTGTGATACGCGCATAGTGACCCGTCGCAATGTACTCGGCACCTTGTTGTATTGCGTAATCGAGAAAGGCCGTAAATTTGATTTCCTTGTTACATAATACATCGGGGTTAGGGGTACGGCCCGCTTTGTACTCTTCGAGAAAATAATTAAAAACCCGATCCCAGTATTGATCCGCAAAATTGACCCCATTTATGGGGATATTCAGTTGTTTGCAAACCTTTGCCGCATCGGCAAGATCGACTTTAGCGGAGCAATAGTCATCGGTGTCATCGTCTTCCCAGTTTTTCATGAAGACGCCGCGAACATCATGTCCCTGCTGCTGTATTAATAAGGCGGTCACTGAGGAATCTACACCACCGGACATGCCGACAATGATATTTTTTTGGGTAGTCTGTGATTTGCTCATGCTTAAAAATTCAAATTAAATAATGTGTTTAATCAATTCCAAAGGGAAGCGCTGGCCTTGCAAGTAGTCATCGATACAGGTGAGTACCAGTGGACTGCGTAGCTGCTCTTGTTTGGCCGCAATTTCCTGGCGGCTTAACCATACAGTACGAATGATACCCGTATCCAGTTGACGCTCTTGATCGTGTTTTTGAGGTTGACCTGTAAAACAGACCCGTATAAAGGTCTGTCTACTTTCAGGCTGGACCCATTGATAAAGGCCCGTAATCAACTCTGGTGTAAAGTGCCAGGCGGTTTCCTCCAGCGTCTCCCTAATCACGGCTTCAAGCAGCGTTTCATCCTCTTCCAGATGACCGGCGGGCTGATTATAAACGGTCTGTCTCTGGATCGATTCCTCAACCAGTAAAAAACGGTTATTTTTTTCGATGATTGCAGCGACTGTGACGTGTAGGTTTTCCTGCAAGGTGTTTTTTCTCTGTGTGTTTTGTGGTTTGTTTGCGTGACGGCATAGTATCGGCAATGGTGATAAGTTTCCATTCTCCGGGGTTAATACCCTGTAGAGACCAGTCGCCGATTTGGTGACGGATCAGGCGGAGTGTCGGATATCCCACGGCAGCGGTCATGCGCCGAATCTGTCGATTACGTCCTTCGGTAATGGTGAGTTCCAACCAGCAGGTGGGGATATTAGCACGATAACGAACGGGGGGATCTCGTGGCCAGGTATCAGGCTCGGGGATTATTTTTACGGTGGCCGGTCGGGTCATGCCGTCTTTGAGCTCCACGCCAAGGGCTAATTGTTGAAGGGCATTATTATCAGGGATGCCTTCGACTTGTACCCAGTAGATTTTTGCTGATTTGTGTTTGGGATGGGCAATACGGTGTTGTAGTTGGCCATCATCGGTGAGGATCAACAGACCTTCACTATCTTTATCAAGTCGTCCTGCTGGGTAGACACCTGGAATTTGAATGTATTGAGCCAAGCTGATCTGCCCCTCTTCCTGACGGAATTGAGTTAGGACGCCGTAGGGTTTGTTAAACAGGATTATTGTAGACATTTTTTATTACAAACAACAAATTATACTCTATTCTTAAAGTATAATCTTGGATGAGTTTACTCTGATTTGATGATGTATTAGCGTTATATAAACATGCTTTAAACATGGAATAAAGGGCCCGCGTAGTGAAGTGCATTATTGGGGTTAAATATCAACCATCACATTGTCAGACGTGGCGGATTGGCCTCGTGGGTCTTGTTTTGTGTTGCTTGGCAAAAAGCGTAAATTGTGTCGTCTTTGTGTTTTCAAATTGAAATATTAATTAACGCGTGTAGGTGATTATTTCTAGCGATAGCACGCGATGTTAGCAAATATTTAAAATCCGTGCTTCATGGCATTGATGGTGGTTTTTTAACCGATTTCTTAAAACTAACCTATAATACCAAACAGAATTCATGCAGGGAAAAGTTCATTTAAACGGACATTTTCTTCTGTCAGACAGACCTGATAAAATATTTCGATTATTCATACACCACCTAGGTAAAATTTATGCCATACGAAAAGATTGTTGTGCCTAACGATGGGCAAAAAGTGACTGTCGATGCTGATGGCTCCCTTAATGTCCCCGATAAACCGATTATCCCCTTTATTGAAGGGGATGGTATTGGGGTGGACATTACTCCGGTTATGCAACGTGTGACCAATGCTGCGGTTGAAAAGGCCTACGGTGGTCAAAAAGCCATTCAGTGGATGGAAATCTATGCGGGCGAAAAGGCCAATCAAATTTATGGTAAGGAAGTCTGGTTGCCCAAAGAAACAATGGACGCGGTACGTGAATTTGGTGTGGCTATTAAAGGGCCCTTAACCACCCCGGTAGGTGGCGGGATTCGGTCATTAAATGTTACTTTGCGTCAGGAACTTGACCTATATGTCTGCCTGAGACCGGTACGTTACTACACCGGCACACCCAGTCCTGTACGTGAACCCGAAAAAACGGACATGATTATCTTCCGGGAAAATTCTGAAGATATTTATGCCGGTATTGAATGGGCGGCGGGTACCCCGGAAGTTAAAAAAATTATTGAGTTTTTGCAAAAAGAAATGGGTACAACAAAGATCCGTTTCCCTGAAAGCTCGGGCATTGGCATTAAACCTGTCTCGCAAGAGGGCACACAGCGTTTGGTGCGCAAGGCTATTCAATATATTATCGATAATGACCGTTCTTCTCTGACCCTGGTACACAAGGGTAATATCATGAAGTTTACCGAGGGTGCGTTTAAAGCCTGGGGTTATGAACTGGCTCAAAAAGAATTTGGTGCCAAAGAGATTAATGGTGGGCCTTGGTGTCAGTTTAAAAACCCACAAACGGGTAAGGAAATTGTTGTGAAAGATGTCATTGCTGATGCCTTCTTACAGCAAATTTTACTGCGTCCAGAAGAATATGATGTCATCGCCACTCTTAATTTGAACGGTGATTATATCTCTGATGCCCTTGCCGCTCAGGTGGGCGGTATCGGTATCGCACCGGGTGCTAACCTGTCGGATAGTGTGGCTATGTTTGAAGCTACACATGGCACGGCTCCCAAGTATGCGGGTAAGGATCAGGTCAATCCTGGTTCAATCATTCTTTCAGCGGAGATGATGTTACGTCATATGGGTTGGACAGAGGCCGCTGATTTGGTTGTTAAGGGGATGTCAGGCGCTATTGAGGCCAAGACCGTGACCTATGATCTGGAACGCTTGATGAATGGGGCAAAGTTGCTAAGTTGCTCGGCCTTTGGCGAGGCCATTGTCAGTCATATGGATTAAACCTGAAAAAAACAACCCCGCAATTGCGGGGTTGTTTGATTTTAATAGTCTAGTGTGTGATTGCAGTCTCCAATTCTGTTTCCATTTTCACTACCATTCCACTCAAAGGTGAAATATCCGTAGCATGTAATCCTTTTGGACCTTGCGTACACTCAAACTCTACTTTTTGTCCCTTTTTTAATGTCTTATACCCATCCATAGAAATTGCAGAGAAATGGGCGAATATATCAGCACCACCTTGTTCCGGTGCAATAAACCCATAACCTTTAGAGTTACTGAACCACTTAACAATTCCAGTTGCCATCCCTTTATAACCTCCTTAAGAGCTATCTTTTACCGTATGCGTCAAAATAATGTGAAAATCATAACTCTATACAAGGGAACACTTGTATGATGATGTTCACAGCCTTATAACTATAGACTATATTTTTTAGAATTGTTACAAGTTGAACTGACAAAAAATCAGGCTATTACTAAGTTAATTTTTGCAAATTTAGATATGAGTAAACAACAACAGATTGGTCCTTATGATGATGGACTTGGGCTTGCGGAAGCAAAGCCAAAATTAAAACGTCCACCCATGTATAAAGTTATTCTCCTGAATGACGATTACACTCCTATGGAATTTGTCATTCACATCCTTGAATCCTTTTTTGGCATGGATCGTGAAAGAGCAACCCATATTATGTTGAACGTGCACACACAAGGGAAAGGTCTTTGCGGCATATTTACCCGTGACATAGCAGAGACCAAGGTAGTACAGGTCAATGACTACTCGCGACAACATGACCATCCCCTGCTGTGTACCTTGGAGGCAGATAACTAATAAGGGTGTTATTATGTTAAATAAAGAACTTGAAAATACGCTTAATACAGCATTTAAACAGGCTCGAGACAAACATCATGAGTTTATGACGGTCGAGCATTTACTCTTGGCCCTGTCTGAGAATCCGACTGCATTGGAAATTTTACGTGCCTGTGGTGCAAACCTCGATAAATTGCGCACAGATTTAAAAAGTTTTCTAAGCGAAACCACACCTTTACTGCCACCAAGTGATGAACGCGAGACTCAACCGACCTTGGGTTTTCAGCGGGTCTTGCAACGAGCCGTATTTCATGTGCAGTCTTCTGGTAAGCGTGAAGTTACCGGCGCTAATGTTCTGGTTGCCATTTTTAGTGAACAGGAGTCCCAGGCTGTTTACTTCTTGAAAAAACAGGATATCAGTCGTCTTGAGGTGGTGAACTTTATTTCACATGGTATTTCCAAGGTCAGCGAAAATGAACCGGCCACAGGTAATGCGGCGGCTGAAGAAGGATCGAATGAAAATAATTCACAAAATCCACTAACATTGTATGCCACCAATCTGAATAAACTTGCCCTGGCAGGCAAGATTGATCCGCTGATTGGCCGCAAGCACGAAGTTGAACGCACTATCCAGATATTGTGTCGTCGTCGTAAAAACAACCCTTTGTTTGTCGGTGAAGCAGGGGTAGGTAAAACGGCGCTGGCAGAAGGATTGGCAAAAAAGATCATCGATGGTGAAGTTCCCGATGTGTTGGCTGATGCCACCATTTATTCACTTGATTTGGGTTCTCTCCTGGCCGGTACAAAATATCGTGGTGATTTTGAGAAGCGTCTCAAGGCCGTATTGGCACAATTGAAAAAAGAAAAAGGTTCGGTGCTATTTATTGATGAGATCCATACTATCATCGGTGCCGGAGCCGCCTCGGGCGGGGCCATGGACGCCTCTAACCTGATAAAACCGGTGCTGGCCTCTGGCGAATTGAAGTGCATTGGCTCAACTACTTATCAGGAATATCGCGGTATTTTTGAAAAAGACCGTGCCTTGGCACGTCGCTTCCAGAAGATAGATGTTAAGGAGCCGACCACCGAAGAGTGCTATCAGATCCTGATGGGGTTAAAACCCAAGTTCGAAGAGTATCACCAGATTCGTTACACTCAACAGGCAATTCGTACTGCGGTAGAATTGGCTGAGCGTTACATTAACGAACGTCATCTACCTGACAAAGCCATTGATGTCATTGATGAAGCCGGAGCCAACCAACGTTTGTTAGCTCCGTCTAAACGAAAAAAGACCATTGGCGTAAAAGAGATCGAAGCGATTGTTGCCAAGATAGCTCGTATCCCGCCGAAAACTGTTTCGTCCAGCGACAAGGAAGCTCTGCGCAATCTGGAAAGAAATCTGAAACTGGTGATTTATGGTCAGGATGAGGCAGTGGAAATTCTGTCAACGGCGATTAAATTATCTCGTGCTGGTCTTGGCAATGAACAAAAACCGATTGGTTCTTTCTTACTGGCGGGGCCGACAGGTGTTGGTAAGACTGAAGTGACTCGCCAGTTAGCGCGTATCATGGGTATTGAACTGATTCGGTTTGATATGTCTGAGTACATGGAGCGCCATACTGTGTCACGTCTGATCGGTGCTCCTCCTGGTTATGTCGGTTTTGACCAGGGTGGATTGTTAACAGAAGCTATTAACAAACATCCACATGCCGTAGTCTTGTTCGATGAGATCGAAAAGGCCCATCCCGATGTCTTTAATTTGTTATTGCAGGTGATGGATCATGGTGCCCTGACGGACAACAATGGTCGTAAAGCAGATTTTCGAAATGTCGTCATCATTATGACGACCAATGCCGGTGCCGAACAGCTGCATCGTTCATCGATTGGTTTTTCCAGCCAGGATCATTCTACCGATGGCATGGAAGCAATCAAGAAGGTTTTCTCACCGGAATTCCGTAATCGTCTGGACGCTATTGTGCAATTCAAGGGACTTACTCCTGATACCATTACCCAGGTGGTTGACAAATTCCTGTTCGAATTTGAAGCTCAACTGGAAGACAAGGGCGTCACCTTGTCTTTGCATAATGATGCGCGCACCTGGTTGGCGATCAATGGTTATGATCCCATGATGGGTGCCCGTCCAATGGCCCGAGTAATACATGACAATATCAAGAAACCGCTCGCCGAAGAATTACTGTTTGGCAAGCTGCTGAACGGTGGGCATATCACCATAAAGGTTGAAAATGACCAGTTGTGCCTTGAGATTGAAAGTAGAGAAGAGGTGACAGCACATTGACCCATTGGGCCAATGTTTGCTGAATTAACGGCCGCGGAAAACGATGCGCCCCTTGCTTAGATCATAGGGGGTTAGCTGGACGGTTACCTTGTCGCCCGTGAGAATGCGTATATAGTGCTTACGCATTTTGCCCGAAATATGGGCTGTAACAACGTGACCATTCTCCAATTCGACCCGGAACATGGTATTCGGCAGGGTGTCAATCACCGTGCCTTCCATCTCAATGTGTTCTTCTTTCGCCATTTATAATTCGTTTCTCTGTGATTTACGTCAGCGCTCAAATTTTCAGCTGCGGAATAATGCCTGAAATCGGCCAAGAATTCAAAGATCTGGATCTATTCTTTTAGTCGCCAACGCAAACCATCAAAGTATTCGAAGGGCTGAAAGCTTGATTTGTACTGCATTTTGGCGGAATCCGGAATCCAGTAGCCCAAATAGAGCCATTTGAGGTTTTGTTGGCGACACTCCTCAATCTGACGCAATATGGCCCAGGTTCCTAGACTTCTGCTCAGTTTTGATGGATCGTAGAAGGTGTAAACAGCTGACAGGCCATTTTCAAGTACATCGGTAACGGCCACGGCCAACAGTTCCCCCGCCTCACGCAGCTCAAGTAATAAGGTGGAGCACGAGTCTGTTTGGACGAAATGGCGATATTGATCAGGATCATCAGTATCCATTCCCCCGGCAGGGTGTCTGTTTTGAATATATTGACGATACAGAGTGTAATGCTCTTCATAAAAATCAGCAGGCCTGTTGATTAACTCGATATTTCTATTTTTGCGCCAGATACGCCTTTGACTGCGATTAGCTGTGAATTTATCCACTTCAATGCGAATTGGGATACAGTCCCGGCAATTGGGACAATGAGGCCGATAAACATGGCGACCACTGCGACGGAAGCCTATGGATGAAAGTTCAGAATATTGTCTAGTATCAAGCATAGTTTCCGGGTCAAGTACCAACGTGATAGCCTGGCGATCTGAAAAATAGCTGCAGGCATGTAGTGGGGTAACAAAAAACCTTAGAGATAATAACGCATTAAGTGTGTCATTTTCTTTTTTCATTTAGGCTAAATATCTTTCTCATTAGAGTCGCTAAACTAGGAAATTATCATAATATAAAAAATAGCTATGGAAGATTTGCATATTCATATCGGTACTGTTCTCAATATGCAACTATTGGTTGGGAAAATAAAACGTCGTCATGATGTACAGGTCATCGGTTATCTCAAAGGTGAAAGTTTTCTCGTCACCATGCCACGTGAAAGTGGTGCCCTGGTAAAAATATTTCCTCATGATGAATATATCGTACGCTATTTCAAGGGCAAGAATATTATCGCCTTTAAAACTAAAATCCTGCATGTGGCTACAGTACCTTATTATCATCTACATCTCGAATTTCCAACTAAACTTGAAAAAGTTAAAATACGCCAGGCAGAACGTATTAATATTTCAATACCTGCACAGGCTCTGGTGATGGGGCAGAAATATTGGTCAGTGATTAGGGACCTCAGTGCCGGGGGGGCCCAGTTGGTTATTAAAGATGAAGTTGGTAAAGCGGGAGAACACCTCGAACTACTCTTCGAGCTTAAAATCGGTGAAATTGAAAAGGAGATTCACCTTGTTGCCTTAATTCGTAATGTTCGTATAAACAAAAATGAACTTAGCGGAAAAGTGGAATATAGCTATGGTGTTGAGTTTATGGATCCATCAGAGCATGAGATCATATTTGTACAAGGCTTTGTATATAAGCAGTTATTGAAAAACCGTGATAGAGAATTACAACAAAGTTGATTATGAGTTATGTGCAAGGTCAAATCGCACATAGCATCCTGAATATTTGGGAGATGTTAGATGATTTTATTTATATCATTGATGCGCGCCAGATGCTGGATGACCCTTGATGGTCGTGCTTAGGTGGCGATATTAATTATGTCTGTGGTGCGTGGTAGGTGTATTTGAATGGCTTGTTATTTGTCGTTTTGCTAACTTACCGAGCGTTTAAGAATTTCCGATACCCATTGATTGATGCTTTTATTTTCCGATGTTGCGCGTGCCGCTATTTCACGGTGCAACCTGGAAGGAATTCGGAGATTAAATTTTCCTGAATAATCTTTAATTGGGTTGATACCCTTTTCTTCACAAACCTCTAGAAATATTTTTAAAGAATTTTTAAACTCTTTTCTGAGGTTGGCTGGTGTTTTACCATAAAAATCGGCACTTCCATTCAGTCCAAGAATTTCTCCTCGAAACTGATCAATATCCGGGTCATATTCAATCTTTGCTTTATAGCCTTTAATTTCCATTATATTCATGGTTTTACCTCATATAATTCTAGCCACTTGCGAATACTTGCAACGGCGCCTTTGTCTGTATTAGGCGAGGGGTGTGGTCTGTGAAATACTCGAACCTCGCCAAAAAGCACTACGGCAATTCGTGATCCTGCTCTTTCTGACACCTCTGCATCCAGGGCCTTAAATAAGGCCTCAATATCCATCCATGGGATATTGCCACTAGTGGGTTGTTTGTCGATTTTCTCTAGCGTTTTCTGATGCTTTCGCTTCATTATTTAATAGTACCGTATAATGGTACTATGTCAAGATCGATCTCAGGGATGTGATAGGCCCGTCTTTTACATTGAAAATGACACATTCAGTTTGTCTAATGGGCTGTATTAAAGAACATATATAAAAAACGGACTCTTTCAAGTCCGTTGAATCGGTTGGTTAAGACCGGGGTGGTTTACTTGTTTTTAAAGACAATCAAGAACATTAACAGGGCAATTAAACCTACTAAGCCTTCTTTTGAGAATTGACCGACGATGGTGCCCAGGTTGGTGACTACACCGGTTGTCCCAGGGAACAATACGTCGATAATGACAAAAGCAAGAATCAGTGTCAGGCCCAGCTCGGTTGCTGTTCGCAACCACTCGTTCATAGTAGACATGGTGTCTTTTACACTATCTTTAGCGGTTGGCATAACATGTACTCCTTTGTTCAATATTTCGCTGCGGACAAAGTTTGTTAAGCTTTGTCACGAGAGAAAATTGTAATGAAGATGATCAATGTTATTAGACCAACCAGACCATGCCCTACAAAGCTTTTCACCAACATGGCCACGTTATCGACTATGTTTGTGGTACCGGGGAAAAGCATATCAACGACCAGAAAGGCCACTGCCAGGGTCATACCAAGAGCCATGATTCCATGAAGGGAATCGGTAACTTTATTCAAAGCATCGCTAATTTTCATTATGATACCCTCACTTTGTGATTGACTATTTTAAGCCTAGTACACGATATGATTGCTTGGGTATTTATGTCCAATTTTTGTGATGGAATTTTGATAGAATGATTTAATACTAATAATAAGGTTAATGAATGAGGAGATCTCTGTTGTCATGATTTGATCTTTCTGGCCATGGGTGTGTTCAATGGCATGATAATTTTTCTTGTTAACATTTTACCGCCTTATATTTTTCGTCCATCGGGTACTGACATGCCTTTACCCCGGATTTTGCACGACGCTGCATGCATTTCGACTAGACTTATAACGTGTTTACCAGAATCAAAGGCGATGCAATGGAAGCAAGAGAGGTAAAGAGTATTGAGCAGGCCCGTAAGATTGTTGAAGAGCGGGGATTGCGCTATATCAAGGTCGGTGTGTTTGACATGGATGGGATCATGCGTGGCAAATACATGTCAAAGGAAAAATTTCTGTCCTCACTGGAGTCTGGTTTTGGCTTTTGTGATGTGGTGTTAGGTTGGGATATGAAGGATCAACTCTATGACAACGTCACCTACACGGGTTGGCATACGGGTTATCCTGATGCCCCGGTGCAGATTATCCCTGAAAGCTGTCGTGAATTACCCCTGGAAGATAATATGTTATTTTTCCTGGCGGAGTTTTCGGATAAGGCGGAGGCTATTTGCCCGAGGGGAACCTTAAAACGGGTGATTCAAAAGGCCAGTGATATGGGTTTTGATATTTATTCCTCTTTTGAATATGAATTTTTTGTGTTTGATGAAACCCCTCACAGTATTCGAGAAAAAAATTATCAGAATATCAAACCGCTGGCCCCTGCCGAGTTTGGTTATTCAGTCATTCGCAATACCGTTGAATCAGAAACCTATCTTAGTCTATTGAAACTGGCGGATGATATGGACTTTGGTCTGGAAGGTTTGCATGAGGAAACCGGGCCGGGGGTGCTGGAAGCGGCCATTACCTATGATCGGGCTATGAACTCGGCGGACAAAGCGGCCTTGTTTAAGACCTTTAGCAAGATTGCCCTGCAAAAACAAAACAAGATGGCTACTTTTATGGCCAAGTGGTCGGCGGATTATCCGGGACAAAGTGGTCACATTCATCTCTCTATCAAGGATCCCGATGGCAAGGCGGTGTTTCATGATGGCTCACAGGAAAATAATATGAGCCAGACCATGCGCTGGTTTATTGGTGGGCAACAGCGGCTCATGCCTGAGTTGTTGGCGATGGTGGCACCGACGATTAATTCTTATCGTCGTTTGATTCCCGGTTTTTGGGCACCGACTGAAGCCAGTGTGGGGGTGGATAATCGTACCTGTGCCATTCGTGTTATCAAGGGAAGTGAAAAATCGCAACGACTTGAATACCGTATTGCGGCGGCGGATGCCAATCCTTATATTATCCTGTCGGCGGTGATTGCCTCTGGCCTGTGGGGGGTTGAAAATCAGATTGAGATTGAATCTCTGTTGCAAGGGGGCAGTGCCTATGATCAAACCTTTCCGCCACACCTGCAATTACCGGCTACCCTGTGGGATGCTGCCCAGGCCTTGAAGGCTTCGAGTATGGCGCGGGCGTATTTTGGGGATGAATTTGTCGATCACTTTGCGGCCAGTCGTGAATGGGAAGAGCGTGAATTTCGTAAACATATTTCGCAGTGGGAGTTGGAGCGCTACTTTGAGATCATCTGATTTGAGATTATTCGATTTTAATTTATTTAAGTTAACATAAAAAATCACTATTTTTAGAGGCACCCTAATGGCTAATACGGTTTCAATTATCTCGCCTATTGATGACAGTGTGGTGGCGGAACGAACCCTGACCACGACAAAAGAGCTGGATACGGTGGTGCAAAAGGCCGTTCGCGCGCAGCAAGATTGGCGCAAGGCGCCTGTCACTGAGAAGGCGATGATGTGTCATCGGGCCATTGATGGCTTACTGGCCAAAAGTGATGTGATTGCTGAGGAGATCACCCGTCAAATGGGTAGGCCGATACAGTATGCGCCGGGTGAATTGCGGGGTCTTGAAGAACGTGGTCGCTATATGATTGATATTGCCGAAAAAGAACTGGCGGATATTGATATTAGTCATAACGACATCACGCGTTTTATTCGTCGCACACCACTTGGCTTGGTGTTGGCAATTGCACCGTGGAACTATCCTTATCTTACGGCCGTGAATGCGATTATTCCAGCTTTGATGGCGGGCAATGCGGTGCTACTCAAACATTCTACTCAGACCTTGCTTTGTGCGGAACGATTTCAACAGGCCTTTGATGAGGCTGGTCTGCCTGAGGGTGTTTTTCAGTCGGTGTTTGTTGATCATGCCGGTACGGCTGAATTGATTAAAAATCCAGGGATTGATTTTGTTTCTTTTACCGGCTCGGTGGCGGGGGGCATTAAGATGGAACAAACCGCAGCCGGTTTGTTTAAAGGCATGGCGCTTGAACTGGGCGGGAAAGATCCGGCCTATGTGCGTGAGGATGCCGATCTGCAACAGGCCGTGGCCACGTTGGTGGATGGGGCGTATTTTAATTCGGGGCAATCCTGTTGTGGTATCGAACGCATTTATGTTCATCAAAAGCATTATCAGACGTTTGTTGATCAGTTTGTTGAAATGGTTAAGCAATACAAACTCGGTAATCCTCTGCACGCAGAAACAAGCCTGGGGCCGATGGTGAATCATCAGGCAGCCGACAGGGTGAGGGGACAGATTAAGCAGGCCATTGCTGCGGGTGCCAAGGCCTGTATCGACAGTAAACTATTTGCGGCGGATAAACCCGGTACACCTTATCTTGCACCGCAGGTGCTGGTTGATGTTAACCATGACATGGCGGTGATGCAGGATGAAAGTTTTGGTCCGGTAGTGGGCATCATGCCTGTTAATGATGATCAACGGGCAATTGAACTCATGAACGACAGTCGCTATGGCCTGACCGCCTCTATCTGGAGTGCCGATAGGGAAAAGGCGATGGCACTGGGGGATGAATTACAAACGGGTACGGTGTTTATGAACCGTTGTGATTATCTGGATCCGGCCCTGGCCTGGGTTGGGGTCAAACAATCCGGTCGTGGTTGTGCCTTGTCTGTATTGGGATATGCCCAGTTGACCCGGCCTAAGTCCTTTCATCTTAAAAACCAGGTTTAAAAACAGAATGGTAAAAACAATGGATCACTCGCTGTGGGATAACTTGCGCGGTAACTGGAATTACCCAACGAGTATGCGCTTTGGTGTAGGGCGTATTGCAGAATTGGCCGAGGTTTGCCAACTGTTGCGGATCACAAAGCCCTTGCTGGTGACCGATGCCGGTCTGGTCAAACTGCCCTTTGTTCGTGAGATCATTGAAACAGCCCATGCCGCCGGATTGCCGATTAAAATTTTTAGCGATGTGAAACCTAACCCGACGGGTAAAAATGTGGATGAGGGTGTTAATGCCTTTCAACAGGGGCAACATGATGGTGTGGTTGCCCTGGGAGGGGGCAGTGCGCTGGATGCGGGCAAGGCCATTGCCTTGATGGTGGGGCAAAGCCGTCCACTGTGGGACTTTGAAGATGTAGGGGATAACTGGTTAAGGGTCGATCCTGCTGGTATGGCCCCCACTGTTGCCATTCCGACGACGGCGGGTACGGGTTCGGAAGTGGGCCGTGCCTCAGTGATTGTTGATGAAGATCGACATAGTAAAAAGATCATTTTTCACCCCGATATGTTACCCAAAGTGGTGATTGCCGATCCGCAACTTACAACAGGCTTGCCACCCCACATTACTGCGGCAACCGGCCTGGATGCCTTTGTGCATTGTCTGGAGGCATATTGTGTGCCGGGCTATCATCCCATGGCTGAGGGTATAGCCCTGGAAGGGATGCGACTCATAAAGGAAAATTTGCCCAGAGCCTTTGCGAATGGCGATGATCTTGTCGCGCGTAGTCATATGCTGGTGGCCTCATCCATGGGTGCGACGGCCTTTCAAAAAGGTTTGGGTGCGGTGCATGCCCTGGCCCATCCCCTTGGAGCCTTGTTCGATGCCCATCACGGTTTGCTTAATGCTATTTTATTGCCCTATATATTAGTGTCGAATCGACCGGCCATTGAGGATAAGCTGGCACATGTCGCACGTTGTCTGGATCTGGAGGAATATTCCTTCGATGGCTTCTTCCGTTGGTTAATGTCTTTCCGACAGGCACTACAGATCCCTGATGATCTACAAACCATCGGCATTACGACCGAACAGGCTAAACAGATAGGGGAACTTGCACTACAAGATCCGTCTGCGGCGGGTAATCCTATCGCTTTTACGGCCGCGCAATATCAGCAAATCTTTGTTCGTGCTGTTACAGGAGAGTGGGTGTGAAGATCGGTATTCTTGAAGCGGAACAACTTACAGCGGACACTATTCAAAAATTTGGTAGTTATGCTGACATGACTCAAGGTTTGTTAATGTCGGTTGATAATTCACTCTCTTTTCAAACCTGGTTGGTAGTTGATGGTGAATATCCACAAGACATCCATGAATGTGATGCCTATCTGATCACCGGCAGTAAGGCCAGTGCTTATGGAGATGAAGCCTGGATAAGACAGCTCGAAACTTATATAAGACTTTTGTCAGAACAACGTAAAAAACTCATTGGTATTTGTTTTGGCCATCAACTTATTGCCCAGGCTCTGGGTGGTCGGGTAGAGAAAAGTGACAAAGGCTGGGGCACGGGCATTATGTCCAGTAAGCTGTTATTGACTAAACCGTGGATGGCGCCTGAGCAAAATGTTTTTTCATTACTGGTCAGTCATCAGGATCAGGTCATCAAACTTCCCCCTAATGCTGACTGTATTGCGGGTAATGATTTTTGTGTTAACAGTAGTTATTTGATCGAAAATCACATTCTGACCTTTCAGGGCCACCCGGAATTCAGTGTTGAATATGCACGGCAGTCAATGGACGGTCGGCGGGAAATAATTGGTGAACAAAAATATCAACAGGCAAAGGCCAGCCTGCAACAGGCCATCGATCATAAAGTAATCGCCGAGTGGATTTTGAATTTTATTCGAGAGTCGTAAATACTGAACATGACAAATACGAGAAGAAATGTTTAAACAAATTTTCGGATTGTCAATTCGGGTCTTTAAGGCATGACACTTGTGTGTGGATGGAAAAAGGCCGGTGTCTTATTTGATCGATAAGCAATCGAATGGCAACGTTACACATGCACAATAGTCGTGTGATTACACAGCCTAAAGTATTTGCTCAATAGGGTGTTATGACGATGCTGGTTGTGCACACAAACCGGTGTGGAGTTGAGCGGCAGGCTGATATTCACCTTCGGGCCCCTGAGTCTGGGGTGTGAATGTGTCCAAAGTCTGTTTTGCTTGTAGGGCACATCGACAAAAATGCACTTTTTCATGTCTGTGCCGTGCCAGAATCCTGCGGTTCTAGGATTCTGGCTCTATGCTCCGTGCTTCATCCAACCACCTGCATGCATACGGTCGTCCGCGCGCTGCTTCCTTGTTCTCATGAAAAAGTCACTATCTATTGATGCTCCCTGTATTTGCAGCGCTATGCCTTTATTGATAAAAACAGTATAACCGGATGATTTTAAAGGTTAATGTTGTTGTGGTCATTTATGGATGAGGCTTTATGTGTGTTAATAGGTAACCAATTATTGGAAAAACCTGAGCCATGACCTGAGTTTTTGGGTATTATCCCACTAACACAACATATTTGGGGATAAAGGAATGTCAAACATAGTTACCCGTTTCATATCACTTCTTCTTTTATTTATGGCTGTAGCCGCTTGTGGTGGGGGCGGTGGTGGTAGCACAGCGGATGTTACTGCTCCGGTTATTTCTCTAGTAGGTTCCAGTCAGACCACTGTATTTTTAGATAAGACATACATTGATGCAGGTGCTACGGCATCAGACAATGTAGATGGCAATATCACAGCGAATATTGTCACTGTTAATCCAGTTGACACCTCAGTTCCAGGTGACTACACCGTTACCTATAACGTAAGTGATGCCGCAGGCAATGCGGCAGCTCAGATGGTGCGTACGGTTAGTGTCATACCTGATATTGTTGCTCCGGTTATTTCTCTAGTAGGCCCCAGTCCTGTCAGCGTATTGTTCGGTGAAAATTACATCGATGCCGGTGCTACGGCTTCAGACAATGCGGATGGTAATATCACAGCCGATATTGTTACGGTTAATCTAGTTAACACCTTCGCTTTAGGTGATTACACCGTTACCTATAACGTAAGTGATGCCGCAGGCAATGCAGCCGTTGAGGTGGTACGTACGGTTAAGGTTGTGCTTCCGGTGAAGGTAAGTGGTGCGGTGAAGGCGGCCTCGGGTACGATGGCAGACAGCGATGTTAATGACCCGCAAGTAAGCTATGCCTCAAATGACACTCGACCGACGGCACAGGTCGTGGGCAATCCGGTTACCATCGGGGGCTATGTGAATACCGTTGGTGCAGGCCCCTCAGGCCCCTCACAACAAGTGGGCGATTTTCGTGATCACTTTAAAGTTTCGTTACAAGCGGGGCAAATTATCTATCTATCTATTGCCGACCCGGACGCAGGTGATTTGGATCTATTTTTAGTTGATGATGTGGGCTTTGTTAAGGCAAGTTCTGCAGGCGTGACAAATATTGAATCATTGCTCGTTCCCGAGTCAGGCACCTTTTATGTTGTTGTACAAGCATATTACGATGCTGGTACCAGCCCGTTTAATGCCTCAAATTATGTGTTGTCCATTGGTCAAAGTGTACAATCAGCCGCAACGCCATCACTCGATATATTAAGTGATTTTGTGATTGGGGAGGCGATTGTAAAAGACCGGCCGATCATATCAAAATTAAATTCGGGCTTGTCCAGACCTGCAATCTCAATAGCTAATCGCGCCAGATTAACACGATTCACTGCCCCTCCTGCTCATTCAGGTAAGAAGAGTGCCGCGGCGGCATCGCAATGGGATAGTCGTCCTGAATTTTTACGCCAATCGGTTAGTTTGGCGAAGTGGCGTACTCTGGTTGAGATCAAGGCCCTTCGTAAACGTGCCGATATTGTCTATGCGGAACCCAACTATATTCGCCATGCGGTGGCGATTCCAAATGATCCATATTATATCCATCAGTGGCACTATCCCTTGATTAATCTGCCTCAGGCTTGGGACCTTACCACGGGCACTGGTAGCATTGTGGCGGTAATCGATACTGGCGTGTTGTTAGCACATCCTGATTTACAGGGCCAATTGTTGTCGGGCTATGACTTCATCAGCAATCCTGCCAATGCCCTGGATGGTGACGGCATTGATAATAATCCAGATGATGTTGGAGATCAGGGTTTTGGGGGCTCATCATTCCATGGTACCCATGTGGCGGGCACGATTGCTGCGGCAAGTGCTAATGGAGTGGGTGTTGCCGGGGTGGCCTGGAATGCCATGATCATGCCATTACGTGTGTTGGGTAAGTTGGGTGGTACAGATTACGATATTCAGCAAGCGGTACTATTTGCTGCTGGCCTGCCGAATGATTCGGGCACGATACCCGCGCAGAAGGCGGATGTGATTAATTTGAGCCTGGGGGGGGCTGGTTATTCACAGGCCGCTCAGGATGTTTACAATCAGGCCCGTGTTCAAGGTGTGATCGTTGTTGCCGCTGCGGGTAATGATAACAATAGTCAGCTATTTTATCCTGCATCCTATCATGGGGTGGTCTCCGTAAGTGCGGTAGACAGTAACAAGAAGCGTGCACCGTATTCTAACTATGGTAGTGTGGTAGATATAGCCGCGCCAGGCGGAGACAGTGTTGATGCCAATGGTGATGGTTTTGCCGATGGCGTACTGAGTACACATGCAAGTGATGCGAGTGGTTCTATTCAAATGAACTACAGTTTTCTGCAAGGAACTTCGATGGCTTCACCCCATGTGGCGGGCGTAGTTGCGCTGATGAAATCAGTTAATAGTGCAATAACCCCGATACAGTTTGATAGCATGCTTGGTGCGGGACAGCTAACCGATGATATTGGCACCGTAGGTCGTGATGATTTGTTTGGTCATGGTTTGCTCAATGCCTATAAGGCTGTGATTGCTGCGCAAAATACGGCGCCTGCTGACCCTGTACTCGTGGCCTCGCCAGCATCTATCAGTATAGGATCCTTCATCACTAATAGAGTGCTGGAATTAAGCAACGGCGGTTCAGGCATACTGACAGTCAGTGGTATCATTGACGATGCGGCATGGCTTCAGGTAATGGTTACGTTAGTCGGTGAGGATGGACTAGGTCTCTATGATGTAATAATTGATCGTTCTGGGCTAGCGGATGGCACCTACACGGCAAATATTACTGTAACGGCAAATACCAGTACTCTTGTGATACCCATTATTATGGAAGTCGATAGCTTGGCGGTAAGCGCTGATGCCGGGAGACAATATATTTTGTTAATCGATGCGTTGACTGAAGAGCTAAAATATCACGTGGCAGTTGATGCTGTTAATGGCCAGTATCTTTATAACTTTACCGGGGTATTGCCGGGTAAATATTATATTATCTCTGGTTCAAATAATAATAATGATGGTTTTATTTGTGATAGCGGTGAATCTTGTGGTGTCTATCTAACATTAACACAACCAATAGAACTGGATGTACAACAGGATATGTCCGGGCTGGACTTTATAACAGGATATGTAACCAATATTGTGGCCCAGTTACGTAGTACATCGATTTTATCGCCGCCGTATCCAAGACCAGTGACTACGGATAAGCTGGTGAATGCTCGGTCAAGGAATTAGTTGCCAATGAAATATATATTGATTTTTTTATCTTTTTTTGTTCTGGCCTCGTGCCAGGCAAAAACGGGATCGAATGTCCATGATATATTGCTCGTAAAATTATTTAGAGGTTTGCAGTGTCCTTTGGAAGAGAGCACTGCATCAGCTCACTGGGTGTCTGATAGTGAGGCACTACAACAATTGATTAATAGTGTTCCTAAACGTGTTATCGGTCAGACCATCAATTTACCATCATTTGATTTTAAGCAACGTCGTTTATTACTGGTGAGTATGGGACAAAGGCCAAGTGCGGGTTATCAGCTTGTCTTACAGGATGAGAAACTGGGGCGAGAGGGAAAGGATCTGGTTTTGTATTTACGCTGGAAACAACCTGATGTGGATGGTTTATATGCTGCTGTTATAACGTATCCTTGCGTGTGGCTTGATATGCCAAAATTAGCGGATATTGGTGTACGTATTCTTGATGGAAAAGGCAAACAACACTTCTATTTGCCATGATGTTAAAAAAACTAAGATAGTTTGATCCTGGTGTGTAGGGAGCAATGAATATTACGAGACTGTAATTTTTTCTGTGTAATTGTCTATCATTAACCCCTCGAAGGGAAAGGATAGATACCAATGAAAAAAGAAGAACTCCAAGCCATCGCACAAGAAGCGGCAAAAACCATCAAGACTGAAGCGGATTTAAACAAATTCAGGCAGATGCTCACCAAAATAACGGTTGAAGCCGCATTAAATGCTGAGCTTGACGACCATTTGGGTTACACCAAACACGAAAAGACCCACAACGATAACAGTCGCAATGGGTTTTCGAGCAAAACCCTGCAAACCG
>JAFLJQ010000197.1 GCA_022712915.1 Gammaproteobacteria bacterium | reverse complement strand
AGGAAAATATTGACAGGAATACATCAATGAGTTTTGTTATCGATTCAACCGACGGCGTTGGGAGGCTGAAATCCCGGCCCGATTACTGGCAGCATGTGCAACTCATTTACCTATAAAAACTTGCTGAGTTATCTTTAGAGGCAAGAAAATTAATATCGAATGAAATCGTCATTTATTCAAGTGGGGTAACAGTGGATGACTGCTTAAAGCTGACTAAAACACTCATAAATATATCATTCAAACCACCTTAAATAAGTAGAACAATTCGTTCAATAATATAGATTTTTTTGTGGTCATTATTTCTTATTTATTGTTTAACCCTATGTAAAATAGACCATTTGTTTGGTATCGTTCTTTCTGGCCTGTTCTATGCAGAAGGTTAAGTCCGTAAAAATATAATTTGGTTTTTACAAGCTTATATGGTCTGTACTCGGACACTATAAGACGGGTTATTGTGATTAACCGGGAGGTATCCGTAATGGGAAAAACAGTAATGAAACGATGCATCCTCATCGCCTCTGTTGTGGGGATGGGGATTGTGTTTAGTAGCAATATAGTGGCAGCACCGGCCATTGGGTCTTTATCAACATTAAAAATTGATAAAGCCAAAGCTGAGTTGGGTAAACGTTTGTTTTTTGATAAACGTCTATCGGGAGATGCGGCGATCGCATGTGCTGATTGTCATGAACCTGCCAATGGATATTCGCATCCTGATGCATTATCGCCTGGATATCCGGGTAATGAGCATTTTAGAAACTCACCTACATTGATAAATACTGCACATAAAAAAGTGTGGATGCATGATGGGCGTCTTGGCACCAATCTCAATGATGTGACGCGTGAGATGTTGACGGAAGATTACATCATGAACATGGACATGCGTATTATGCAGGAACGCATTAAACAAGATCCTGTTTATGTGAAGATGTTTAAAGCCGCAGGTTATGGTGAGGCTTCAAACGGCAGTGTGCGTAAAGCTATTCCTGAATACCTCAAAACATTGACATCAAAAAATGTCCCTTTTGACAAGGGCAAACTGTCCTCTGAGGCCAAGCGGGGTATGGCGCTGTTTAAGGGCAAGGGTAAATGTATTGCTTGTCATAACGGGCCTATGTTTACCGATATGCTGGCACATAACACTGGGGTGCCGGAAAACTTTGATGTATTTCTTGATCCTAAACGCCATCAGGCCTTCATCGCCTACAGCATGTTCATGGGAATTGAAAACTATATGAACCTCAAGCGTGATCCAGGTGCGTATGTGCAAACGCATACTGCAGATGGTTCTGATATAGGCAAGTTTATGACGCCAACTTTGCGTGAATTGAAATACACCGCACCTTACATGCATAACGGTATGCTTAAGACGCTGGCTGATGTGGTGGCCTTTTATAGCAAGGGTGGTGGTAAGGATCGAAATAAGGACCCACGGATTAAACCTTTGAAATTAAGTAAGGGTGAGCAGCGGGATCTGGTCGTTTTTCTGGAATCTCTTTCGGGTGATCCACTGACAAGTAGTGATTATGTCTGGAAAGAGAAATATCCTGAAGAATATCAAGCCATCCCAAACTGGCGCAAAGTGCGTAACTAGTTTCCAGGAGTTCAGCTATGAATGTATTAAGTAAATATAATCGAAAACTGTTGGCCGTGGCGGTGAGCGCCAGCCTGCTAATAGGATCTAATCAGGTTGTTGGAAATCAGGCCGCAGAAAATATTTCGGTACCACCTTTAGCGGCTTTGGGTAAGGTGCCCGTTCCTTCTGATAATAAACAAAGCAAGGCAAAGATCGCGTTGGGAAAATTGTTGTTTTTTGATCCACGCTTGGGCGGGGATGCCTCTGTCGCCTGTTCTACCTGTCATGAGCCTGAAGCCGGTTGGGGTTGGCCTGAAGACCTTTCTCGCGGCTATCCGGGCACGGTTCACTGGCGTAATTCTCAAACCATTATCAACTCTGCTTATTACGGCAAATTATTCTGGGCAGGATCATCACGCTCCCTTGAAAGCCAGGCACGTTCCGCTGCAAAAGGTGGTGTGGCTGGAAACGGTGAAGATGATTTGATGGAGGCACGTCTTGCCTTGATTCCTGAATATCGTAAGCGTTTTAAGGCTGTGTTTGGCGATGAATGGCCATTGATTAGTAATGCGTGGCGTGCCATTGCGGCTTATGAGCGTACTTTGGTGCAGAAAGACACCCCGATAGATCGTTATTTGAAGGGTAAAAAAAAGGCCTTGTCTGCAAAACAGGTGCGAGGAAAAAAACTGTTTGAAGGAAAGGCTAACTGCATTACTTGTCATAACGGTGCTATGGCATCGGATGAAAAGTTTTACAACATCGGTGTGCCACCATCAATACGTTGGGAAGAGGATGGCCTCGCGCAGATCACCTTTCGGTTTGAAATCTATGCCAAGGGTGCGTCGGAAGATCTCTATCGCACTCTAAAGGCGGATCCGGGTTTTTATTTCCGCAGTAAGAACAAGTGGGATATGGGGAAATTTCGAACGCCAAGCCTGAGATACACCATGTACACCATGCCGTATATGCATAATGGTGCATTCTTTACTCTGGAAGAGGTGGTTGATTTTTACAATCGGGGTGGTTTGGATGAAGATGGTCGTACGACCGGCTTTCCACAAACCAAGAGTCCTTTGATTAAGCCTCTGGCCCTTACAGATACTGAGAAAGAAGAGCTAGTGGCATTCATTGAAGCCTTTTCGGGTAAGGAAATCCTGATATCAAAACCGAAGCTCCCTGAATACGCACCCTTATTTACCAAGAAGGAATTGATGGAGGCTAGAAAATGAATGATGTAAAGAAAGAAGATAAGTCTGCAGCGGCGCATGGCAAGTGCATGGTTTCCCGTCGTCAATTTCTGCTCTATAGCGGGGCATCTGCTGCGGCAGTTAGTACGGTGAGTATTTCTCTGTTTCCTGGTACCAGTGAAGCCAAAACCATGAAGGCAAAGGTCTTAGGTTATCCGAGGAAGTTAATTGCCAAGTTAAGTGACCTTAAAGATCATCAACCGGTTAATTTTAATTACCCGAATGATGGACCCAACACCTCTTGCATGGTGGTTAAAATGGGCAATGTTAAATCCGGTGGTGGTATTGGTGCAAAGAGTGATGTGGTGGCATTCAGTTATCTTTGCACACATCAAGGCGGCCCTATGCAAGGTACCTATAAAGCGGTGGAAGATCAGCGCGTGCTTGGGCAATGCCCATTGCATCTGTCGACATACGATCTGCGTCGTCACGGTATTATCGTTTCCGGGCAGGCATACCAGAGCATACCTCAGGTATTACTTGAACTGGAAGGTGACAACATTTATGCGGTTGGAATGATGGGGCTACTATTTGGCCATCGTGAAAACTTGATGGAATCGTAGGAGATTAATCATGGCGACAAATTATTATGTGCCTGAAGATAGTGTTCCACTACCACCCAAACATGCCGATCAATTAACCACTGCGTGTGATTATTGTATTGTTGCTTGTGGTTACAGGGTTTATCGTTGGCCCGTTGGTTCGGGTGATGGTGGCTTAACCGCGGCAGAAAATGCACTTGGTGTGGATTTTCCTACTCATGCATTACAGGCGTGGGTTGCGCCCGCGCAACATAACGTCGTAATGCATAAAGAGCGTCCGCATAATATTGTCATTGTGCCTGACAAGGAGACCACGGTTGTTAATACCAATGGTGATTCCAGTATGCGTGGGGGATTGATTGCGCAGAAATGTTATAACCCTAAGACGCCGACCCGTGATCGTTTAACGAGGCCGATGGTGCGTATTCATGGCATGTTGCAACCTGTGACCTGGGACTTTGCATTGGATATCGCGGCTGCAGTGTCTAAGCATGTTATTAAGGAGCATGGTGCCAATGCCTACTCGGTTAAGACTTATTCATATCAGTTTATTGAGAATACCTATGCCATTACCAAGTTTGCTTTGCGTCATGTGAACACGGCCAGTTTCACTTTTCATGATACTCCGTCCAATGTGACCTCAACACCGGGTTTTCGCGATGCCGGTTTTGATAATTTTGGTCCAAGTTATGAGGACTGGGGTGCCGCTGATGCACTGATGATTGTGGGTACGGATCCCTATGAAACCAAAACCATTATCTTTACCCAGTACATCATGCCGGGTATTCATCGTGGTATGAAGGTCGTCGCCCTGAATCCTCGTGAAACAGCGGGCATTGCCTATATCAAGAAAAATGGCGGCTTACATCTGGATGTGAACCCTGGTACAGATACCCTTGTCTTAGGCGCGATAACCCGTGTCATTCTTGAGAAGGGCTGGCAAGACAAGGAGTGGATCGACAAATGGGTTAACAACAAATGGGAATCCAACTCCGGTTTTGGACAGGGGACACGTAATACGCCATGGCAATGGCGTACGACCTGGGGAAAATTCCAGACCAAGGGCTTTGAAGACTACAAAAAATGGCTTTTTGCACAAAAGGAATATGAGCCAAAGTATGCTGCCAAGGTGGCGGGCATTGATGTGAAGAAGATCTACAAGGCAGCCGAAATGATGGCCAAGCCTCGTGCGAATGGTCGTCCCGTCAAAGCCTCATTTGGTATCGAAAAAGGCGGTTACTGGAGTAATAACACCGGTACGACCAATGCCATCTCTGCGCTGGCGACAATCTGTGGTGCCGGTGGTCGTCCTGGCCAGGTGGTGGGTCGCTTTGGGGGTCACCAACGGGGTGGTCAGTCGGGTGGTAAGTACCCACGTAACAAGTCACCGGAAAAAGTAGAAGGTCGGCGGCGTCGGTCACTGGATACAGATCGTTATCTGGTCTCAGGCCATACCCGTTTGGCACATGTGATAGGCACTACCTGGATCCAGGCTATGTGTGGTTCGCAGGGGCTTCACAAGAAGTTCTATGAGCTGGTCGTCACCAATCCACATCAGGTACGCAGTCACGACAAACAGGAAATTATAGATACCTTGAAAAAACGTGCCGACTCGGGTGGCATGGTGGTTATTAATCAGGAAATTTATTCACGTGATCCGATCACTTCTCGCTTTGCGGATATTGTATTTCCGGCGGCAACCTGGGGTGAGGAAGACTTTATGCGTGCCAATGGTGAACGTCGTTTAAGGTTGTATCAGCAATTTTATGATGCACCTGGAGAAGCCAAGCCTGACTGGTGGATCATTGCTCAACTAGCGAAACGTATGGGGTTTGATGGCTTTGATTGGAAGAACTCCAATGATGTTGCTGAAGAGTCATCACGCTTCAGTCGTGGTGGACGAAAGGCCTTCCATATGATTAAGGTCTATGCCCATCGCAATGGACGTACCTTGCATGAGCAGTTACGCATGTTTGGTACGGATGGTATCCAGGGTCCTACCTTCATCAATGATAAGGGGGAACTGAAGGGTACCAAGCGTCTGCATGATACGACGTTGACGGAGGCACAAGTGGCTGAAATGATCGGCCCAGATGGTGCCCAGGCTGCAACGGTTATCGGCAAGAAGATGACGCATTTCAATACGCAGACGGGTAAAGTTAATTTACAGAAACATCCATGGGAATTGTTCTCGGACTTTTGGGAATGGTTATCACCGAAGAAGGATGAACTGTGGTTCAGCACGGGCCGTATTAATGAAATCTGGCAGTCAGGTTTCGATGATGTGGAAAGACGCCCTTACGTTACGCAACGCTGGCCTGAAAACTGGGTAGAAATACATCCATATGATGCCAAGAAACGGGGTATTGAGTCTGGTGATCGAGTGATGATGTACTCAGATCGGGTTGCTGCTTTTAAGGACACGATTCTTGCGGTTCATAAAGATCACTTTCAGTTTTCTGAACTGATGAAGAGGGGACACATTGAACTGTCCAAGGCTGCGGTGACAGCCATTGCGATGGTGACGCCTGCGGTGAAAAAGGGGGTTCTGTATGCCAACATGATCGATCTAAAGCAACCAAGTAACTCATTGTCAGCGCGTGTGGTGGATAATGTTACGGGTAATTACCGTTTCAAGATGGGTGTTGCGAAGATTCGTCGAATGGGTGATAGCCCTTATAAGAAGCAGTTCCGCAGCATGTCATTTGCCCCCAGAAATATTGTCTGAGTGGAGACAGATACTATTTCAATAATAATGTAGTCCGCCCTGATATTTCCGTGACCCTAGATGGTCACGGGAGTGGAAGGGCATATTAACTTTTGTAGTCATATACTAAAATGAAAAATGAAAAATGAAAAATGAAGAGATGAGATTTTTCAACTGGCGAAGTTGAGCAATAAATTATACCCTTGATTTAATCGAAGGCACTGAGAACAAGATATTTCTGTCAGATAACAGGCGGGGTGTGCAACTCATTACTTGTGAGAATGTACGGCGTTATTTTTAGATGCTTGAAATACTATTTATATTTTTTCCCTGATAAAGCTTTCATAAAACTAACTACATCTTTAATTTGTTGTTGTGTCATTTCTTCATCAAGCTGTAACTTAGCCATTAAGTGCGTAGCTTCTTCTAAGGTCACCACCCGACCATCATGGAAGTATGGCGCTGTTAATGCCACATTTCGCAATGCTGAAACTTTAAATACCATACGGTCAGAATTATTTTTAGTGATCTCATACAACCCTTGATCTGATTGGTTAACATAAGGCCGTTCCTGCCCCTGTTTTTCAAAGGTGACACCACCTAACATATTCCCATCATGACAGGATACACAATTAATGTAGATGAATGTTGTTAGTCCCCGTTTTTCATTCTTTGTAAGTGCACTGTCATTACCCCTTAAATAATCATCAAAGCGGCTTGGTGTTATTAATGTACGTTCAAATGCTGCAATTGCCTCGGCAATATTCTGATAAGTCAGTGCTGGACTGGCCTTAGGGAAAGCTTTTTTAAAAGCTGTTTGGTATTCAATAATTGTACCAAGTTTATCCACCACGGCCTGTTCATTCGGCATACCCATTTGAATAGGGTTTAGTATTGTCTCTTTGGCCTGCTCGACAAGATCTTCTGCACGACCATCCCAGAATTGACTGGATTGAAAACCCGTATTTAAAACTGTAGGACTATTACGTGTGCCCAACTGTCCCCTGGCACCGGGTGAGGTCGGTAAATTATCCGTGCCGGCAAAAGCACCGTCCAGACGATGGCAGCTGGAACAGGATTGTGTGTCATTAATGGACAAACGCGGATCAAAAAAAAGTTTTTTGCCTAACTGTATTTTATCATCCGTATCATTTTCTGCGCCCGGCATCTGCGCTGGCAATGGCTCAAAAAAACTAAGAGCCTTTTGCATTAAGCTGTCGGCAGCTTCACTATGGGCCGTTGTTGTAACTGAAAATAGACTGAAAACAATTAAATTAAAAGCGTATTTAAATTTCATATTAATATCCTAAATACCATTAAAATATCTTAATAATGCAAGATTTGAAGGCCTCTCACACATTAGTTTTAATTGTATATTTTGGGGTTATGATCTTCAGGTCCCTATATTTGTCATACCGTATTCTTAAACACCTTACTTTTAGAGATATAACACCATAACACAGGCCGAACAAAGAGTGTTATCTTATCCTAATAACAACTAGTTAGGTAGGTTTAAACCCTGCCCGTTCAAACACGTTGCTATTCATTCAACGGTTAACGGGTAGTCAGCGGTTTAATTTTTTTCTTATGCGAGAGCTTATTAAACTCATGCCGTGCCATGAGCAGGTCAGGTGGTACAGAGGCCGTTGTGGTAATGTGAGCCAACATATTTTAATTGCTCCATACTTACATATCACCATTGGGCAGTGACATAACAAAATCGAGCCAGCCTGACACTCAAATCCCTTATTGCCGTGATGGCAGTATTTGGCTTCATATTTTTTCATGGTTGTACCTATTATATTTAGAGCCTTATTTCCGGCTTAAAAATGGGCCTTTTAAACCAGTAGTTAGAACTGTTCTTAATCATACTTCCCTTTATTATGCTGACCTGGCCTCGTCTCTTATTCAGCATGTGCCATACTGTCATTCGAACAAAAACATTATTTTTAAAAACAAAAAATAAAAAATTCACTAAATCGTGATCCAGAAATTTATTACAACAAGTAGGTAAGGAGACTATCATTATGTACGCATATGTTATCAAACTGGTTTTAGCCACATTACTTTCTATACACATTAGCATTTCTATTGCTGATGACCACGCAAAACATAAATCAAAACTAGAAACTATTAGCCACCTGTTAAACGCATCATCCGTTAGTAAGCATATATTAAATAGTGGTAATGATGCGGCGATTCGCTATTACGTTTTAGCCAAAACGGCATATAAATCCGCTGTCACTGAATACGACAGGGGAAATCTCGATAAATCCAATTTTTTTATTAAAGAATCAACAGATGCATTGTCAGAGGCCACGGTGTTTGCTAACAAGAACAAAAAGTATCTAAATAAAGATGCTGATCATCGCCTCTATGATGAGACAAAAGAAAGTGTTGATGTGCTTTTGTTAGCTGTTCAGAGAGTCGCTGATGAGAAAGACAAACATGAACAATACCAACAAGTAATTCATGAAATAAATAAATTAAATAGTCAGGCACATCATCTTGCCTCTGAACAACTGTATGACAAGGCTTTGCAGAAATTAGAGCAAACATTAGCGCTAATACGAAGTAATATTAGCGAATTAAAGATGGGTGATACATTGGTTAGAACGCTTTCATTTGCCAATCCACAGGAAGAATATATTCATGAACTTGACAGGAATGATACTCACTTTTTGTTGTTGAAAATGTTTCTTTCTGAGCGTCCTAAGAACAAAGGGACTGAAAAAATGTATCTTAATAATAAAATATCAGCCATGCAGCTTCGTGAAAAAGCAGAAGTATATGCAAAAAACAATGATCACAAAAAAGCAATTTCAACATTGGAAGAATCTACACGAATCATTTTAAGGGCCATTAGTCTATCTGGTGCAATGATGCCTAAGTAGATATTGAAAGATAAATGTATCAAAATGCCCTCTTCACCGAGCTAAATCGGTAGCTAATCATACAGGTGAAAGTCTTATATATAGAAAGAGTAAGCCACTCGCTGTGTCCCTGAGTTATGAGCTGTTATCGTAAGAGACAGCGCTAAGCGTTGACATGTGAACATACAGGCTCGGTATAGAGCGCCGAAGCTTTGAGAACGTCGACCACCTTGTTGGGTGAAGATGTCGCCAGCGGTGAAAAGATCACACCAGATCAGTTACGTTTGTTTGATGAGGCCAAGGGCGATAGTGAGCGGGAAGATATCTGTGCAAATGATGCTGCGGCCCTTTTCAGCATCCCCCCCTCCGTACGTGCAAAAAAATGGAACGTAAACAGTTACCGGATACCTTACCCTGTCTTGATGTCCTTCATGAACTGAGTGATGCTGAGCGGGTGAGCCTTCATGATGGAACCTATGTTTCAATAAGCACTTTCACTACCACCTCATAACACTTTTAGCCGGGCTGAAATAGTGGTGAGAACTGTCGTTAAAGAGCCACATATCTGGTTGTTTGGATGGATGCGATTAACTCAAGGGTGAGAAAATTGAGGGGTAGGTCACCGAAATTTTTTTTTATTAGAACCTGGTAAGTCACATTTAGGCATCCTCATAAAACCAGTCCCGTAGTATGTACCAGCCAATCCGAGGTGACGATGTTCTCTCTCAACAACCCAGTTATTCAGTTCTATTAGGACTTGTCTTCATATACCAAAATATCTGTTTTATATTTCAGGCATACTAAAATATGGGTAAAGTAGCAATGGGTTCAATGCCAAGGCTGTTTATGGCACTTGTACCTGTGTTTATCGTGTCACCGTTTAACTTAAATGTAGACTGAAACCTTGTTTATAATAAATTTCTGTTGTTGCTTGCTGCTATTTGGATGAATGCATTCTTTTGTTGAATTTTTAAATAGATAAAAAATAAAGTGAGATATCAAGCTAAATTTAGATAAATATGTTCTATGGGGTTTGATTGTAGGGTGGTTTTATTCTCTTAGCAGTCTGGATATATAAATGCCTATGTCTACTGACGTTTTATTGGGTGGCAAGATATCGTGTGATCGCTTCAATTTGATCAGACGATAATTGTAATAAACTTCTTTGCATTAAGCCAAATGGGTCTGTGGGCCGTTTTCCTTCCCTTAATTCCAACAACGCTTTGAATAAGTAGTCACTATTCTGTCCTCCAATTATGGGAGCTCCTGATATAAATGTGGTCCCAAGTTTGCCGTGTTTACCGTGGCAGAAATCACAGTGCCTATCAAAGTATAATTCTTTTCCTATCTTGACCAATGGGTCATTGCTTGGGGTTCCGACCATTACGGGTTGTGATGAAAAAAAATCTATTATCTCTACTAACAGTTTATCATCCGTCAGGCTGAGCGCTATGTCGATCATTGTGGTATCTGCACGCTTGCCTGTTTTGAAAGAGTTCATCTCTTTTAACATGTAAGCTTTATCCTGCCCGATAAGTTTGGGGATTATGGGATCAGGGTTGTTGTTATCAGTGGTATGACATTCAAAACACAATTCAACTACTGCATCGTTTGCAAATGATTGAGTAATAGACGTCCCTGCAAAAAAGAGAGCAAGTAGATAATATGCGATTTTGGTCATTGTCTATCCTTCAAGAGATATTTAGCTGGGTATTTTTGCACCTGCTAGTCTGATAGCCTTTATAAGAATTAGAGTGGATTTTTCTAATGTTGATATAGCTTTCTTGTGGTCGTTCTTATTTGCATATGCTTCAGCTTTCTTGCGGAGCTGTTGTGCTGATTGTTTTCTCTTTGAATAAATATCTTTATTTTTAGTGTTATTAGTCTTTTCTGCTAAAAACATTTTTAATAGCATGAAGTGAGCATCATTTCTATCAATTTCATATGCATATTCTTCCTGTGGATTGGCAAATGAAAGTGTTCTAACCAAAGTGTCACCCATTTTTAATTCGATGATATTACCTCGTATTAGTGCCAATGTTTGTTCTAGTTTTTGCAAAGCCTTGTTGTATGAATGTTCAGAGGCATGATCATGGGCTTGATCATTTAGTTTGTCTATTTTGTCAATCAGCGGTTTATTTTGTTTTTCTGTTCCTTTCTCTTTAGCAACTCTGTGAACGGCCAGCAATAGTGCCTCAACACTTTCTTTTGTTTCCTCATAAAGAAGACGCTCTGCATCTATGTGGACGTTTTTCTTGTTCATGTTGGCAAACAAGGTGGCATCAGATAATGCATCTGTTGCTTTTTTAATTAGTATATTGGATTTGTTAATGTTGCCCTTCTTGAATTCAAAAACGGCAGATTTTTTTGCGGTCTTGGCTAAATTATAGTACTGGATTGCAACATCGTTGCCGCTATTTAGTATGTATTTACTAACCGATGATGAGTTAAGCAGCTTGGATATGGTGTTTAGCTTTAATTGATGTTTTGTGTTTTCATCTGCGAAGGATGTACTGATATGCATCAAAAGTAATATGGTCAAAGGTAGTTTGATGGCATATGAGCGCATGTTACTTTGAAACATTGTTAGATAATTATTCATAATCTAGGGCCGCCTTTTGTTGCTTTAACTTTAACTTTTTTGTTTGAGTGACACCTGGTACATGCTGATAGTGGAAAGGCAACCTTGCCATGACATACACCACATTTTTTGCCTAACAGGTTCTCCGCCATAGACATTTTGTTGGCACCACTTTGCGGTATGAAGATGGCTGGATGACAGTTTGAGCAGTCCAGCCAACGGGTGTGGTCTTTATGCGGAAATACAACATCAGGCATTGAGCCTTTTACCTGCATGACAATATTCAGATCCATCACCATGGGCTCAACACTTGGGTCGAGTACATCATGTCGCGGTTTTATTTTACCTGTATCAATGGCTTTTACCCAATCGACTTTATTTCCTGTCCTTGCCTTGGGCAGATCGCGAAAAGCTTCGGCGGGATCTTGTAAGTATGCTAATGACGGGTTATCAGGGTCATACTGCCTGTTATTCGTTGCAGCGTTTCTTTTTTCCAATATTCGATTAAATCTGTTTGGACGCAAGTTTTTATTCTTGGTGATTGTTGTGCCAGTTTTCTTTTTCGTTTGTTTTTTAGTTTTCTTTTCAGTTTGTTTTGTTTCGTTACTCTTTTTTATGTCTGTCGTCATTGTGCTTGGTGTTGAGGTACAGGCATAACTGGTTATCATGACACTACAAATGAATAGTGTATTTCGTATCATGTATTTTTTCATGTTAACCTCACTTTCCACTTATTGGGTTTTCTGGCTCTTTTTCATATTCTGGAGTTTTTCTTGGGTACCAACGCTGCCACTGGTCTTGGCCTTTTTATCAGCCGAGTGGCATAGATCGCATTTATCAATACCCCAGGCAACATCACCATTATGGCAGCTTCCACAAAACCGTCCATTCAGAATGTCAAGCATTTTTATTTTATTTTCACCAGCTTTAAAATGCATGCCAAGATCATGATGGCATACCTTACAGGTGTAACGAATACGATGAAACCAGTGGGGAAATATAACTGGGTTGATACCTGCTTTACTTGAGTAATTATTGATTACAATATCACCATATTCTGCACTTGAATAATGGCTGGGGACGTATAGCAACAATGCGATTATTAAACTACCTACCATCTTCATAAAGATGCCTCTCTATTTATATTGTGTTTACGGATATGGTGATTTATTGGGTCAGCTACTCAATGAAACACACTTATAAATAATATAATGTCGACATAATTGTATAATAATCGGCATCTGTCAATATATTTTATGGGTCCATTAATTGTATAAATGGATCGGCGATCCTACAGCCATATTAACAGTGTAATTATGGCAAATATGAGCTTATTCTCGTCAGATATTATTTTTATGGTGGTGCCTTTTCGATAAGACAAAATCCACTTTCGTCCGCGAAGGTCGATGCTAGCATTTTTTCCACTAACCACGCATCTTATTGTATCGTTTATTTGCTCGAATTAATCTTTAATTATTGTCCGGCTGAAACCATGTGAATTAGCTATTTCAGGTCGTCATCTAGGATATCGAGGCAGGGATATCGACGGCATGTAGCAATGGCTGCTGGGTTGATATTTAATCAAAGCGTCTATTATTCTGTCCAGTTCTGATTTAGGGCGTCAGAAGGTTTGCAATCTTTGACATCTTGAGAGCCAGATTTTTCATCAAAGTAATGGGTAAATGCACCGTAAACTGTTGATATAATGCATATACGAAGTGGTGCTGAAATGGTGAATGTCGGTATGAACCAGTTGGGGCATGAAGTGTTGCTTGTCCGTGAAACGTGGGTTTATATCATGTTAACGAGTATCAATATACTCAACATATGGTTGTATCAGTCAGGTTTCCAAGTTTGGACGTCTGAATGCTTATGAAGATATTCCTATTTGATGCTGACAACTGAATCGGTTAATTAGATAAAGATATAATCCAAAAATATGGGCGTAAATGGTTGGGAGCAGAAATCATTTGAACTTGCCTAGTTTGGAAAAGGCTCTGCTGATTGCTCTGCGTGCATAAATTTCTGAACTAGCTTTAATCGTTTTTTGATGTCTAACAATGGTGATAATATCTATAAGGGGTCTTTTATTATAAATGCATATTTCATTCGTAAGTGCACAAGTCCGTGATAGCTGTGTTCGCACTGTGTGTGCTTTCTTGATTTCACGAAAAAACCACAAGTTAATACAATAATCACATATTGCCGTTGATATGTACTCGAAATTAATGTGGGTGCAGATTTGCTTTTGGTGTAATGCTTTTCGATAATAGGGGCTTGCTCAAATATTTAGTTCCCGTTGTCAGGAGTCTTGCGTCAGTGTCCAATATCGATCCACAAAACAATGAAATTGTTATAACCCGTACTGAGGTTATTTGTTCTCCGGCCCTGTATCAGAAAGAGCTTGAGGTTATTGAGTATGAAGGATGCCGGGGCAAGCGTTTTAGCGGCACTCACATCAAGGATATGTTTATTCCTCTATTCTATAAGGCCGCGAAGTACATGCCTTACCCTCTGGCGATGACACCAATATATGTGCTTCTCGGGCTGATAAGGCCGTTGTATGCTTTTAGAAAGAATTCCTTGCGCCAGTCCTGTGAATACATCAGCAAGTTGGCCAGTGCCCAGGGCGTTACGCATGATCCCCGACAGTTGTATAACCTGTTTCTGACTAATGTCAGTACAATCTTTGGCCTTTATATGCGGCTTTATCGCAAGGGGGCCAAAGGGGTGCATGAAAGTATTGTGATTCACCCTATAGATGCTGAAAGGGTCGAAAAATTGCGCCAAGAACACGGTGGGCTTTTGCTTAATATTCCCCATAACATTGGTAGTGCATTTTCTGGCTTGAAGCTCAATATGACCTGGCCGACTTTGTTGGTTGCCAGAAATCCCTCTACTATTGCCAGAACCCGAGTGGCTCTGGAGTTTTTCCGGGCCATGGACGTTAAGATCCTAATGGTACGGGGCGGCAGCCCTGTGGAGTTGTCGCGCGCAATGTTTTCGGCATTGAAGCAAAAGTATGTCATTGCGACGACGCTGGACAACTTTGATCATTCAGCTCGAGGTGTGGTGGCGACTATTTTTAATCAACCGATGGGTTTTTCACCCTGGGCCGCCAAGGTGGCGGTGAAACGTAAGGTGCCAATGTTGCCGGTATATTTTCAGATGAGAGGTAAAGAGATTCATGCGGTGTTTGGTGAACCGTTGATTACCGATAGTGTTGAAGAGGCGGTACAGCACTATGTCAGTTTCTTTGAAAAAAACATTCTGGAAGATCCTGCCAGTTGGGCTTACCTGGGTGATCGACGTTGGCGTAAGGTATTGAAGGTGGCCAGTGAGGCATTAAGTTAAGGGGACATCTAAAAATCCACTGAAGCAGCGTTGGCTGCGTTAAAAACAAGCTCAAAATGCTCATTTACTACGTGTAAACTCTGCTTTTTGCTCGCCACATCCCTATGGCGAGCCATGCTATTGCAGATCCAAAATCATTCCTGATGATTTTGTCGTTTGTTTTTGGCTTATCACCATCTGCCTGATTGAATTTTTAGACGTGCCCTTAACTATTTTCGCCAAAGGTAAGTATCTTTCGGTAGTCCTTTGAGAATGGCGTGGTTTCTTAATTCTTTCGCTTCATCCAATGTCAGGTTTGCGCCTATTGCAACAGCGTAGTAGTTAGAGTCATTAGTGGGTTGGTAAATTTTGCCGGCATACCGTTTTGATTTGATTTGCAGAATCTGTTCTTTTGCCTGTTGGTGATTTCTGTGCGATCCGGTGATGACAAACCAGTCATCACCCTTGGCGGATATGCGTTTGCCAATTAAACCTCTCATGAATCGCTCTACATTTGTTATCTTTGGTTCCTTGAATGCTTTCTTGTTAATGTATTTTCCCCTGAGTTGGGGCTCTTCAGCATGGGCGGTGGTAATTAATGATAAAGTGAATTGCTTGGTGGGTTCAGATTGGTAAGAGGCTGTTTTCATTTCTTCCAATGATGCAGGTGGGCCGATGACACTGTAGCCATTGATTGCTGTTGCCAGTAGTGCGGGTGCAGCAATACCCAATTGAAAGACTTTGAAGGGTTCTTGTTCGGTGTTGTGTAAATAGCCGACCATTGCACCAACAAAAGTAAGTACCAGGCAACGTACGGTCAGACCTATGGCGTCCATTAGAGCCAGATCATGCAGTAAACTGGTTAAGTCGACAACCAGCAGGCTGATGATCAGCGGGGCAATGCCACCGATTCCACCAATGATGATGCGTGATTTGTCGGTAAGGGGTTTGGGTTTTTTGGTTGCCATCATGGGTTCCTTATTAATTGTGGATACATCAATCCGTAACAGAAAGTGATAGGCTGTAATTATCTCGCGAATGGGTCATGGCTTTCAATCATAAATTATGAATAACATCTCACTGCTGTCCCGTTAACAATCTAAAAAATCATGTATCTAGCAAGTATTTAACGGCTTGAGGAGGTTGAAATGAGCATGAGACATGAAAATTGTTTATAAAATACATTTTACCGCCAAGGTCGCAAAGAGGCGCAAAGAAAAAATAAATTCGGTAATGTATAAAAAATGAGCTTGAAGTCTTCGGATAAGCTCTAATTTTCCTCTAATATTAAACAGAATAACGTTGCGATCCTTTGCGCCCTTTGCGGTTTAGATCTGTAAAATGGATTAAATACTTAATGGGACAGCAGTGATAACATCTGGGAATTAATTTGATGAATTATTTTAAGCTTGAAGGAAAAGAATTTATTGAGTTAAATAATTTACTAAAAGTGACAGGGTTGTGTGACAGTGGTGGCATCGCCAAGATGTTGATTGCCGACGGTCGGGTAAAAGTCGAAGGGGTTGTCGAGAGGCGTAAGCGTTGTAAGATTCGCGCAGGATCTGTAGTGGAATTTCAGGGTGAGATGATTGAGGTTCAGGCCTGATTTGTTAGAATTGTTTTTTTGTGAGTAAGAATTAGGCCGTGTTGATCATTATTTCTCCTGCCAAGACCCTGGATTTTAAATCATCCACCAAAACTAGTATCGCAACCCAGCCGGATTATCTGGATGATTCCCAATAGCTGATCAATTGCCTGCATCGATTTTCATTATTTGATATTGCCGAATTGATGAAAGTCAGTATGAATTTTGATCGTTATGGGGCCTGGGAAAAACCTTTTATGGAAAAAATGCCAAGTAGGCGGTGCTTGCCTTTAAGGGCGATGTCTATACTGGACTGAGTGCCGAATCATTTGATAGTCTGGATTTCAAGTTTGCACAAGCACATCTGCGTATTCTGTCAGGTTGGTCTGGTTTGTTACAGCCCCCTGGATCTGATGCAAGCTTATCGCCTGGATATGAGCGCCAGATTGGAAAATGATCGTGGCAAAAATTTGTATGAGTTCTGAGGTTTGACTATTATTGAAGGGCTGAATAAACAGCTTATGAAGATAAAATCTGAAGTGTTGATCAATCTCGCCTCGAGTGAATATTTTAAATCGGTCAAGTTGAAGGAATTAAATGCTGAGATTACTGCGCCTGTCTTCAAGAAATACAAAAATGGTGACTACAAAATGGTTGGCATTTATGCGAAGAAGGTCCAAGGCATGTTGAGCTGTTATATTATTCAGGATAAATTGACTGATCCGCTAGACATCAAGTATTTTAGTGTAGAAGGCTATTAATTTAGTCACTTTTGTCCCGTTAAGTATTTAATCCATTTTAAAGATCTAAACGGCAAGGGGCACAGAAGATCGCAAGGTTATTTTGTTTTATATTAAAAGAAAACTAGAGGTTATCTGAAGACTTCGGGCTCATTTTTCATGAATTACCGACTTTTTTGCGTAAAGTTTGTTTTATAAACAATTTTTATATCTCCTGCCCATTTTAATCTCCTCAAGCTGTTAAGCACCTGGTAGATACATGATTCTTTAGATTATTAACGGGACAGCAGTGCAATTTAGTACGCAACTCTCAAAAGGCCATAACGGGGTTTTTACTCGCAAACAATAGTTTCAATTATAATAAATCTGCTGTTTTACATTGGAGATAGAATTTACCCGGACTATAATTCATAGTCTGCTATCTAAAAGCATAATACGTATGTTATTGGTGGATTTATCGATCCTGTGTCGAACTGTTTGTTTTCTTTTTTTGTCTCCTGTTTTTGCCATATTTAACATCTGATGCAAAGGCTGTCAGTCGTTATTCTCAGATTTACAATACGATTCAGAATATGGTTGTATGCCCATGTTAAAGGCCGTAAGGGGTGGGCATCTCAAGCTGGTGGATTACTACGCAAGTATTTATAGCCGTAACTCCGGCGGCCTGGATGCTCTGGCCCGACGCTATAAGCACAATAGTCTGCCAGATATATTAAGGATTATAAATTAAGACTCAAAGCACAGATTTTGGTCGTGCCAGACACTATATTTGCCAGATAAAGAAATGGGTGGCTCAGCGTGAACTTGATGACAAGCCTGATTTTATGGGTTGTTTTATTATGCCGCTATAATTTCAGGGCTGGCTGAGAATGTTTAATATACTTATACTTGATGAGGTCGATGCGCAGATGGCAAAACATGATGAGATAATGAATAGTGAAGATCGCTATAGTGAAGTTCAAGCTAAGAATATCTTGGTGTATGATGGAATGATTACCGTTGAGCTCCCTGTTATTGATAATCAGGTTATTGCCTATGAACCCTTGTCAAATATTGAATCGGGTGGTGATGAAATTATAGTGCTAGCTCCGGTTTCCCGTAGTTGAAGGTGATCTAAACTATAACTTGATTATTTAGTTTGGTGCTGACCCACATAACTAGTAAATTCATATTGAAAATATAAACCTCATAAAAATGAGTGATATTAAGGGTTGTTTTATTTATGTATTTGAGGGAAATAAATGTCTAGCTGAGGTACATAGACTCATTGCTAATGAAACGTCAAATTTGTTTTTTCTCTGCATCCCAGTGTATCTTTGCGGTAAAGTATTTTTAACGGCGACTTATCTTATGGGCGCTTTATAAATGCGCTTTTCACCCAAAAGGGGCACAAGTCCGCGATAGTGGCGTCAGCGCCGTGTTCGAACACCCGGACGGCATCTTGTCCTCATGTATGTCATATCACTGCTGTCCCGATAAGTATTTAATCCATTTTAAAGATCTTAACCGCAAAGGGCACAAAGGATCGCAACATTATTTTGTTTTACATTAGAGGAAAATTAGAGGTTATCTGATGTATTCAAGCTCATTTTTATGAGTTACCGAATTTGTTTTTCTTTACGCCTCTTTGCGGTAAAGTGTGTTTTATAAACAACTCTCATATCTCATGCTCATTTCAACCTCCTGTACTGACCGCCATGGATGGAGGAAATGCAAAAGGATTGTATGGAGCAATCTTTGCCATGCAGCCATGCAGCCATGCAGCCATGCATGCGGTGCTTCCTTGCTCTCACGAAAAAATCACTACTTATAGAAGCACCCATTAGTCAATTCTCATGAGGCTAAATTAATGCCTGTTCAAAATTAGTCGATATATGAAGTGCTGATATTCCCCAATAATCTTTTTATTAGTAATGGCAATAAGGGTATTGTAAATTATGGCGATTGATCCTACTTTATTTGACCGGCTGGGTGGTTTTGACATCATGAGCAAGGTTCACAAGATTTTTTACGATAAGTTGTTTGTCCACCCATGGTTAAAACAGTTCTTTGTTGAGCATCCACAAGACATTTTTGAGACCCAGCAAACCAATTTTATGGCAGGTTTAATGGGCGGGCCAAAAATTTATGCTGGCAAGACACCTAAAATGGCCCATCAGAATATATTAATTACGGATGAATTGTTTGATGCTCGTAGTGATATTTTGTCTCAGGCGATTAAAGAGGCTGGGGTTGCTGATGATGTGCGGAAAGAATGGCTTGAGGCGGATAGAACTCTCAAGCGTGCTCTGGTTAAATCATCGATTAGTGAATGTCGGACTATGTTTAATGGTCAGCGTATTTATAATATTTCCAAGCCATAAATTAATTAACTTGGCACTGTTTTCCCTCTAAGCATTAACCTACTTAAAAATATAAATTGCAGGATACAAGGGACAGCATTAGTTTATTAAAAAAAGCTTGATGTATGTGTCCGGATTTTAATCTTGAATAGCTAGCCTGTATCAAAGGAAAGTCAATCAACAATTTAGAGGTGAGTGGGTCATGCAGTATGTTAGATAAAGTAACTCGTCGTCAGAATTGTTGCCAATATTGAACATGTCAGAAAGACGTTACCTTAGTTGATCGTGTAGTTCAGCAGGGAAACATTTAGGATGTGCCCGATATAAAGGCTTTCAAAATTGCTCCTCCCCTATCTTCTATTCAGTTTGAACGTCGGGTGTTGACATGCTAGAAATATTTAATGGGTGTTTGTACATTTGGAAAATTCTATTGAAATAAAAGGAGGTAACACTTTTGACAAGGAAAATGGTGCTAATGTCAAATACAAGATAACACGGCAAATAGTTAAGGTGATGTTGTCTTCAGAGAGTGCGGTCTTTAGGCTTGATGCAGCACATCAAACTTTTGAAGGCCGCCTGTGTAGTGGTCAAGTTTTTTTGGCCACGGAATTGTATTCAAGCCAATATTTATCTTCAGCCGTATTCGGCGCCAAACCCGCATTATGACGATGCGGCCTAACCTGGCTGTAGTAACCAATAATGTAATCTATAATTTC
>JAFLJQ010000069.1 GCA_022712915.1 Gammaproteobacteria bacterium | reverse complement strand
TGTCTTAACTGAAAAGTCTGAAACAATTCGCTAACTCCGCAACAGATGCAACACTCGATACTAGTGGTTGGCTAGACCTTACTAGACAAGGACTTTCACCTTGCAAGGTACACCAAGCTTCGCTTGGCGCACTAACGTTTTGCTCAGCGGCAACTAAAAGCGGCACGTTTTTGCGTAAGCAAAACAAGTGACGCTTTTAGTTGTCCGCTGGAGCAATTTGTTATGTGAGTTAATCAGCCTCTTTTATTTCATCAAGTGTTTGGAAAATTAAAAACGGAGATTTTAACTCTTCTATCGATTCTAGTTTTTCCCGAATATTCTCATCAATATTCAGGTATTTCACTTCAAATTCTAATGTTGTCCAATGACGTGTAAATATGAAGTCATCTGTATATTTGCCAGCAGTACCAGCATTAACCCCATAATACTTAGAAATTACTCGATGAACCGCAGCCGCATAAAGAAATTTTTCTAGTTTATCACCTTCACAAATATTCACAGCACGATGATTAAGAATAAATAATGCAGCCTTGACTTCATCAAGAGTCATTCCTAGTGGCGTAATTAAAGAAGCCGGAATTGATTTTCTTTTTTTTCTGCATTTTGCTATAGCGCTCTCAAAGTTATCATGTGCGCGAGCATATCGAAGTTGTGAAATATTAAAAGCAGATGCAGAGATGCCCGTCAAATCACTTTCCCCGTGACTAAATTGCGACACCATCAATAAAGCGGTTAATAATATAAATTTATTTAATACTGCACCCATCAGCGATACCTCCCCAAAACATTGATTCTTTTCCTTTATGAAAAAGAGCTTGATCTGCCGCTATAGTATAAATAACTCTACGCTCAATTGCTGGTAATGATGACACTGCATTTGCTAATGATTTAAAATCTGTCTGTGAAATATTATATGTAGACTTCAAGACCCCGTTTCCTAAAAAGATATTAATCATAATACCTGCGGGCATTAGTTTAGACAAAGCTGATATCATCTGACTTCTTCTTCGAATGTCTTTTATTGCATCAAGACTTTCTTTGCTGAATTTTACTTCGTTTATAAATACGCACTTCATGTGAAACTCTCCTTTTTATAAATTACATAACGTTCAAACTCAGTTGACGTTAAAAGCAGAGCGAAGCGCCGCTTTTAGAGGTCAACTGGAGTGCATTGTTATGCCTTAATTTACTGATGAATTGAGACATTTCATCATTGCTTGATATTATTATGATCTTTTTATTTTGCATATCTATTTCATTGATGATTATTGGTTTAGCTATATAAGGAAATTGCCAAATTATTTTCACCAGCATAGGGATAATTTTAATTTCAGGGCAATTATCTGGTAAGCCTGGACGGGAACTAAAAAGATAACGCCAGTTTCTTTTTACACAGCGCAGATAGCATACACTCCTTGGGAAATCTAAGAAGATTGTGATATCTGCAGCCTGACGTGCAATTGAAGAAACCCCTTCAATAATCCATTGCGGCTTTGCCGCAAGTTCTTCTTCAAGGCTCTTTCTCTCATGCAGTGGTGTTTTTTTCCACCCTTCTTTCCAAACAATCTTATCTAATCCGTAAACATGAACCCCAAGTATATCGCCAATGCTTTTAGCAAAGGTCGATTTTCCGCTACCCGCATTCCCTGTTATATGTATACGCATATATTTACCAATTTTCAGGTATAACGTTTCGGTTCACCCGACCAAAAAGCGGCGCGTCCAAGCTTAAATAATACACCAAAAGCCGCGCCGCTTTTTGGGTCGGAGTGCAACCGATTGTTAGCGCATAGTTTGTTATTGCCCAAGATTATTTAATCTTATAATAAATACAAGTTAGGTATATAACCGTGCCAATTTAGTCGGCATTCTTGCTCCGCCTTTCAATGATTTTACTAAACATATCCTGAAACAGATCACCATCGTTTACCTTGGATTGATCCATTGCGGTCATAAGGTAGAGTAATGCTCCCTTAACATTTTGGTCGATAATTCCTTCGGCCATTTCAATCAACTCATCAATTTCCTTGGTATCGCCAGCTCGTTCTTTTATTTCCCGTGCTTTTCTTAGTAACAAAAACTCTGGATCGCTTACACCTTTCATTTCTTTCTCCAACGCCCGTTGGAAGAATATATGCTAGACGCTGGGCGCTAGAAGAGCGAGCTAACGCTGAGCTAAATGGCTGCCGCAGTTTGGCAGTCCATTTTGAGCGCTTTGTTAGCGCCTGTACTTTCGAATATACTGAAATATGTGAAATAGTAGCATAACGACTCCGATTGAAATCAGTAAAGCCAGGATTAAAACTGTTACTAACTCAACATCAGAAGCCAGCCCAAGATTTTGTCCACCGAACTTGCTGTTAAGCCATGTCCAATATCTTTCTGACCATCCTGTACCCAACCACCAGCGAGTTATCACATACGTTAACGCTAGCACCAGAAATGTTTTTATTAGATATATGGCGTACTTCATTTTACCACCAAACGGCCATATGCTTTTAGTTCAATTCCGGGGACTTCAACTTGATTTGAGTTTCTCAGTATCGTCCGCAAAAGCTGATAGTCAGTCTTCTTTTCTATGACAATGCACCCCTCGCTCCTTCCTGTTGAGCCTTTTGGGTGCAACCTAAATTGTCCTCTTTTGACTTTTTTACAAAATGTTTCATCATCAATACGATCGTCGTCTGCATATAACGCGAACCACTCATCTCGACTTGTAAATAAATCTCGAAGAGGCCCTAAAAGCCCACCGGATTGTCGATCAAATATGTAATATGTCCCGGGTGGAATAGGGCCTTGGCTTGGAATACATGCTGAGATGCGACGATTAACATGCTCTCCAAGTCCCGAAAATGCTGGAATCGATGATGCTCCGCGCTTGAAAGTACTCATTGGTTTTCCATTTAATTCAAATGTACAATCGATCATTTTAAATCTCCTTTTTTGTGCGCATCGTGGTAGAACGGCCAGTTACCCGGCCGCCCCCACACAGATCCGGACGTGCGGAACTACCGCATCCGGCTCCTCAGTTATATATTTACTCGCGCAGGACAAGCCAGTACGCACTCTGATTTTATTCTCCAATCCTTT
>JAFLJQ010000214.1 GCA_022712915.1 Gammaproteobacteria bacterium | reverse complement strand
TATTGTGAGGCGATACTTAAGCCAACTAGGCAAACTTAAGAATACGGTTAAAGGTTTTTTCAAAGATCCAAATTTAGCCTATATTTAAGATAGAGATTATCTTAATATTATGTCGCATAATTAACGTACTTATTAGTATATCGATGGACTGCGAATCAATGTATTTGGTGAAAAAACTGATGAACCATTTCGTCACTGGCTAGAGCGTTTTTTTCATACTACTCACCCCCGGTTTTTAAGTATGGACATTGCACGGAAGGTAATTGAAGCATTAAAGGATATGGAGAGCCGGAATACAAATCAGGGCAATAAAACCAAAGAGGATAAATAGATGACGGCTCCCCCTGTAATTCGATCGGTTCAAAAAATTATCTATGCACTTTGGCCACCACAAACATATGTATGTGATACGCAGCCAGACGGGAATCCGTTAATAGCTTATTGTACAGAGCATGACATGATTTATCGTTTTGGTGAAGAAGAACTTATCCATGTAAGTAATGAAGATAACCTTTGCAACCTCAGTGGTGACAAACTATACAAAGCTATCGCCGAGGCATCAATTGAAATGGATACCCACTTAACCAAGTACCTGCCACAGATTACTGGGCACCCCTCACTGATACGCATAGCTTGCAACATTGCCCGATACCATCTCTATGGTGATGCCGTGACAGAACATATAAAAAAACACTATATCCATAGTATTAACTTTTTAAAGCATATTTCAAAAGGAGATATCTCACTCGGCCCTATGTCGATGAGCGTTTGATTTGATTCGCAACTTTTATGGTTATAGCGCCTCAGAGCTTTTCTGGGGCGTTTTTTGTTACGGGCTATTAAAGGGTGTTAAAAAAAATGATTAAACGTTTTGATGGCGAGTTAACCGCCTTCTGGTGGAAGTTTTTTAGGTGGCAAGTTTGTTTAGAGGAAATCATATGAATATGAGCTTTAAAGCTATTGTTATTGACTTCGATGTAATAATTAGGGCTGTGCTTCTTTGTCCCATAGTATGCATTTGCCCTGAAGCCTTTCAGGCTAAACGCCTTTTGTTTCGCATGAAACAATTCAGGCCATGGAAACAAATGAAAAAACACAAATTAGTTTTACAGCAGAAGGGCTATTTAAATATGCCTCAGAAGAATCCATTCTGAAACTTCTTCCTGCTTCATTACTTGACTTGCTAAACATTATTCCTCTATCAGAGGTGCTTGTGTTAATTGAAAAATATGGCGGTCATTACATTTGCATTTCTTCAGATTTATTCAGCAACAATACAGAACTTAAAAAACATCTTAGCCTAGATTCTGTAAAGAGGCTGTCTGAAAGATATTCTGGAGATCGTTTGGCTATTGCAAAAGCACAAAAGCTTAGATGTTTTTTGCGTGACCAGAAAATTATTCAGCTTCATAAAAGTGGTGTCACTGTAGTAAAGCTGACTCAACAGTTTGATTTGTCAGAGCGGTGCATTTATTACATCTTCCGAAAATACCAGTTAACCATTAAGGAACAATAATTATGAAGGCAGCAAAAAAAACAACCCCCGGAACTTATCATTCTTTGGTCTGCCGGATAAATGACAAACAGAATATAGCGATTCAGATTGATGATGTAAAAAGCAAAAAATCCAGTCTACGCTCCCACATTCAACGGCTCGAAAGAGAGCTTATCCCTATAAAGCAAAAAGTGAATGGATATAGCAGCAGTGTTGAGCGTGAGCATAACAGTGATAAAAAATGCTCAGAGTATGAATCAGCTCTGAGAGATGCTGAACAGAAACTTCAGGCTACCCAGGAAAATCACGATCAGAGTGAAAGAGAATTAAATGAGCTGTGCATACAACTTGAGGCTCTTGAGAAAAAACTTGTAGCTTGCGATCAGGACACATCTATTAATCAAGTGCTGGCACATCAACAGCATATTGAGAATGCCGAGATGAAAGTGGCAGAATTACAGTCGTTGATTGCTGACCAGGAAGAAGTTGGACATCATGCGAGCGAAGGCAAGGATCCGCTTGATGATCTAATGGTCGAACGTGAAGAGTTATTGGCGCGGATTTCTCTTGGTGATGCGAAAAATGATGAATTGGTCAATCTTGACAAAAAGATTGCAGAAATTGATGAAGCGTTCAAGAAAAATCAGACTCAACAGATGGAGCAACTGCGAAATTCTCGCCAGACGGTTACCGGTTTGCAGCGGAGGCTTGAGGATGAGACAGCTGAACTTAACCGCCTTAAAAATATGATCCCTCAAGTGATTGAGCAATTTCTTATTACAGAAGCAGAGCAAACTGCCAGAGAATATCAGGAACTGGCTCATATGCTGGTTGATAAAATTAAGCGACTGGCTGCACTTGATAAAATGGGCACAGATATTGGCCATCATCATGGAGCCGTTTTTCTGCATCATAAGTGGAAGCAAACATTTTTACCTATGACGCTTATTGCCAATCAAAATAAAAACCTTTCCAATAATTCTTCAGTGGATGCTCTCTTTGATATGCAGAGTTCAGCGTTTTTAGTTGACAGTGAAGTCAATCAAGAGATTGAACGGTTATCTCAACAAGGCGTAATTTACCCGGTGCAGCAAGGAGAATAGCTATATGGCAACCCTAGAAGAAAACCGCGTAATTTATAATGGGCTGGCTGCAAAATATGTTGAAGGCAAGCTTAGGCTGGGCATTTGCAAAATATGGCATAGTCATGCCATGAAAAACCGAAATGGCTCAGGAGTAGAACTGGATAAACAACGTGAAATTTATCACACAGCAAAACGTGCGGAACAAGATGCGGTTGCATTGATGGCGGGTCTGAAATCTGAGATGGCCAGGGTCATGAATGAGATGGCTAACCAGTATATTGCCACCGTGACCTTGGAACAATACCTTTCAAAGTAGATGATAACCATGAATAAAACTACCTTTATAAATCGCTATCACAATTCAAACCTTTCGATTGCAGCCTGTGTTGGCGAACCATTTGAATTGTTATCTGCTACGCAAGATATTCAACTCACACCAGCCGGATTGTTTCGTGCACGTGATGGTCGGCCCGAAGGGTTGCCTGGTTGGTATATTGATGCCGTTCTTGCCGCCACAGTAATTGAACAAGCCTTTCTGCAAAAAGACAGGTTCCTGATTGATTATGAACATCAGACTCTTTACGCCGAAAAGAATGGGCAGCCTGCACCCGCTGCAGGGTGGTACAAAGGCACTGATATGCAATGGCGTGAAGGTGCCGGACTATTTGCAACAAATATCGAGTGGACACCTGCCGCCGCAAAAGCAATTGCAAATAAAGAATATCGCTACATCTCACCAGTGATTGTTTACAACAAAACGACTGGTCATATACTCGCCGTCAATATGGCCGCACTTGTGAACTATGCAGCCATTGATGGAATGAATGATATTGCATCCGTTGCGGCAGCGAAATATGAATCAAGCTTATCTTATCTGAATAGCAATCCAAAAATGATTACAAAATTATCCAATCAGCAAATAGCACTTTGCCGCACTCATGGGATAGCCGAAAAAGATTTTCTTGATAACCTAAATGAGGGCTTTAAAGAAGAGATCACATATGGGTTATCTAAACAGCAGTTGGCCATGTGCAAAGCGGGAAATATAGAGCCAAAGGATTTTTACAAAACCATGTGTGATAGTAGTTCATGAGCCTTTGAGCAGGGTGTCGGGTGGCTGCTAACACCCGACTAACACGTTTTTCTCCCGTGCGAATAAACCCTGCTCTTTTTTGTTCATGTGATAACAACAGGATTGATAAGAGTGACATCCAAATAAAAACAAACGGTAAAATATATTTTGGTTGGGTGGTCAGAGCACAGAACTGGAAGTGTTGCCACCTGAGGCTCTTGATTTAATCCCTTTGCTAGAGCCAAAAATCAATAAATAATTTTCTTGAGGTGATTTATGTCAGAAGCACAGTTAAAACTTGGTGGTTATATCTATAGTGGTTGGACTGGACTTAAGGTGCAGCGTGGTATTGAGCAAGCATCAGGTGCTTTCGCATTAAAATTAACAGATCGTTGGCAGCAAAAATTACAAAACAACCCAATTGAGCTTGGCAAAGAATGCTCGGTTCTTTTGGATGATCTGCCCGTGATTACTGGTTATGTGGAACGCATTGAGGAAAATTTTGATGCTCATTCACATGCAGTTAAGGTTACTGGTCGTGACAGGGTAGGAGATATTATAGATTGCACGGCACTGCTGAATGGCGATAAAACAAGCAGCTTAAAAAATAAAAGTCTATTACAGATAGCTGAAATTCTATGTAAACCATATTCCATTATTGCCGTTGATAAGGTTGGGATAAATAGTCCATTTAATCAATGGGCAATTCAGCCGTACGAAACTGTTTGGGAAAATCTGGCGCGTGCAGCCAAGCAAAAAGCAGCACTCCTTATGAGTGACGGCCTGGGCGGGCTGTTAATCACACGGGCGGGCCATACTGTCAATCCTAATTTTATCGTTGAAGGAGAAAACGTCTTAAGCGCAGAATTGCTCCGTAGTGATAGTCAGCGCCATAATCGCTACATCATTCGTGGCCAAGGTCCAGGTAGTGATAATGCTTCTATTGAATCTTTTCTTCACCCGGAAGCAACCATTGATGATAGTGTCATATCTCGGGAAAGACCAATGGTTTTTCAATGTGAGGATATTGCTGAAACAATATCGATGCGTGATAGGGTGAGATGGGTGCGAAATATTCGTCGCGCTAAGAGTCGGCATGTTACGGTTACAGTACAAGGGTGGTCAGCAAATTCCAAAGTATGGGAACCTAATGAGCTAGTGTCAGTGTCGATACCTACCCTTGGTATTGAAGGTCAGTTGTTAATTGTGTCGGTAATTCAGACTTTGGATCAAGGTGGCAGCCTCACTGAACTGCTGCTTTCTCGAAAAGAAAACTACGAGTTGTTGCCTGAAGATGTTGAGCAGAACAGTAATACTGGGATATCTAAAGAAACACTGAAACTACTACGTTAGTTTAAGCAATCAAGTCACAAAGGGCTTAGAAATGTTGTTCCGGGTATTGCTCCCTGGCTGAATCATAAGTAACAAAATGTTATAATGATTTTCAAAAATGGGGGCAGCCCCACTTGAGTAGTCAGTACTATTGACAGCCGATGTAAGAGAAACCACCATGCCATTGTATTAAGTTATGCTTTAATCAAACTGGCAGTATCAGCTTGTAAGTCTTATTTGTAACCGAAGCGATCATTCAAATTAAATTGTTTTCCTTATAATTACTAAGCCAGATAAAGAATGTCGCATGATACATGTGTTCTCGATTTACTGGTTTTTAATAATGTGAGGGCGCGCGTATAATGAGATATGTCATTTATAGTTGTACACCAATATTAGACATTTGTTATATTCAGTATACTGACCCAACAGGGTTCATATTAGTAACAGCGAATCAAAAAAACGAAGTACTTGATATGGTTAAGTTTAGTTCGTATATTAAGCGCCAAAAAAATAGGGGTGATTCTATAGGGTGTTTTGCCTCTGATTTTTGCGATATCCCTAATAATCCTTTTTGGGCAAAAAGTTCGGGAGTAAATGATTTTGAATCAGAGACTCTCTACGGTTTATATAGGCATTTACCCTTGTCGGCTAAAAATGATGAAGTCATTATTGAGACCATGATTGATATATGGAAGGAGTGGTTGAAGGAAAATCATATTGGGCTGAGATTTCATCAAGGGAAAAGAGGCTACGTATATTTTTTCAATATTCAGGGGCAAACAGCTTTTAAAGTTGGGAGGACTACTCAACATCCCGAAGCAAGGAAACGAGATGTCCAATCTGAGGCCAAAACAGAATTGAATTCATTTAATTGGTTGCATATAGAAAATTACGATGTAATAGAAAATGAATTAAAGAAGGCTTTTTCTCCACAAAATTATAGCCGGGAGTGGTATGAAATAGATGACATGCATGTAAATGAAGCAATCATACTTTATCGAAAAACGGACAGTTTGTGCACATTAATGAGAGAGCCAACAGAAACTGAAATATTTCATTCAGAAGTACAGGATGTTATAAGAAAAAGTGTTAAACAGACCATCAATCACGGCAGTTAAAAGCTTCACTCTTATTGTTACAGGGTTTGAACTGGCTGTTATGGAAAATGTTAGGCATAAAATTTAACAATGAGTGATTTTATAATGAATACGAACCCCACAAGATTTGCTCTTCATGCAATGTACAATAGTTTTATAAATACATGGGGAAAAGAATACGCGCCTGATTTTAAAAGGGTTGAAAGTGATTGGGTTGAATTAACTTCGGGGCTAGGCGATCAACAAGTAAGGGAAATGTCAAATTTGATAACTGATGAAATGACTGGTTTTCCAGGAACTGTACAGATTAAAAAATATGCTGTTGCCGTAAAAAACAATGTTGATGTGGAGCCATCTATTGAAGAAGAAATGGCGATGGAAATAATTAACTATGTCTCCGAAAAATTTCCCGGAAAAAACAATAAATACACAGTATCTGACGCATTAGAGATTGCAGCATCAGTATTCTACGTGCTTGACCATTCTGGCCTAGAAACAGAACAAGAAGCAACTAATCAGATTCATATCATGCCTAGAAAATCTACGCTTCTACTTGAGGCATCTAAGTGGGTAACTGACTCATGTGTGAACAAAGGTAGATGGTTAAGTACTATTCAGAAAATTCAAGAAGTATATGATGCTTAATAATAAAATTATCCGTAACCACCATAAGCTACGGCCTAGATAACAACTTACTAGGTGGCCTGTTATTAAATCTTAACGAGAAAAAACATGGGACATATACACAGATCATCTCTTCAAAAATACCAAGACCTTCTCAAAGTACGATTTGAACATCTAACTAAACAGCTTGAAGGAACGGAGGCAGATACCATAATGAATAACACAATGCTCTCTCCAGAGGAGTACAAAAAAAAATACCGCCATATAAATCCATTAGATTTACGCTTAGCGGCGGATGATTTTATTAATGTTCTTCGCGAAGTTAAGAAACTAAAATAAAGGGTAAATAGAGATGTCTTTTTACGAATCTGGTCAAAATATAAAAAATCATCCATTTGAAATACACAATGGTGGTACAGTCTGTGCATGTTGTGGAGAGTCAATAACTGGGCCATCTGTAGTTTACGATCTACAGCTAGAACCAGGTGTTGTTAAGGGGCTTGCTATGCACAGAGACTGTGCTTTTGCAACAGCGCAGCGAATTATTTGTGATGCGTGGCCTAACAGGCGCGTATCAGAGCCTATGCAAAATAATCGCTAATAAAGGGCCTCCAGTGGATGTAAAAAACTGTGCTCGTTCTTCGCTTCCCGATAGCGGATATCTGTGATCAGACGCTATCTGTCAAATCAGGCTTGAATGACTATACCTTAATATATCTCAGTTCTTTTACTTCAAAAAGTGAAACATATATTTCATATAGTGCATAATTACGATTTGCCATTTATCGTGAAATGTTACCTCAATTATCGTGAGCCGCTACAAATTGTTGAAACGGCTGACTGGTGTAGTGGCAACCTTGGTCAGAATGAAACATGACCTCTTTAGGTCGTCCTCGTGATTCAAAGGCCATCGCCAAGGCATCCTTTGTCAACTGACTGTCAGGCGAAAATGACATCGCCCAACCAATTGGTTTACGGGAAAATAAATCCATCACTATCGCTAAATAAGCCCAACGTTTGCCGACCCAGATATACGTAACGTCACCACACCAAACTTGATTGGGCGTAGCAACATCAAATTCTCTATTCAGATGGTTTGGGATAGCTAGGTGTTCTTGTTTTGTCTTCTTATACGCATGTTTGGCTTGCTGGCAGCTCACGAGCTGACACCGTTTCATCAACCCTCTGGCGCGGTAGCGACTTAATGCGGTGCCGCGCTCTATTGCGATACTCGCTATCGTTCTGGCACCGGCAGAGCCTTTGCTTTCGTGATATATCGACTTTATCACGGCGATTTCTTTCAACCGTTCTGGATGAATAGCCGTGGAACGTTTGACCCAGTATTTATAGCTGCTGCGATGCACTTCAAATGTCTGGCAAAGCAGGTTAACGGCATAGCTCTCTTTGAGTTGCTCGATCATCGTAAATTGTTCATCGCGTCGGACATCAAGAGAGCCGTAGCCTTTTTTAGGATTTCTTTCTCCAACTCAATTCGTTTAATTCTCTTTTCCAGTTCTTTTATTTTTCGCTGTTCTGGCGTTAAGGCATTGGGTTGATCGGCAATGCCATGGCGTTCATTCTTGAGTTGCCGCACCCAGTTATCAACGGTGGATTTGCCCACGTTCATCGCACTGGAGGCTTCTCGGATAGAATAACCTTGGTCAACCACCAATTGGGCTACTTCTAAGCGAAATTCGGGCTTAAAGGTCGGTCTGCTTTTCTTTGTCATTTTGTCACCTATCATGTTGCGAGGGGGATAATATCACCTCTTGTTAGGTGGCCAAATTAACTATGCCACAACATTCATCATATTCATTTTTTTGAAATATCAATGATGATTTACGAAACACCTGACAGCCAAGAAAGAAGGTCGACAATATATTTCGTATTTAAGTTATCTTAGCTTGATACCGATATTGCTATTATTTTAACTCAGTCACTTTACCCATCAACCAAATGACGAATGTTGCTAACGAACCAACCAACATTAAATTCTCATAACGGTATGTCGTTGTCAATTTAGCTTCTCGTAATCTAAAACCCCAGCGTAAATTTTCATGTCACGAAAAACCTCTTCGATTTGCATCTGAGTTTTGTAGATGTTGATCACTCGTGTTGTGATTTTTGTTCCGCCTGATAAAGAAGTAACAATTCATCAGGAAGTACGTTCCCGGTGGGCATTCTTTTCGCTGTTTTTTGAGGCACCTCGTTGACCCAAACTATTTTTCTTTACTCTCCCTTGTGCTTTTTTCTTTAATAAATAGGCATGCCATGCTAAGAGTGTTTTATGGACAAAATCAATATTACCCTAATAACGTACATGCCCTGTTGCAGTTGCAAAGATATCATCTGTTCGTTCCCAACCCACCTCACCCTGTAGACTCACCATAATGTGGTCACCCACGCGACCGATAAAATCCCAACCAATCAATATGACAGAACGAAACCAAGGGGTTTTAAATTCTGAATCGGTCACCATAATGGGACAACCGTCGGCAGGCTAGATCTCTTTTAACTTTTACAAACATCATTTTTTAACTTTTGGATTGGCATAGTTTTTTGTCTATGCAACGCTTCATAGACTGGCAAGGCCCGACCACCAACAGGGTCGATTGCACGTACCAAATAAAACTCTCGATCGGGAGTGAGATCTGACCAATCAACATGGATAATCGATTGGAGACAGGTTCCAATAGCTAATTTGGCTAAGGCCCGATAAATGGCTTGACGTTCATGGTTGATATAAAGATTGCCTATCAGGCAATCTGCTTTTCTAATTTGGTGTTTTTCATAGCTCTCGTCAGGGATTGAACGACCTAATCCTGTCATAGAGAGTTCTTTCCTATTATTAAGACTTCAACCATCATCATTAATGCACTCCATCGTTTTTGGTGTATCCCTTGATACTTTACATATAATTCGTTATTCAGTACTTAGGTGGCATATATTGTCGTTCTCCTGTTGTATTTCGTCACCAACAAAAAGATCAAGCGATGCAATGCGTATCTACCCAAATACATTTATACCTAAATCATTATTTTTTATTATTATTTTGTGGTGACACCTCAAGATCTAACCCCTTATGCTAGAAACAAATATGCTAATTAAATATACGATATTTAGGGATATAATATATATTAATCAATAACAGCATCCATATGCTCTTAGCATAAATTATATAAGGTGCCTGACCTAAATTAACTAGTTTAAAATTCTTCTTTGCCATATGGTAGGACTTTAATTTGTAATATGCCCTACCCTTAATATAGATATGCAAATAACAACTACTTTCTTGTCCTAAGTTAATAGCTGTATTGGGATAACGGGATGCCATCGCCTCTAGTATTTGTAATGTCCGCCTTGGGTTGCTCATATTACCACTCCCAACCCAGTAATAACCTAGAGTCTTATTAATTTTACGAAATTTTTCAGTAATCTTTGCTGCTCGTAGCCATCCATCATAGTCCTCTGCAGCAACAAGCTCTTTCTCCTCTGAAAAACCATCTATTTGTTCAAGAATATCGCGCCTAATCACCACGCTCGAATTACTTAAAGTATTTCCATTTATAATAAGATCATTAAACACAGGACTTATAAGATTTCGGCTTTTTATTTTAGTCCAAAAATATTTTTGATTCACTTTTTTTGCCAAAAAAAGATCATGGTAGACCACGTCAGCACCCTGCTCTAAACATTTTAGCGATTGTTCAAGTTTCGTAGGTAACCACCAATCATCAGAATCAAGGAATGCAATGTATTCACCAGAAGCGTACCTAACCCCTTTATTTCTTGACGCAGCAATTATTCCATCATTATGAATTTTAAGTAACTTTATTCTTGGCTCGTCTAAACCGCCAATTAAATTATCAGTATTGTCATTTGAGTGATTATCTACAATCAGCACTTCCCATACCGGATAGGTCTGAGCGAATACGGACTTTAATGCTCGCTCGAGGTCGGGGGCCCTGTTGTATGTGGGAATAACAATTGAAATCAGTGGTTTCATACAATTCAACTAAAATTCACCATACAAAACTTAATAAGTTGATCAATTTCTTGATCAACATTGTCATCAATACTCAAAAAACCACTTCTTACCAGTTTGGTATTTTTATAATCAAGGGACTCTTGGGGCTCATCATCAACCATTACTTCACATCGTATTTCTGGCCTACTGCCTGTTAAGGCATAAATGCGCTCCGCAACTTTCTGTGTCATTTCAAATATCGTTGGACTCCACGCACCGCCAACATTAAATAGACCATCACCAAGCTTTTCTGAGGGGGCAACTAATAGATATTCTATAGCTCTACATGTATTAGTTAACGTAATAAAATCTCTATGTTGCTGGCCCGACGATCGCAACACCATGCGCTCGGTGGTAATAGCTTGGCGGCAAAGATCATTCACTAACAACATCCAGCAATTTACATCTCTATGTGCGGGTGCGCCAAATGAATTGGAGAGACGAACCACTATTCCATCAATTTCTTTATTTTGGTGGGCCGCTCTAACCACATCTTCACCTGCCCTGTGACTTGTAGCGTAGGGATGAATAGATACAGGGCAATTTTTCTCGTCAATCACTCCAACTAGAGGGCTACCATACACATGGGCAGTAGATAGATAAATAAATCGTTTTACCTTTTTTTGAGCAGCTGCCTGCACAAGACGAGCCGTAGCAACAGCATTCATTTCAAAGGCAGCAGCAGAATTAGTTGCGCATTCCTGGGCGTTCATCCCCGCCATATGAACAACAGCGTCAACGTTTTCACAAATATCTTCGAGTTCAGACGGTGAATTCCACAAAGTCTGAACAACTTTTATTTGCGGCAACCATGCCGGTGAATCAGTTAGTGTCCTTGAACCAAGAATAATCTCATGGGTTGTATGGGCCACCAAATGTTGAGCTAAGCGGCCACCCAAATAGCCAAAACCACCAGTAATAAGCAACTTCATAATTTAACTAGCTAAAGTAAACAAAATAAGTCTGTTCAGAAATTATAAGTACCACATCACTTATGCTTGATATTCCAATCATAAGGGATGCAGGGATCAAATGCTGGCTTTCGCTCAATCTCATTAGGATCATGAGGAATTGTGGCGCAATTAGCGACTATAGAAATTTCATTTCCAATCCCTTTCCAGCCATTCCAAACAAGAGGAGGAACTGTAAGCAAGCAATAGTTTTCAGGCGACAAAAAATATTCTTCAACACAACCACGAGTTTTACTATCAGGCCGGTCATCATAAAGTACACATTTAATTGCGCCGTGAATAGCAGCATAGTTAAGTGTCATTTCTTTATGTAAATGCCAGGCTTTTATAGCCTCAGGATATGTGCACGAAAAATAGACCTCACCAAATCTTGAAAAAACTGACGAGTCCTCGCGAAGCATATGCATAACCTTACCGCGCTCATCAAATATTTGGCGCAACGGTGTAACAACAACCCCTTCGATCATGACAACTCCGGAAAATAATCATGCAGCTGAGCACAGGTAATGCTTTCAACATCCCCTCCTTCCATATACACCTTAAACCATTCAGCGGTAGCTGCTAAGGTTTTCTCGACTCCCCATCGTGGGGACCAGCCTAATAACTGTGATGCTTTATCACAATTTAATTGAAGTAAATTTGCTTCATGGAGTTTTTTTTGTCCAATTTCAAGCTCTATTGAGCCACGCCCCAAATGACTAATAATTGTAGAAGTTACATCTTCAACAGTACGCACTTCAGTAGTTGAAGGTCCAAAATTCCATGAGCTAGAATATTTATCGGGATGTATCCGTAACTGCCCACCAAGCAATAGATATCCTGACAAGGGTTCTAATACATGCTGCCAAGGACGAGTAGCATTAGGGTTGCGTAACTTGATGGGAACATCATTTTCAATAGAACGTATACAGTCAGGAATAATGCGATCAACTGCCCAATCCCCCCCCCCAATTACATTTCCTGCACGCGTTGTAGCTGCCCCTAATTCTGGCCTTGATGAAAAGTATGACCGTGCATACGCAGAAAAAACAACCTCGGCGGCGCCTTTGGATGCACTATAAGGATCATGCCCACCTATTCTGTCATTTTCGCGGTAACCCCAAATCCACTCAACATTTTCATAGCACTTATCAGAAGTAATATAGACCAATGATCTGACTGAATCGCATTTCCTCACCGAATCTAATAAATTCACCGATCCCACCACATTCGTACTGAACGTTTCAACAGGATCTTCATAGGATCGTTTAACTAGTGCTTGGGCCGCCAAATGAAATACAAATTCAGGCTGAAACTCTTGTATTGCATTATTCAGAGCTGAAGCGTCACGTATGTCGCCAACAACATGATCGATTTTGGACTGCATATGGAGTAATTCAAAATGGTTTGGCGCAGACTCCGGTGCTAGCGCAAACCCCCTAACATCCGCACCTAGCTTATTTAAAAGATACGTCAGCCAGACGCCCTTAAAGCCGGTATGACCAGTCACAAACACTCGTTTGCCTGCGTATGATGACAAAATATCACGCATACTTAACGAACCCATGGCGCCTCTCCATTCTCATAAAGAGAATTCAACAGCTGATATTCACGACTAGTGTCCATTGGCTGCCAAAACCCATCATGTTCATACATCATGAGTTGTTGGTCTTTAACTAATTGACGCATTGGCTCTTTCTCAAACACTAGACTTTCGCTATTAACAAGGTATTCAAATATTTTTGAACTCGCGACAAAATATCCCCCAGAAATCCGACCAGCTGTAGCTTGAGGCTTTTCATTAAACTCAATTATATTTCCATCTGATGAAGCAACCATCTCTCCAAAACGCCCTGGAGGCCGCACACCAGTGACAGTTAAGATTTTTCTATGTGATTTATGGAATGCTATCAAACTATCAATATCAACATCACTGACTCCATCACCATAGGTAAATAAAAAATCTTCACCATCAACATAATCACGAATTTTTAAAATACGTGATCCTGTCATTGAACGTAAGCCAGTATCTGCAAGTGTTACCTTCCAATCTGACTCGTCATGCTGACTGTGATAGTTCACTCCGCCACCTTCACCAAAGCTTATAGTGAAGTCTCTTGTATAAGGCTCATAGTTTAGAAAAAAATCTTTAATTGCTTGGCCTTTATATCCAAGGCAGACGACAAATTCTTTATGGCCAAAATGAGCATATGTTTTCATAATATGCCAAAGAATTGGATAAGGCCCGATAGGTATCATTGGTTTAGGGATATCATCAGCGACATCTCTAATACGTGTCCCATATCCTCCTGCCAGAATGACAACTTTCATATTCTATATCTCCATACTGATCATTAAATATTTTTTCATTTAAATTAATGTTGTATTCTTTTGATTACTTGAATAATACACTCAAATAAGCATGCTTCGATAACTCATCTTCAGCCACATGCAGGATCAGCCATTAAGACGCTTAACAAGAAGGAACGAGGCCTTTAGGCTGTATTTTATATGCGTATGATTTTTGCACACTACTATTTTCAATACCTGCACATCCTCTGGATTACACATTTGAATTGACTACCTCCAATAGTATTCTAAATATCTTCTATTAAAGAATGGGTAACTGTAATATATTATCCCATTCAAATGCATTATTAAAAAATCTACAACCTCTAGCCCCGGTTCTTTTACTGCCTTAAAGAGTGAACCGAGGGTGGTTATTTCCTGGTAACCAACTCCGTCATCATATTCACAGTTTAAGAATAAAGGCTAATACTGAAGCGAAATGTAGAGCCACCGAGGTTGCAATATCGTTGACAACCATATTGATGTCACATCAGTCATATAGAGACGTGGCATATGTTGATCGGTCAATCGAGGAATAATAAGGCGTCGCGTTTGCGCATCGATTTTCAACAAAGAGATCATAAAATCAGCATCAAAGTATCGTCACTATTATATAACTGAGTAGCGTCTAAGGCCTCACATTAAGGTGTACAGTTTTATAAACGGATGAGAACAATAAACACTCTATTTCATTAATGCTTAACACTGATTATGTTTTTCTCCATTACTATCTAAAACAAAACACAGCACTTCTCCAATAACTTTGAAACTGGTCTCAATACTATTAATAATATGTCCACTAATCTTTAATATTAACGGTACTAATTACTAATAACAAACACCCTATATCCACATCACATCACATCACATCACATCACATTATCAGTGGCAATAACAACACTTTTACTATTCAGTTACAAATCTCAAATCGAGTCTTTTTTTCGATGTTATGCCAAAGGGTAATCGTCGCATCATACCAATCGTACTCACTAGTGACGCCCTCCCAAAGCGAACGACAAAGCGGAGCCAGTACAGATACACGCGGATCAATCCCATCCGGCTGACAAACCTCATTTTCTGAATCGAAAGGATCTTTTAGATTTGAAAAAGCAGTAGTTAACCCACCACAAGGATTGGAAGTATACTCAACGCTAAATTCATCAAAAGTAGACCTTGTGTCAACAACAACCTCACATTCTGGAAGACCGGGCCCAACGAATATGGCAATCCACTTTTCAGCTTCATCTAAAGATGAACCGAATGCTCGTGACAATGTCACATTGTGATAACCTGCTTCTGCCAACAAAGCAATAATATGGATACCATAGAAACGAATAGCACCGCCACCCATTGAATTAAAACGCTTCCAGTTGAGCAAATCATGGCGGAAATGGTGAGCAAAAAAACTCCAATGAATAGAGAGTGGGGGGCATCCAGCTTTTTTAAAGGAATTTAATATCCACTGCCCCCAATCTGTGTATCGAAAAGTGTAGCCTATACGAAACGTTTTCTGCGAATTAATCAAACAATCAAATATTTCAGCCGCAATTTCAGGCGTATGAGCGAGTGGTTTCTCTAGAAGCATAAAATCAATCTTGGAATGAGCAACGCATCGACGAACCCACTCACATTGATTGATTGGCCGTAATGCGAGAACAACTCCCTCAGCACAATTCAACGCAGCATTCTCGTCCACTTCCCACTGCACATAACTCGAAAAAAAGGCAAGTTCATGCCTCTCATTAAAACGAACGCGATATCGCTCCGGCAAAACAATGCGCTGCGAACATCTGTCAACCAAAGTAGGCAGATACCCATAGATACCGAAACCCGAGCCAAGAATAGCAAACACCCTTATTTACTTCTGTGTGAAATCATCAGCACAAAGTATATCTACTATTGGCCCTGTATAACCATGATCAGACAAATAACTACGAATCTCACATGGAATATGCCACGCCATATTCAACAATGGCTGTGTCTTATCAGCTAAAGCGAAAAGCTCGTCGTCTGAGCAGATTGGTATACGTGTACCAGGTAAATATTGGCCTATTTTGAGAGAACCAGGTTTCTCATATACTACTGAAATCTGATTTTCATTCAAACCAAGCAGTTTAACAAGAATTGCAGCTCGACCAGGAAATGCCTTTGCTCTAAGTTTTCCATGTTTCGTTACAAGGTCATCCAGAAATTTCATCTTAGTTTCAGACCAGATCTCCACATTTTTCCGTAGCGCGGTAAAATCGTTAAGAAAATGGCTTTCTCGCTTGCTCAGCTCTCCCCTGTCAACAGCGCTATCGTTTGAAGCAACATCTGTATCGCCTAAAAACACCCTAATATTTCCGCCGTATCTTGATGGGAACTCCACATCAAGTAACTTAACGCCTAAAGAGGCTGCCATGTGAACAAACGATGTATAGCTATATGTACGCGGATGCTCATGGTAAAAAGTATCAAATTGGCTACCATCTAGCACTGAACCAAGATAATGATTCTCAATCACAATTACTGTATTTGGAGAAATAAGCTTTTTCAGAGAGCTAATGACCTCATGAAGATTTTCGATATGCGCAAAAACGTTTGTAAATGTAATAATGTCAGGATTACCATGAGACTCAACAATGGTCCGAGCTATGTCTTCTGATAGATAATTGTTGTATGTGATATGACCTTTCTCTTTCGCGTCAAGATATGCATCAGTTGGCTCAACACCTATTGTAGTCGCACCTTTTTTGCAAAAAAAACCCAATAAACTACCGTCATTACACCCAATATCAAGCACCTTCTTTCCTAAAAGATCACCGAACCTCTGAGTACATGCATCAACAAGACTTGACATACCTTTTAATACATCCGCAGTGAAACGTGAACGGTAATGATAAGAGCTGGGAAATAACTCCTTTTTAGGAACCTGAAACCGTTGATGCGCAGTTAAACATCTTTCACAAAAAAGAATCTCTATTGGATACTCACGACACTTCCTATCATCACCGACAGGCACAAGGTCGTCACACATTGGATGCAACCCCAAATCTAAAACAGGAACAAGATCGGGATTTCCACATACTTCACACATATTAATTTTATTAAATGAATTTTTCATTTTTATCACTTCTGTTAAAGTTGAATAATAAAAAAGAGGTCCGACACCAAATTATTGGATTGTAATACTTTCAATTAATACATTTTCAAAAAAATTATAACAAAAAGATTTCTAATTGTCAGAATCCTTCCGAATACATTTTAAACTCCGAGTCTAGTTCAAAAATACAGACGCCACAACTGATAGGCCCTAAATCATCTTCCAAATAAACGACTGAAGAAGCCAAATACAAGTTTTCGCAACCGTCTCCCAAAAAACCAAATAGCTGACAAATAAAAATTAGGGTACATGCAGTTTTCTAGAATCAGAGTAAATGGATTAATATATCTATAACCAGAATTGTTTTTATCAAGAAGCATGTTTGCAAAATCCGGCATGAAGTGATTAAGCGCATAGTTTCTGCACCGGATATATCTCAAATATGGCAGTCCATTTTTTCGATACTCACCTAGAGCTTCGACTAAACGTACGCTATGGATAAAAGGATACATTACTGACCATTCACGCACGCCCGTTAAACAAACATTTAGTGGTTTAGTATTAAAGTAAGCTTTTGAAGTAGAGAATGCTCTTGCGAAAATTTTAACGTGCGGAAAAGTATTATCTAAATAAGAAAATGCACGAGCATCTGACATTGCCATTTCATCAAGAACACCTACATTATCATCCCAGTTTTTCCGTCTAAAAACAGATAAAAATATCCCCCCTAAAAAATCAAACGATATTTTAGGGTTAATTAAATCAATAAATTTCATTTCACCTGCGATAGGCCATTGAGAAAATGGGAGCATATTACTGGGTAAATTTGCAGTATCAAAAGGCGACGAAAATTTTTCTACATATTCAGTATTTAAATGGAATGAATTAACATAGAAAAAGTCGACGTTTGGATGCAACTCAAATAGAGAATCAATCTCTATTATCGCATTCGGCATTAACAAATCATCATCACCTATAAGCCATATAAAATCACCCTCAGCCATCGCAGCAACATTAAGGATGTTCCTTGCAATACCAATATTGTTCGTATTTTTTTTATATTTAACATCAATGCTAGACTGGGCTTTACGAACCACTTCTTCTGTATTGTCAGTTGAGCAATTATCAGACACACACACTTGGAATTTTAAATCAGATTGCGCACCACACAAGATAATTGAGTTTAGACAATTTTCTAAATGCCTGGCACGATTATAAGTGGGTATACAAATAGAAATTTTCATCGAGTTCACTCAGTGTTACACAAAATAATTGTAATGTATCTCAGGCAATATGAGATGTCATACAAAATGGAAAAGAGTCTTAAATTACATTTACCACAACGTCACCTGCAATTTTATCTTTTTTGACGATGCAACTTTATACTGCTGTAAGTTTACACCGACCTGATTCAGCACAGCATTAAACCGGTAGTATAAAATAAAACACTCCCCTGAACGTACAACTAGCCTTCCACGAGTAGTTTTCTTAGCGTTTTAATGGGCTCATCATCTAACCTTGCATATTGCTCACAAAATACAGTGCGGGCATTCTGAACCTTTTCACTTTCCCACCACTTGCTTATATTATCCCAATGCATCGCTATCATTTCTGCGGCCTGCTCAGGGGTGTCAACAAGTATTTTGGCAGACCTAAGCAGCTCATAGTACGGTTTTGCATCAGGTAAAAGGTGGTCCAATCCGCCTTGCCAAAAACACATCGTAGGAATATTCAAAGCCAGTGTCTCAAGGATTCCCGTAGAATCATATGAATGTACAATTAGTCGACTTCTAGAAATTAACTTTTCAATAGACATTGCGCCTATCTCTATTTTTACTTGAGGGTGTCGATCCAGCCAACGTTTTTCATCTGACCAGTGATAATTATAATGAGCCGAATGAAGACGAACCGTCAATTCCTTTTGAATATTCTCCGGTAATGCATCAACAAAATTAAACTGCTCATCTTGATAAATTCCATATTCATATTCACTATCTTCAGGGCTAGACCAGGATGGTGAATGAAGCTCTATTAATAGAATTCCTCCCTTATGATCGATTTTTTTATTTTTTCGTCCTAACGTTTTAAAAATAAAAGCTGGAACAATTCTGTGATTATTGCTAGTCCAGCCCCACGAGAAAAATTTATCACTATTATGATATTCAGGCCAGAAAGAATGCCCCCTATATGCCTGACAGTTACCATGTTGACCAACATAATATGGTGTGCCCGACTCAACTTTCGAGCCGGCCCATACTTTAAACAATTCATCACTATAAAAATTATTTGATGTGAAAATGAATTTAGGACTGGAAGGCCAAGGCAAAGATTCAACTTGTTCAACAAGTTTATTGTAACCTTCTAGGTAACAAGTTGGGATCACTTCCGGTAAAATAGACCTAGCAAAACATTCAAAGCCAAGATGGGACTCAGTATTGAGGCTAAATTTTTTCCTTACTATTGAATCTTTCTCCTTAATGTCTAATTGTTGACGACGCCAAAACTTAGGGGACTGACCGAGACTCAGATACAACTTTATTTCATATAATATAGGCATATAAGTATTAATAATAAATACATCATCTTCTTTTCCGAACATGGAAAAAAATTTGCCTAGCCTATTTAAAGCATAATTTTTCAGATTTGACTTCCATGAAGGAAAATCCGTATTCTTCATGGAAAAACGAACCTCATCTCCAAGAGATCCAGCATAACATTCAATATTGCTACCATCTAAAAAATAAATAATCTTTGAATAAAAAACATTATTCCAGGCACTATCATTACACGCGCCAAGAAATTCACTTAAATCTCTAGTAGTTAAGTCATAGCAATTGGCGTCAATTACCATCGTGCCATTTATGCTATATATTTTCAAAGCTTGCTGCACAGTGCGATATCGATTGTAAGCAACTTTAACATAGTTCAAAAGCCAGTGACCAAGCACAATGCTCCAGTAACGCGAACTATGATTAGTTCCATGATGTTTATTAAGTTGCTCTACTAATTCAATTAGAAGCTGATTAACTACTGTATGGATGTACGCAAGATCATCATTTTTTTGCGCAGCCAACACACCATATGGTTTAGAAACAACTGCATCCATATTAGACCAAATATTCTTACGCGCGTAACGACAGCAATTATCTGTTAAAAACAATACCGGTCGATCGAACTTCCATGTTCGCTCATCAGCCGTAGTTATAAGATATCTTTCCTTATCCATAAATTTTCCAAAAAATTAATTCAAATGAACTCAAAAGTCACCCTAATATACAAAAAACATTTTAAGCTGAACAATACAAGAAGCCACACTCTACCAATTTCTAGGGTTACCCCATTCCTTATATTGGTTACTCAGGGCCTTAACTTCCACAAATAATTCTCCTGGAATATTAACCCCTGCTGCGCCCACAATCCTTACTAAATTTTGTAGACTAGCCGTTCCTACAATAAAGTTTGTAACATGCGGCAATGTCAACACAAAGGAACAAGCTAAACTCAATAAATTCGATCCGTATTTTTTCACTAGACAATCAACCTGATCCAAATATTCCAACATAGGTTCAGCCTGTTTTATTTTATTGCGAATGTCTTCTCGATTAAATAATGTTCCCTGGAGGAAGACCGACCTAGCAATAATCTCATTTTTATTTCTATTCATTTCAATCAGCTTAGAATACATATATGTATCCAAGATACTAATAGGCGCCTGTATAACATCATATACATCGCTATTTAAAGAAAACTCACACTCTCCAGGAGAGTAAACAGAAGTCCCTACCTTTTTAACAATGCCACTTTCTTTTATTTTAACTAGAGCTTCTAAAATATTATGATCACTTATAATATCCAGCTCATTTTGATGTAGGTACAAGATCTCAATTTGAGAAACACAAGATAAAGTTATTGTTTTTTCTACGGATCTAAATATATTTCTTTCCGAGTGAACATCGTTTGGCATTAGGCCGTCAACCTTTGAACAAACTTTGAACGAATTAGGATTACATTTATGGTAATCACCAATCTGTTTTTCAGCGTCACCATATCGAGGAGAAGTGTCTAGAGTATCAACCCCTAACTCTTTCGCCTTTTGAAGTAACTCATGAGTTGATGAATAATGGTTTCCCGAAGAGAATCCATAGCCAGAAATACCAAATTTGGCTGTTCCCAAAATAATTTTACTAGACATAGATTGATGGCTAATTCAGAGACTGATAATAATAGATCATGGCTAAACTAAACGATTTAGTGCCGCACTCAACAAGCCAACATAAAACATTCTTCCATGACGTATTTATCACGCCCGAATGCAAGCTTCCTTTGTTATTTGTTATCTGATTTCAACTTAAGATCTGCATTTCTCAAATCATCCACATGATCAATATCCAACATGTCTTCCCGCTTAACAATCAATGGAGAAATTTTCCCCCCCGACATTGAACCATTAATAATAGTTTCTCTTCTGACTAATTCGATATCACCTGACTGAAAGAGTACTCTTGGAAGTTTCTGCCTAGGTAGATTGTAGGGCTCATTTATATCGCCGACAAATCCCTCAATGAAATCACCTATCGCAACCCACTGTCGATATGGATGCTCATTGCTTTTTACCATCGACCTAATAGAGGTACATTGTGGATGTAAATCTAATAGTTCTACAGCACGTTCAATTAAATTTTCGGGCCGTAAGGGGGATGTGGGACGTAACCAAACAATTGCATCAATCTGCTTTTGATAAAAAAACTCAAGCTCGTTCAGAGCATGCTGTATTACTGGAAAATCCTGCGCTTCATCACCCGAAATCTCAGCAGGCCTTAAAAAGGGTACTTCCGCACCATGTTCTTTTGCAATTTCAGCTATTTTTTTAGAGTCTGTAGATACGACTGTGTGAGAAACAGAAGCACATTTTTTCGAGTATTCAATAGTATACGCAATCAATGGTTTCCCATTCAATAGCTGTATGTTTTTAAAAGGAATACTCTTGCTACCGCCCCTAGCAGGAATGACTGTAATTAGATTCACGTTGCCGCTCTTTTATTTTCCATCTTTAACATTCTGTTGTTAAGAATCAAATGCAAATCACTCAAATTTTTTCCATACTGCCGTTATCATGCTACCAGGAAATGGGGGGGATGAAGTTATACTATCTAATGATTTTTCTTTATTAATTTTAATAATGTCATCTCTGATTTTTTTGTAATCATTATCAATGTTTGCATAAGGAGTCTCTTCGTACTGATAGTGCCTAGCAAGTGAACTCATTCCCATCTCTCTTAAAACATTAGTCAATAAATCTACTGTGAAGAAATGTATATGTTCATATGGTGTGAACATTCTCCACTTATGCCTATAAACATTAAATGCGAATGAATTTCCAGCTGGTGTCGCAGTGATATATAACAATCCATTCGGTTTCAATATTTCAACACATTTTTTCAATACAATTATTGGATCCTTAAAATGTTCAATTACTCCCCTCATCATAACTAAATCATATCCTTCACCAACATCGGTTTCCCATATTTTTCCACAATAGGTTGACACCCCATGTTTTTCTCTTGCTATATCAAGAGCATCACCAGTTAAGTCTATACCATTCTTATCCCATAAGTTATTATCAAAAAAACTCAAGAAACTTCCATCCGAACATCCTACATCCAAAACTTTACCACTATTAACATGATTTTGAATCCAGTTCCTGTCTTCAACATACATTTTTTTTCTTAAATTTGATAACTCGGAATCTTCAGCTCTATTTTTATAATAACCGCTATAAAACTTATCCAACCCTTCCTCAGTAAAGTGAGGATTAACTGACACCATTCCGCATTCATCACACTTCATAGCGTGTAAATAATCTTGAGAAGCCCACTTAGTAAATTCAGTATTGTTGCAAACAACGCATGGTACTTGCTCATCCATATATTGCTCTAACTCTTTTAATAATTTTTCCATCAATTTAGCTCCACATGAAATACAGTACTTAACAAATAATCATCGTTGATATCTTGATTTATTCAAAAATTTCTTCAATAACTATTCTTTAACTTAAAGATCCATTATTTTTATCCAAATAATTTTCAACTATAGTAATAAGTTCTTGCTGCATAGGATTTAGATTACGAATAAAATCACCCATACCATTAGCAAGACCAAAAATCGATTGTGGTGCATTTACATTATCAACCACCACTTCATTCATTCTCCCTAATAAACCACCTGACACAATAGGTACACCACAAATAACTTTACGTCCTAGTGTGTTTTTCACAAGCTGTTCTGTATTAAGTACCATTTCTGAATGTCCAGCGAATCCTGGCCGTATATCTGCACGATAAATTGACATACCCATATTCATTGCTAGCTGTACTGCATCCTGTGTAAAACATCCCTTCCCGGCATCAAGCAAAATAGCCCCAGGAGCCAGCGCATCAATCATCTCTGGAGTTATACTTGGATTACCATTAGTTAAACCAACAAGAAGATTTGCACCGCTCGCCGCCATCATGTTATCAGCTGTACCAGTAACAGATGATATTGTTTCAGCCGGCTTAATATAATTCAGTGCTGTAACAATTGCCTCTAATTTTTCTTGATTACGGCGGGTAATAGTAACATTCATACCGCGCTCAACAAGTTTAAGCGCCAATTTCGAACCGATATTCCCTGCGCCAATAATTGTAGCATTTTTCCCACTCAATCCTCGCGGATATGAAGACAATATTTCAGCTATCAGATTTTCAATTGAATCCACCGTCAAATCATTACCTTTATAGGTAAGTATCTTCGATGTAGTCACATTTTCTCGTACTGTTCGTTCAACATTACCAACATTTTCATCAGTATAGAGCTCTGGACTAATTTTTTTTTCTGTGTCAACTAATATGTAATCCACCTTTCCGTCAATATATTGAGCCAGAGTCCCAGCCTGATCAGCACTGTAGACAATTACACTTCCAGCAACTAATTTAGCAGTATTTCGTATTGGAGAAAAATATAGTCCGGTAGAATTTATTTTACGGGTATTACCTATACAAAAACCAGATAGCTTATCTTGCTTTTTTGCCTGAGCATTTACGTTTACTAAAATTCTATCGATTTCGTCATGCATGTGTGTCATTAAATCTTTTTCCATGTTATTGGATGATCAGATTCAATATCTGCCATTGCAGTTCTACCAATAATTAAATCAAGGTACTTTGGCATAATACCAATACCTGGAGATTTTATTATGAGCATATCTTTTGTAATCACTGTCCCGGCTGGAATATCTTTTCGCGCAAAAATACTACGACGCAATTTTTGTATTGTACGATATTCACTTGTAGAAATTCCCTTTATACCATTACCTAAAGCCGTAAATGTTGTTTCAGATTGTTTCACAAGCAATTTGATATTTTTTGGCTCGAGAGAAAATATATGATCGGGCCCTTTCATTGACCTGTCCAATGTCACATGTTTCTCTATGACTCTCGCACCCAATGAAATTGCCGCTGGAACCAAAAATATATCTGGAAAATGGTCAGAGAACCCTGTAACGACTTGAAATGTTCTAGCCAGAGTTTCAATCATCCGTAAATTGGACTCTGCTGCTGAAGCAGGGTAACTAGAAACACAATGCAATAATATTAAGTTTGGATTACCCACTTCTAAAATAGTATTAACCGCTTCTTCAATATCACCCAGCGTTGTCATGCCTGTAGACATTATGATTGGCTTCATCGTCATAGCTACTTCACGGATAAGTGGCAAGTTAACCACGTCCATTGAGGCTATTTTATATGCGGGTACTTCAAGTTTTTCTAGTAAGCGTAGTGATTCGATATCAAACGGCGTAGAGAAAACATCTATATTTCTTGAGCGAGCATAAGAAAATATTTCATCAAGCTCTTCAAATGAGAAAATCAACCTATTAAAAAGTTGATGCATATTTTCTTCTAAATCAAGAATATCTTCATGATGCCGAGAGTCGAGAACTTTAGCGGATATTCGTTCAGAGTTAAAAGTCTGAAATTTAACTGCTTGGCAGCCTGCCTCTACACATGCGTCAACCAATTTCTTTGCGATATCAACACTACCGTTATGACACAAACCAATTTCGCCAATTATATATGGTGAATAATCCTTCCCGATTAAATTTCTACCGATTGTTACAACACTGTTAAATTTAGTAATTCTTTTCTTAACACGAGCAACCCGATTGAATGCTGAACCCGGATCTTGAATCATATCTACAAGATCTATTGCTTTGGCACACAATATTTGGAAATCAGCATATGAGAAATCTGCGAGAGTCCCTGTAAAATAAAAATTACCCGTTTGTTCCAACTCACTTATTACTCGCTGCAACTCTTCTTCGTAACCGACTCTATAACCGGGATAAAGTGGGCCCAGGTCCATATAGTGTGACTTCACAATTTCTAATGGATTTACAAAACCAAGTTTTTCTAAATCACTCACTACATGATCAACAAGTTCTTTCTCTTGCATACTTGATACACTGTCGCCCGAAGTATATGCAATCTCACAACATAAAATTGACCAGCCTTCTGGAATACCAATATCACTAAAGCGTGTCTGTAAACCTGCGCGGTGGAAGATAATGTCGGCATCATCAAAATATAACCAATCAGCATCTTTAGGAAATGGATCTGGCCCCGTTGTTGCAATGATGACAAGCTTTATATTCCGAAATGTTAAATTACAACTTACATTTAGAAAGCCTGAATTAACATTAATAGGTAATGTTGATATAACAATATCAGTAGAATTGATATTTATTTCACCCGAATTGGTATCCACCTTGCTGATTACATTGCCATCAAGATGTACACCAATCACTTCCGTATCAAAATCTATAACCCCACCTAGCTCTACAATTTTATCCGCTAGTAATTCAAGAGGATGTCCACAGCCATTTTTTGCGACAGCCGACCATTGATCAGCATGAAATGGTTTCTTTTCGGTACGAATTTCAATTCGTTGGGGCGCCCAATTTGCAGAAAGCTCATCCGTTGACATCCCCCATAATTTTTCTGGATATTTATCGTAAAATATTTTTTGCAGTGTAGGCCCAGCCAATGCTTCCATGTATTCTCGATAATTTTTAGCGGAGCTTAATTTAGCGGAATCTTTTGCATCCAATTCACATTTTATTTGTTCAAATATTTCAATCGGGAATTGCTTAAGTGTATCTTCTGTAAGAGGGTAATCAAAAAACTGTCCTTTAACATAATTTTTTCCGTACAAGGAAGGCGAACGAAAAGCGCCTGGAAAGATGTTCTGCCAATAAGCAATAATCTCAGGATTTGATGTATGAAATAAATGAGGGCCAGCATCGATATAATAATCTGAAAACCGCTCAGTCCGTGCCAAACCACCTGGCACTGATAACCTTTCAATAATTCTTACCGGCACACCCCGTCGAGCGAATTCATAGCCAGTAACAAGCCCTGACATTCCAGCACCAAAAATAACAACAGAGTGATCTACCATGATGTAAGGCCACCATCCACAATAATATTTTGACCAGACACATATTTAGATTCTGAAGAAGCTAAAAATTTCACAGCCCCACAGATTTCGTTTTCATCAGCCATTCGATGCATAGGTGTACGATTAGAATAGTTTTCAACAAACTCATCACCCTGGTTATTAAAAACCCCACCAGGACTCACACAATTAACTCGAACTCCAAGTTCAGCCGCGTGCACTGCAAAATACTTTGTCATTTGAATAACAGCGGCTTTAGATGCACTATAAACTTCTGAATTCATTCTTGCGCAATCAGTGTAGATACTAGGGTCACTACTTACTACACCATAAATAGAACCAATATTTACTATACTGCCATTACTATTATCTTTCATTAACCGAAGTGCCTCTCGTATGCATAGAAAGGTCCCGCCTGCATTGACAGACATAACATGCATAAATTCATTATAATCACGCTCCCAAAAAGGCGTAAATACTCCGATCCCAGCATTATTAACCAATATATCCAATGCTCTACCACTTTCATTTATTTGTGAGAAAGCATTAGCAACTTCTTCAGGTTTAGAAACATCAAATACTAAACTATCTAAAATACAATCAGAGGGAAGGAGTTTAATTGTTTTAGATAAATTCTCCGAAGAGCTATCTGCTAACCAAAGCTTTGCTCCCTCATCAACGAATGAGCGTGCAAAACTAGCACCCAATTGTCCACCCGCACCCGTTATTAAAATTCTTTGATCCGTGAACCGCATATATTCCTCTTTGTGTGCCCGATAAAACCCATGACTTGAAATATCAACCTCAAGTGAACTAGCAAGTAAACCTGTCTTTCCAACGTTTACAATTTTTTTAAATACTTGACTTCATTCTTCAATCATAACTCTTGAAGTTATGTTCTAAATGTGAGAATCCACACAAAAATCTATTCGATGCTAAAAGCCATGTTTAACATTTCGTACATTACCTGATAGCTGAACTATCTATCTCTTTTCTTTTGGAAAATCTGATAAGGCATGCCACTAGAATTGAGTGTTGATAAATCATCTTTTAATACAATCTCATTATTTTCTTTATACACTGGCTCATCGCCAATTAATTCTTTATAAGAAATGTGCGGCAATATATGTCCCGTATAATTATCAGTTGGAACAAGCGTTTGCACATCAGCCACTGCAGATGCAGCACGCAAGAATATTTCATTTGCAGGCTGCTCGTGATATGTATCAGAAAACCTACCAAACTGATAGAAATGACCCTCCGACCGTGGAGAAAATGAATAATCACACCCCACAAGGGTAATATTTTTAAATCCCATATAAATTGCTAAGCCCAGCATCCCAGCCAATCCAGAAGCCATTGATGTAAACTCCTTATCTAATTTACATCCATCAAAACCAGTAAATGGTTTGTTAAAATGATAGGAAAAATTGATATTACTACCGTTAATACCAAAGTAATTACTCACACTCATGAAATATGAAACATCTTTACTACGAGAAATCTTTTCTTTATACAAAGCCCCAAGAGTATTTTTTACAAGCTCATTAGTATATGGGTTTATCCAATATGGATAATAAAAAAAAGGATGCCCTGTGTAGTAATACTTAATATTAAGTTTTTTAAAATCACGATGAACAAAAAGAGCATTACAACCTATTGAAGTTCTGTCGCTAAACATCTCTAAATCGTAATACTTTAACGATGCTCCGTTACCAAAAACGTAGCAACTCTCACCTTCATGAAGCCCTTTAAATATTCTATTTTTTTCTATCGTTTTTCTAGTCAACAATGATAATATATTGTTTTTCAAAGTCATTCTTTTCTCATCCCCATAAACCAAGACCGAATCACCAGCCCTAATTTTCATATCTTTTTAACTCACCGTTAATAAAATAAGATGCTTTCTAAAGCTACCTATGCTTTGGTAGCAAAACAGACATTGATTTCATTAATGTCTCTAGCACAACAAAGTCTACCTCGGCATCAATCTCGTAGCTTTCTACTTACTCCATTTCAAATAACGAAATTTTTTCTACGAGCATGTTCGTGTCTTTTGTGAATGCTTTAAGTAGTTTAATATAAACTGCTCCAGTTTCTTTGTACCGACACTGCTCCTCGCGAATATCCTGTCGCATTGGCCGATTACTAAAATCATATGATGCACTAACTGGGCTTATTTTTTTCCAACTTTGCTAATTATCGGGCGGCCGTACTGTCATTTATAAAATGCTCATATGAGTTTTGAGATACTATTTTTCCATGTTCCAAGTGCACAATGGTATCGCAATTCTGAAGAGTGCTAATCCGATGTGCAATAATCAAAATAGTAAGTTGATTGTCAAGATTTTCGATAGCGCTCATCACCGCTTTTTCTGTGGCATTGTCCAGCGCACTGGTAGCTTCATCGAATATAAGTACTGTTGCCTGCTTATAAAGCGCTCGTGCAATACCAATACGCTGACGCTGGCCACCACTAAGGCGAACACCACGTTCACCCACAACTGCATTATAACTTTCTGGACTACTTTCGATGAACTCGTCAATTTGAGCTTGATTAGCGGCCTGCCGAACTCGTTCCATATCGATCTGTTCTGGTCTGATTCCGAAGGCTATATTCTCAGCAATAGACGCGTCAGACAGAAAAATATTTTGCGGCACATGAGCTATAGTAGTACGCTGCCATGCTGGCCGAAGATCGCTACTAATCGGCTGTCCATCCACCAAAATCTTTCCCTCCGTAGGTTCAAGCAAACCCATTAGCAGATCCAATGCAGTGCTTTTACCACTACCGGTACTACCGGCAAAGCCAATTCGAGCCCCTTTGTGTATCGTTAGGTTGATTCCATCTAACACCCAAGGGCCATCAATACCATAGCAAAAGCGTACGTTATCGAAACTAATTGTATCTTTAAATGTAGGCGGTGATGCATGTACTGCTTGGCAGGCATCTTCCGGAAGAGGTTGTTCAAGCAAATCAAGTACATCAGTCAGTGAAGCTTGACTCCCTGCTACGACCGACCAATTACCATATAATTGTTGCAATAGTGGAAGCAGCCGCTGTGCACCGATTGCTAGCGCACCCAGCACCGGTAATGCAGCCCCCACACCACCTGTTCTATTGCTCAATACATATGCGATAACTGCAATTAGCACCATACCCAGAGTCTCCATAGCATATCGCGGAGCTTGATTTATATACCGGTTTTCACCGCCTGCTCGCTGAAGACGTCGAATAGATTTAGTATAGGACTGACAATATATCGCCTGTGTGCCATCAACAATTACATCACGAATGGCACCTAGACCTTCCTGTAAAGACTTAACAACCTGAGTCTGCTCTTGTGCGATACATTGGCTGTTACGTACCAATCGATGACGTATATTCCAGGCAATAATTCCGTATCCAATTCCAAAACTGAGCACTGCCGTACTTGCTATCATTGGGTCAATCAGAAATAGCGTGGTCAGAATGGCAGAAAATAATATGGTTGAAGTAACTACGGTTACAACAGATATCAACACACCCATAGAAGTCCCTACTTTTTGCGTAATCCCGCTAATAATCTCACTACTGCTGCGGGCCACATGCACGCGGTAGGGTTGATAGAGTGTTCGGCGATAGACCTCCGTACTAAGATCTGCGCCAGTGGCATTTGTGAGCCGAATACTAACCCATAATAATAAGAGACGTAGGCCTCCGGCAAGTATGGCCGCCACTGAAAATGCAATTGTAATTGGTAATACTAAGTTTTCTGCCGATACAATCCCTAACGATTGAACAACACCCGCCATTGCGGGATGAAGAAATACTTTTTCTGGTTGAGTGAGAATGCCTATGAATGGCAACACGGCCCCAAGACTGACAACTTCTGCAAATGCACTAGCCAGCGTCAAACCAAGCAACAACATAAATTGATATCGACGGCGACGGCTGATATGTCGAAAAAGCTGAACCAGCAAGGCAGAGAGACAAGGGGATGAAATTTTAGACTCTATCACGATTGTTATTTATTACTGCGTTGGCATGTCATTTGGCTTAAAATTTACGCTTCCAGTAAATGACGCGGGGCTATCGTAGATAATAAAATAGCGGGAAACAGGTATAAAGTTAAATTTAATAACACTAAAAATATCACAACCTATCATCTTTATCATCATTCAGCGATCGCTAACCATTCTCTTCAAATGTAATTCAGGCACGCTACCGCCATGCCATGTACACGGTTAACGTACAAGACAGGACTGTTAAATAGAAAAGTGATTTTTTCTATTATGCAAGCTGCAAGTCGTGTCGTGTCATATTCACACGGGTATATTGACCTGCTATATTCAATAAAATTATTACGCGTTCCTTGCTAGTTTTGCTTTCATAAATCCCTTCGAGCCCGGCCATCGCACCTTCTATAATACGAATACAATCACCGGTTTGAAATTCTTTTTCTGTCATTGACTGGCTCCCATTGTCATCTTCATTTTTTTGCAGTATTTCCAGTAAGGATTCTGGTACCTGCATAGGGTAAGTGCCAAAACGAACAATAGATGAAACACCTAGAGTAGAGCGAATCGGAGACCAGTTGTCAGTAGTACAGTTGAGTTGAATAAACAGGTAGCGAGGAAACATCGGCTCAATGCGTGATGCATACTTGCCACGAATACGATGTGTTTCCTGTATGAGTGGCAAATAGGTAACAAACTCCTGCCTTTGCAGGTTTTCCTGGGCCAACTTCTCTGCTCGCGGCTTAGTATAGATCAGGTACCAACTACGTGCATCAGATGCTTGTTTAGTCATGGTTGCCAACTATCTTCTGTCTATTACAGTTTTAATAATTACTCGCCATAATTGCCACTAAATAAACAGAAATCACTTACTTGCTTCCTCAGAGAAGTTTCCCTCTTTCTGTTTTAACCCATCTGCATCTTGTTTTATCTGGGCAATTTCGGTTTTAAGTGCTTCATATTCATCCATTTTGCACTTTAAAAATCGAAAAGTCACGAGTGCCTTTTCATTAATCCCTTTATTAGTTAACAAATAAATGTAGCCACGTTTATTCTCACTTCTATAAAAGTTCTTGGCCTTAACCAAACCCCGTTCCATAACAGCCTTGAGGCAATAATTTGCCTTGCCGAGGCTGATGCCAAGCTCTTTAGCAATTTCACGCTGGCTTATATTAGGTTCTTCCTGAACCAGTTTCAGTAACTTATAAGCCATTTCATCATCCATCATTGAGTATTCGTTTGCGTTCAACTATTGAACATAGTGCAAGTCTAAACCATGCTTACAAAAATGCAAGTATAAAAAAAGGCGTCTTAATAGACGCCTTTTATATGAGGTTTAGTAGTTAACTACTTGTTAGATATAAGCAAATTATCCTTATTATTTACAAGTAATTTTGGACCTATACCCTTAACCTTTAAGAGCTCTTCAGCTGATTTAAAGGGCCCATTAGCCTGCCGGTATGCAATAATAGCTTCTGCCTTTTTCTTACCAACGCCCTTGATGTTAGCAGCCAAACTATCTGCAGTGGCAGTATTAATATTGACAGGCCCTGCATAAGCGACAGCCGTGATAAATACAAAAATAATGGCAAAAATGGTTTTTTTAATGAAGTTCATATGAGACTCCTTTCTCCTTGTTGTTTGACATATGGTTTATATTACGTGTGTAACTTTATACTTGGCACAACAAACTCACTATAGGAATTGTCTGATTATATTGTAGGATGAGGCCTACAAAATTTAATTTTAACTAACTAATTCCTGTTCAATATCCGCCAAAATCACCATAGGATCATTAGCCTGGGTAATCGGTCGACCAATAACCAGATAACTGGCTCCAAGGTCAATCGCTTGTTTAGGGGTCATGACTCGTTTTTGATCGCCTGTTTCACTTCCCTTTGGACGGATACCTGGCGTCACCAGACAACTTTTATCTCCTAACGTTGCACGCAATGCTACAACCTCATGTGGCGAGCAAACCACCCCATCCAGTTTGCACAATTTAGCCAAATAAGCCAGACGCTGAACCTGTTCAGCAACAGAAGTATTAATGCCAATATCTTTAAGATCAGCCTCCCTCATACTGGTTAATATGGTAACCGCAATCAATAATGGTGAATGAGTAGACATGTCTATACCTTCTCGAGCCGCCTCCAGCATAGCGCGTCCACCTAGAGCATGAACATTTAACATCCAAACACCAAGCTCTGCCGCAGCACGACAGGCCTGGGCAACCGTATTGGGAATATCATGGAATTTCAAATCCAGAAAGACATCAAATCCAGCATCGACCAGCTCTCTGACAAAATCAGGACCTGCTCGAGTAAAGAGTTCTTTGCCTACCTTCACACGACATCGGGCAGGATCGACCTGTTTGTAAAATGACCTAGCTTCCTCTGCAGCAGGATAATCCAGTGCAATAATAATTTTTGAATCAGGCAAAAATTTAATCTCCCTCAGCACCTTGTATCAATTTAAGACTATCCCAGGTTCGACAACCTGGACATTGCCAATAGAGTTGTTTACTACTAAAACCACATAAATGACACTGGTAAACGGACTTGTTCGCCAATAACTTTGAAGTGACTGTTTTTAATATTTCCAGTTTCTCTCGAACAGGCTCTGCTGTTTGTTTGATGTTCAGGTCGATCAACTTATCCATCAACTTGAGGGATGGGTGCTTTTTTAAGGACTCGGTGACAAAGTGAATAGCTTCCGTTTCACCCTTTTGCTTCTGAATCTGTTCCGATAATACCAGCACGGCAGATACAGCCTGCTGTTGGGTCATAAGTTGTTCCAGATAGCTCACCAAATCATCCATTCTCCCCTGGCGCTGATAGCATTCAACCAACAAAGGAATCGCTTCACCAAGATAAGATATGTCCTGTTGTTCAACTCGCCTCAAAGACTTGATAGCTGTTTTATCATTTCCATTCTGAATTTCCAGTTTTCCATCCAATAAACTGGCCCTGACACTATTTTTATTTGTATTAAGTGCTTTTTTGACCAATTTATGAGCACGGATTTTATCGCCTTTTTGTATTGCTTGTTCTGCCAGCTCACAATAATAGTGCGCAACCCGCATATACTGCTTATTACCCGTTTTCACTTCTATACGACGGGCTGTTTCAATAGCCTTTTCCCAATCCTTTTCCTGCTGATAGATGTCAATTAGGTAATTCAGTGCCACTTCCGTATGCGGTGCACTGACAATAAGATCAGAAAAAAGTGCTTCGGCCCGATCTAGTAAACCCGCCCGCAAGTAATCCTGTCCCAGTTCAAATAAAGACTGGGATCTTTGCTCTTTTGTCAAACTAGGACGGGCAATCAGATTTTGATGTATTCGAATGGCTCGATCGACTTCGCCACGCCGCCGGAACAAACTTCCTAGTGCAAGATGGGTCTCAATAGTATCACTATCTACTTCAAGTAACTTAATAAAAACATCGATGGCCTTATCAGGTTGCTCATTAAGTAAGTAGTTCAAGCCTTTCAGATAGATAGGCGAAATTGTATTCTGCCGGGCATCCTGAACATCTGGTTTACTTCGCCGACCCGCCACCCAGCCTGAAATAGCCGCTACAGGTAATAACAAAAACAGGGTTTCCAGCAACATCAGTGAGTATCTTTGATGGGAATAGTTCGCAGGTTTGATACTTCTTTCTCAGCCAGTTGGATACCTTTTTTCAAACGAGAGATATCATGTCTGGCCTTCAATAAATGACCTGCACTGACCAAAATACCCAACAAGGTTCCAAATATAATAGTCATGATCAGCAACAATGAAAGCGCCAGATCTTTTGAACCAAAATAATAATTCAACTGGACATATTGTGAATTTAAAACAGCAAAAAGAATGCCTGTCAACATGAGTAAAAGGATTACTACAAAGCTGATGATCCGTTTCATGCCAACACCCCTGAAAAAGAAGCCGAATGTATAATCATAATCACCTTACAAGCAAACAAAAAAAAGCATGGATATCAAACCCATGCCGTTTATCTTAATCTTACTAACGCTATCAAGCAATCTCAGTTAAGGATCTCTACCCGCTGCATACTTTCATTAACACGCTCTCGCATTTCCTTTCCGGGCTTGAAATGAGGAACGTGCTTGGCTTCCAGCGTAACAGAGTCACCTGTCTTGGGATTCCGACCCACTCTGGGAGGACGATAATGCAAAGAAAAACTACCAAAACCACGTATTTCTATGCGATCACCATTTGCCAAGTTCTGCGCCATGTGTTCCAACATAGTCTTGACAGCCAGTTCAACATCTTTAAAAGCCAACTGCTTCTGTTTTTGCGCCAGAATTTCGATTAGCTCAGATTTTGTCATTGTCACCCCCAAAAAAATAGGCATCGATAGGGGATAAACTGGTTACCCCCCATTCACACACTAGTCGTTTGTATCCATCTGTTCTTTTAGCAGATCACCCAATGTAGTAGTCGCGGCAGCAGAGCCAGTACGCGCATAGTCTTCAATCACACCTTTTTCATCATCATTGTCTTTCGCTTTGATAGACAATGATATGGTGCGATTTTTGCGATCCATACCAGTAAATTTAGCTTCCACTTCATCACCAACGTTCAACATGGTGCGAGCATCTTCAATCTTGTCGCGGGAAATTTCCGAGGCTCGTAAATAACCTTCCACACCATCACCAAGATCAATAATAGCACCTTTGGCATCAATTTCCCGAACCGTACCCTTAAGGATGCTTCCTTTTGGATTATCAGTCATAAAATTGGATGCAGGGTCTTTTTCCATCTGCTTGATGCCGAGAGAGATACGCTCGCGCTCAGGATCAACAGATAAAACAATGGCTTCCACTTCGTCGCCTTTCTTGTAGTTTCGCACCGCTTCTTCACCTGGTATGTTCCAGGAGATATCCGACAGATGAACCAGACCATCAATACCACCGTCCAAACCAATAAAGATACCAAAGTCAGTAATAGACTTAATACCACCGCTGACCTTGTCGTTCTTGTTGTGCGTTGCAGAAAAACTTTCCCAGGGATTAGCCTGACACTGCTTCATACCCAAAGAAATACGACGACGTTCTTCGTCGATGTCCAGTACAACAACTTCCACTTCCTCGCCTAATTGAACAACTTTGCTAGGATGAATGTTTTTGTTCGTCCAATCCATTTCAGAGACGTGAACCAGCCCTTCAACACCATCTTCGATCTCAACAAAACAACCGTAATCAGCAATATTGGTCACCTTGCCGAACAAACGTGTGTGTTCTGGATAACGACGTGCAATATCAACCCAAGGATCATCGCCCATTTGTTTCAGACCTAGTGAAACGCGCATTTTTTCTTTGTCAAAACGTAGAACTTTGACATCAATTTCATCACCAACATTAACGATTTCGCTTGGGTGTTTAACTCGACGCCAAGCCATGTCCGTGATATGCAGCAAACCATCAACACCACCCAGGTCAACGAAGGCACCATAATCGGTCAGGTTCTTCACCACACCCTTCACGACAGAACCTTCGTCCATATTAGCCATCATAGCTTCGCGTTCTTCACCACCCTCGGCTTCAACAACAGCACGACGTGAGACAACAACATTGTTACGACGTTGATCCAACTTGATAACCTTGAATTCCAGATCCTTGCCTTCCAGGTAGCTTGTATCGCGTACTGGGCGGACATCAACCAGTGAACCTGGCAAGAAGGCACGGATATCACCTAAATCAACGGTAAAGCCACCCTTAACCTTATCGGCAATCATGCCGACAACAGTTTCATTCGCTTCATGCGCCGCTTCCAAACGCGTCCACGCTTCAGCGCGCTTGGCTTTTTCACGAGACAGTCGGGTTTCACCGAAGCCGTCTTCCAGTGAATCGATCGCCACTTCGACGACATCGCCGACGTTGACATTAATTTCGCCGCTGTCATTCGCAAATTGCTCAATAGGAATTACGCCTTCTGATTTCAATCCAGCGTTTACAACAACAAAATCGTCACTGACCTGCACAATAGTGCCAGTGATAATTGAACCGGGGGTCATTTTAGCCCTGGACAGGCTCTCTTCAAACATTTCTGCAAAACTTACGCTCATTCTATTCTGCCTAAGGTCACACAATCTGACCAATGGTTGAGCCGCATATTATTGCGGGTTGATAATATGACCGTGATCACATTGCGTGTCAGGCCACCAAAAATACCGATCCAGCTCAGCTTATATCAAAGCGTTGCTGACACAACTGCTCTACCCGTTGTATCACCTCATCAATTGACAAATTCGAGGTGTCCAACTGAATGGCATCCACCGCAGGTTTTAAGGGGGAGGCCGTTCTCTGGCTATCGCGGGCATCGCGTTCGGCTATCTCCGTGAGGAGGGCCGGAAGACTAACATCTATTCCCTTGCCTTTCAACTGTTTATAACGCCTATCGGCCCGTTCTTCCATACTAGCAGTAAGGAATATTTTTAATCCCGCATCAGGGAAAATAGTGGTGCCCATATCCCGGCCATCCGCCACTAGTCCAGGGGCCTGATTGAAGTCTCGTTGCCGAGCCAACAGGGCATTCCGCACGACCTGGATGGCGGCAACCTTGGAAGCCGCATTCCCTGCCGTCTCTGTGCGGATACCCTGAGTTACATCTTCACCTTCCAGAAAGGTCGCCAATTCATCACGATCATCAGCCTGTTCAAACCGAACATCCAACGTCCTGGCATAGTCGGCCAATTTCACCTCATCCTGAAGGTCTATTTGATGCTTTTCTGCTCCAAAAGCGACCAAACGATATAAAGCACCACTATCGAGCATGTGCCAACCCAATTTTTGTGCCAGCAATAGACTAATTGTCCCTTTGCCCGAGCCACTAGGGCCATCAATCGTCAAAACGGAAATATTACTCACTAATATTTAACCCCATGTTAGCCGCCAGTGTGACAAAACCCGGAAATGAAGTATCGACATTGGCACAATCATTAATGACGATTTCTCCACGAGAACGAAGTCCTGCCATGGCAAAAGACATAGCAATGCGGTGATCCCCATGACTCTCAACTGTACCGCTTCCCAGTTGACCACTTTGAATAACCATACCATCCTCAGTCGGCTGGGCATCAATACCCAGAATCTGCAAGCCATCGGCCATAGCCTGGATCCGGTCACTCTCCTTGACCCGCAACTCACGCGCCCCCGTCAAGACCGTCTCACCCTCGGCACAGGCCGCCGCCACAAATAGTGCAGGAAATTCATCGATTGCCAAGGGCACCTGATCCTCAGGGATTCGAATACCCTTTAGTTTTGCTGCCCGAACACGAATATCGGCCACCGGCTCCCCGCCTACGGTCTTTTCATTGTTGAGCGTAATATCGGCCCCCATCAGGCGCAGGATATTGATAACACCAATCCGGGTAGGATTCATACCCACATGCTCAAGGGTAATATCGGAACCAGAGGCAATACTTGCACCCACCATAAAAAAAGTCGCGGAGGAAATATCAGCAGGGACATCAATTTTTGTGGCATTAAGTTTGCCGCCACCGGTCAAACAAATATGGCTGTCGTCCGTTTCCACGGAATAACCTAAACCTTGCAACATACGCTCGGTATGGTCACGGGTTGGAGCCGGTTCAGTGATGCAAGTCCGACCCTCGGCATAAAGCCCAGCCAGTAATAAACAGGATTTTACCTGGGCACTGGCCACTGGCATGACATAATCAATCCCTTTCAGGGTCTGGCCGCCGCTAATCTTTATCGGTGGCGTGCCCGTTTCAGTAGTAGCCGTTTTAGCCCCCATGGTCGCCAAAGGCTCAGTCACCCGACGCATGGGACGGGAACTCAAAGATATGTCACCGGTTAATTCACTATCAAAGGCTTGTGCTGCCAACAATCCCGTCATCAGTCGCATGGATGTCCCAGCATTCCCCAGACAAAGGGCTTTAGTTGGTTTTTTCAGACCGTGCAGACCGACACCTTCAATCACTACTCGGCCATTATCAGGACCTTGTATATTGACGCCCATCTCACGAAAGGCATTCAACGTTGCCAGATTGTCTTCCCCGTCAAGAAAACCACTGACTTCGGTCGTACCGTCTGCAATGGCACCGAGCATAATACTGCGATGAGAAATGGATTTATCGCCAGGTACACGAATTTTACCCGTCAATTTACCACCCGGCTGGATCTTAAAACGTGATTCTCTTTCTGAACTCATATTAACTATGGATTCCTGATAGCACTTCTAAAACTAACTAACATAAGTATCACGAGCCAACTTGGCCCGTGTGAATGTGATTTTAAGATATTCGCTATCGCCATTATCAATAGCATCAATCAACAATTGCAGGTCATCATGAAAGCGGTGTAATACCTTCTTAAGGGCAGCCTGATTGGCTAGACAAATGTCATGCCACATTTGAGGGTGACTGGAAGCAATACGGGTAAAATCCCGAAAGCCACCCGCAGCATAAGAAAATATTTCCTGACTATCATCCATCCGCGCCAATGTATCAACCAGGGCATAGGCCAGCATATGAGGTAAATGACTGGTTGCAGCCAGTACCTCATCATGGTGTTCAACTCCCATGGTCACCACCTCAGCACCGCAGGCCTGCCACATGGCTCGGACCTTATCGATGGCATCAACTCGGCTATTTTCCAGGGGGGTCATGATCACGCGCCGTTCCTGAAACAATTCAGCAAACGAGGCCTCAACACCATTTTTCTCCGTACCCGCAATAGGATGACCGGGGATATAATTTTCGGGCACTTCACCAAACACTCTTTTTGCCGCCGCCACAGCACTGCCTTTCACACTGCCAACATCTGTCATGACCGCCTGCTTATCAATATATCCCTGCATAGCCCGGAAAACAGTCTCCATGGCCTGCATGGGCACCGCCACAACAATCAGATCAGCACCGCTAATCGCCTCAGCCACATCGGTACTATAACGATCAATCACATCGAGGGCTTTAGCTTTGGCCAAGTGTTCCGCATCGCGACCGCAACCGACAATCTCACCCACCATGCCAGCCTGCCGCAAGGCTCGCGCCAGCGATCCCCCCATCAGACCAACACCAATAATGCATAGTTTTTGAATAAACAATCCAGTCACCTTAAGGCATTATTATTTGCTGTAATGCAGAAATGGCTCGTGCATTTTCCGCTTCCGTACCAATGCTGATCCTTAGAAAACCGGGCATGGCATAATTCTCAACCGGGCGAACAATCACCCCGGCTCGTAACAACGAATCATACACACCTAAGGCATTATCACCCACATTGACACTGATAAAATTACCCAACGATGGAATATATTCCAGGCCAAGACAGCTGAAACCATCCCCATACTGCTGCATACCTTTGTTGTTCAATTCGACCGAAGTACGAATATGATCCTGATCTGATAAAGCAGCCGTTGCGCCACAAAGCGCCAGGCTGTTGACATTAAAAGGTTGCCGAACACGATTCAGCAGATTAGCTATATCAGGATGAGTAGCAGCATACCCTACCCGCAGACCGGCCAGCCCATAGGCCTTAGAAAAGGTTCGGGTGATGATCAGGTTTGGATATTGTCCCAGTAACGTCAATCCATCAGGATATTCAGCCTCATTCGGGCAAGCATACTCAAAATAGGCTTCATCCAGCACCACCATCACCCGTTGAGGCACCCGCGATAAAAATGACTCAAGTTGTGATTTAGTAAACCAGGTACCGGTAGGATTATTCGGGTTGGCCAAAAAAATCACCTGTGTCTTACCGGTGATCGCCTTAACCATAGCAACCAGATCATGCCCCCAGTTAAGAGCCGGCGTCACGACAGCACGAGCCCCTATCGCCTGGGTCACCAGTGGGTAAACAGCAAAGGCATGTTGTGAAAAAAGGATCTCGTCTCCCACTGAAGCAAAGGTACGGGCAATGACGTCTAACAGATCATTTGAACCATTACCGAGGGTAAACTGATCAATATTAAGTTCATATCGACTGGCCAAAGCCTGTTTCAGCTTAAAACCGTTACCATCAGGGTATCGCGCCAGTTCATGCAATTCTTTTTTAATTGCCAATAAGGCTTGAGGACTGGGGCCCATAGGGTTTTCATTTGAGGCTAGTTTAATAACATCCGTGATGCCATATTCACGTTGTAAATCCTCGGTGGGTTTACCGGGTTGATAAGGGGTTAAAGTACGAACACCCGGCACAGCCAGTTCATCATAATTAAGCGGGGTCATGGGTTTATTTACAAACCATTATAAATATATAAAAAATTAACGGCCGTACTTATCTTCAAAACGGACGATATCATCTTCACCCAGATAAGAGCCTGATTGCACCTCAATCATTTCCAAAGGAATGGCACCATTATTTTCCAGTCGATGCCTTGTACCTATTGGAATATAAGTAGACTGGTTCTCTGTCACCAGAAAAGTTTCATCATCCCGCGTCACCTTGGCCGTTCCCTTTACCACAACCCAGTGTTCCGCACGATGATGATGCATTTGTAGGGACAAGGCGGCACCCGGATTCACCGTAATACGTTTTACCTGATAGCGCTCACCCTCATCAATACTTTCATAGGAACCCCAGGGGCGAAATACGCGCCGGTGACTCATATGTTCAGAGCGTTTTTGCTGTTTCAACCATTCCACAGCCTTTTTCACATCCTGCACATGATCCTTGTTGGCCACCAGAATAGCATCGGCTGTTTCAACAACAACGGTATTCTCAAGACCAATCCCCACCAACAGACGCTCATCAGAAATCATCAATGAGTCTTTGGTGTTATGCAAGAAAACCTCACCCTTAATAACATTACCCTGTTCATTCTTCTCGCCAACAGCCCACAAGGCCGACCAAACACCCACATCAGACCAACCGGCATCCAGAGGCACCATCGCAGACTTGAATGATGCACTCCCGTCGCCAGTAACGCGTTCCATCACGGCATAATCAATAGAGTTACTAGGACAATGAGCAAAACTTTGTTTATCAACACGGAAAAAATCATTATCCTGCTGACCCTTGATGAACGATGCCTCACACGCCCTGGCCATATCAGGCTCAAAGTGTTTTATAGCCTCCAGCCAGACCGAAGCCTTCATCATGAATACGCCACTGTTCCACAGATAATCATGACTCGTCGTATATTTTTCTGCTGTCGCAAGATCGGGTTTCTCAACAAACGAATCGATCGCAACGGCCGAAGCAAACGCCTCGATTCTCTCACCACGACGAATATAGCCATAACCGGTTTCCGGGCCAGTAGGTTTGATGCCGAAGGTCACAAGATAATCCTGCTCAGCCAGGCTGGAGGCCTCAGTGATGGCCTGCTGAAACGCGGGCACATCTCGTATGACATGATCGGCAGGCATAACCAATAAAATCGCATCGGGCTTTGCGAGCAGAGCCGCCAAATTCAGGGCCGGTGCCGTGTTACGACCTACCGGTTCCAGAATAATATTGTCTGCCATTTGATCAACCTGACGAAGTTGTTCCGCCACCATAAAGCGATGCTCTTCATTGCAAATAACAATAGCCGCATTAACACCCTCAAGCCCTTCCAGACGGACAACGGTCTCTTGCAACATGGTATTATCGGAGACGAGCGCTAATAACTGTTTGGGATAAAGCTCTCGGGATAATGGCCACAAGCGTGAACCTGAACCGCCAGAAAGTATCACGGGCTGGATTATCATTTAATGCTCTCCATTTCAGATTAAGTAATGCGTTTGCGATTTATTACAAAACGGCACGAGGATAGGATCCCAGTATTTTAAGCATACCGGCTGTCTCACTCAATTCTATGAGCGCCTTGCTTATCGATGGCTCATCTTTATGGCCTTCTATATCAACAAAAAAAACATAATTCCACATGCCCTGACGCGATGGCCGAGATTCGATCCGGGTCATGGAAATACCATTTCGTGCTAAAGGTTCCAGCATTCTGAATAGAGAGCCAGGCTTATTATCTGCGCTAACCAAAAGAGATGTCTTGTCATCTCCACTTGATGGCGTAGCCCGCTTGCCGATAATTAAAAAGCGTGTGGTGTTATTGGTTTCATCCTCAATATTGCATGACAAAATATCCAGACCATAAAGCTCTGCCGCCATATCACCCGCAATTGCTGCCGCTGAAAAATCTTCAGCGGCCATCCTGGCCGCTTCGGCATTGCTGCTAACCTTGATGCGCTCAACATTGGCCAGATGAGTATCGAGCCAACGACGGCATTGGCCGAGCGATTGGCGATGGGAATATATCTTGCTGATCTTATTCAGGTCCGTATTTTTACCCATCAGACATTGGTGAATACGCAGCTCAACCTCACCGCAGACATGCAGTTCAGAATTAATAAATTCATCAAGAGTATGATTGACAACACCTTCGGTTGAATTTTCAATCGGCACCACACCATAGGACGCGGCTTCTGCCTCAACCTCTGTAAAAACATCGGTAATGGTTGCCAGTGGTAAAGTATGAACAGAATGGCCAAAATGTTTTAATGCGGCAGACTGGGTAAATGTGCCAGCCGGGCCCAAATAGGCGATTTTTAAGGGCTGTTCCAAAGCAAGACAGGCCGACATAATTTCCCGAAACAAACGAGCGATTTCATCGTCACTCAAGGGGCCGGTATTGCGTTCCTTAACCCTACGTAATACATCAGCCTCACGTTCTGCACGATAAAACAGAGCCTTGTCACCCTCTACCTGCTGCTTGCTTTTGGCCACCTGTTCAGCGATAGAGGCCCGCTCAGATATTAACAACTGGATCTGTTTATCCAGTCCATCGATACGTTCACGTAATTTAGATAATGGTTCACTCATCGCATTATTTTATAACTGAATTTGCAACTATGCTAAGGCCCGCACGGCCAATACACCTTCAATCCCGACGATTTCCTGCAACAAATCATCCCCAGCAGGTTTATCAATATCAATAACGGTATAGGCAATGTCACCACGCGATTTATTGAGCATGTCAATAATATTCAGTTCCTTGCGCGCCAGAGCAGAAGATATCTGACCGACCATATTAGGCACATTGCTATTAACGACGGTGAGACGATAACCCTCAGTGCGATCCATTTTCACCTCTGGAAAGTTAACAGAATGTTTGATGTTACCGTTTTCCAGATAATCGCGAACCTGATTTGCTACCATAATAGCGCAATTATCTTCCGCCTCACGGGTAGAGGCACCCAAATGCGGCAAAGTAATGACCCGCTCATGATTCTTCAACAAGTTACTCGGAAAATCACAGACATAAGAATAGACCTTACCACTTTTAATCGCCTTAGAGACGGCCTCATCATCAATAATGCCATTACGTGAAAAATTGAGTATGACCACATTATCTTTCATCAACTTGAGACGTCCAGCATTAAGCATATTTTTGGTCACATCCACCAAGGGCACATGAAAGGTGACATAATCCACCTGACTTAAGAGCGCATCAACGGATGGCGCCTTCTCAACAGACGAGGACAACTGCCAAGCCCCCTCAACAGTAATACCGGGATCAAAACCAATAACGTTCATACCCAGATCCAGCGCGGCATTGGCAACATAGCGCCCAATCGCGCCCAGACCAATCACTCCCAGCGTGCGTCCAGGTAATTCAAAACCACCAAAATTTTTCTTACCGGCCTCAACTTGTTTGGTGATTTCTTCATCTGTTCCCTCAAGCTGACGGGCAAAATCCCATGCCTGACAAAGATTACGTGAACCAAGCAGCATACCTGCCAGCACCAATTCTTTTACTGCATTGGCATTGGCACCGGGGGCATTAAATACAGGAATACCCTTGGCGGACATTTTATCCACCGGAATATTATTTACCCCGGCACCGGCTCGGCCAACGGCCTTTAAGGTGTCAGGAATAGCCATATCGTGCATTTTGAAGGAACGTAACAAAATAGCATCCGGATGCTGAATTTCAGACGCAACTTCATAGCCATCGCGCGGCAAACGTTCCAAACCGGCAACAGAAATATTATTTAGAGTCAGAATTTTATGCATAATCATTTCACTTATTAAAACTTAATATCTAATGTTGGGTTCATAAATATACCCATTATTATCCGTGCGACTTTTCAAACTCAGCCATAAACGAAACCAGGGCATCAATACCCTCTTCTGGCATGGCATTGTAGATACTCGCACGCATGCCACCGACTGAGCGATGACCTTTTAAGCTCGTCAATCCGATCTTTTCGGCTTCAGCCAGGAAGGCTTTATCCAAATCAGCATTGGCCAGAGTAAAAGGCACATTCATCAAGGAACGGCAAACAGGTTCTACCGGGCTGGCATAAAAACCAGAACCGTCAATTGCGGTATAGAGTTTACCCGCCTTGCGCTGATTGATTTCGGCCATGGCCTGCAAACCACCCAGTTCTTTAATCCACTCAAAGACCAATCCGGCCAGGTACCAACCATAGGTCGGTGGCGTATTGTACATAGAATCATTTTTGTCATGAATGGCATAATCAAACATGCTCGGCATACCATCAAGGCTCTGTCCAATCAGATCTTTTCGAACAATCACCACAGTCAAACCGGCCGGGCCGATATTCTTTTGTGCCCCGGCATAAATAACACCATATTTAGAAACATCAATCGGTCGCGAGAGTATAGTGGATGACATATCCGCCACTAACGGCACACTACCTGTCTCCGGTAAAAATGGAAACTCAACACCACCGATAGTTTCGTTTGGTGTAAAATGTACATAAGCAGCATCTTTATCCAGTTGCCATTCACTTTGAGCAGGTACGCGGGTGAAGTTATTGGCTTCATCGGTAGCAGCAACGTTGACCTCACAATAACGTTTGGCCTCAGCAATGGCCTTTTTTGACCACGCACCAGTATTGATATAATCGGCCTTATTTTTACCGCGCAGCAAATTAATAGGCACCATGGCAAACTGACTACTGGCCCCGCCTTGCAGGAACAACACACTGTAATCATCCGGAATCGCCATCAGTTCACGCAAATCAGCCTCGGCCTTTTCGGCAATCGACATAAAGGCCTTGCCACGATGACTCATTTCCATCACCGACATGCCTGACCCTTGCCAATCCAACATTTCTTCTCGAGCACGTCCCAGTACAGCCTGAGGCAACACAGCTGGGCCAGCACTAAAATTAAATATACGCGACATTTCTATACGACTCCTGATAATAAGAACCTACGACAATCGCCCTGATGGTTTGTTCAGGGCGACCTGACACGAATCAAACGGGATTATTCTTCTGCTTCGTCTTCCGAAATATTGGCAATACGTTCCACACCGGACAAGCTCTCATCATCCCCAAGGCTAATGAGCTTAACACCCTGAGTATTGCGCCCCATAACAGATATCTCTTCAACGCGAGTTCGAACCAGAGTGCCACTGTTGGTAATCAGCATGATCTCATCTTCCTGACTGACCAGTTCAGCACCGGTCACCAAACCATTTCTGTCTGTTGTCTGGATGGAGATCACTCCCACCCCACCACGGCCATGCAGAGGATAATCTTCTACCGGTGTCAGTTTACCAAAACCATGTTCCGTTACTGTCAAGACATGGCCTTCATCAACGATGATCATGGAAATGACTTCATTCCCTTTCTTCAGTTTGACGCCACGCACCCCTACTGAGGCTCGACCCATCGGACGCACATCCTGCTCGTTAAAGCGTATCGCCTTACCACCACTGCTAAATAGCAAGACATCCTTATTGCTATTGGTCAATTCAACACCGATAAGTTTGTCTTCCAAACGCAGCTCGATGGCAATAATGCCTGAGGAACGGGGCCGAGAAAAATCGGGTAACGGTGTTTTCTTGACCGTGCCATTGGCTGTGGCAAAGAATATAAATTGATCTTCGGTATATTCACGAATCGGTAAAATGGCATTAATGCGCTCCCCCTCTTCCAGAGGCAACAGATTAATAATCGGTTTACCCCGTGCCGTACGACTGGCCTGAGGCAACTCATAGACCTTCAGCCAGTACACCTTACCTCGGCTGGAGAAACACAGAATAGTGTCGTGCGTATTAGCTATAAAAAGTTTATCAATAAAATCTTCATCTTTGACCGATGTCGCGGCTTTGCCACGCCCCCCTCTTCGTTGCGCACTATACGTTGTGATGGGCTGTGCCTTGGCATAACCTTCATGGGACAGCGTCACCACAACATCTTCTTCCATAATCAAATCTTCAATAGACAGGTCTTCCTGACTAGAGCGGATTTCAGTACGGCGTTCATCACCATACTGTTGCATGATCTCATTCAATTCATCCTTGATCACCTGCATCAACCGTTCATGATTACCCAAAATTTCCAGCAAACCAGCAATGATCACCAGTAGTTCTTCATATTCCTTAATGATCTTGTCATGTTCCAGACCGGTCAGGCGATGCAGACGCATATCAAGGATGGCCTGAGCCTGGACGGCGGACAAGCGATACTTGCCATCCACCAGACCAAAAGATTTTGGCAGGCCATCAGGTCGGGAAGACTCGGAACCGGTTCGCCCCAACATTTGCAATACCACGCCGGGTTCCCAACCCGAGGCCATTAACTGTACCTTAGCCTCAGCCGGATTAGGAGCGGCCTTAAGTAAGGCTATAATCGGATCGATATTAGCCAGGGCCACAGCCAGACCTTCACGAATATGAGCGCGTTCACGGGCCTTGCGTAGATCAAATACGGTACGGCGTGTTACCACCTCACGACGATGACGGACAAAGGCTTCGAGAATTTGTTTGAGGTTCAACAAGCGCGGCTGCCCATCGACCAGGGCCACCATGTTGATACCAAACACACTCTGCATCTGGGTGTGTTTATAAAGATTGTTGATCATCACCTCGGCCACTTCGCCACGACGTAATTCAATGACCATACGCATGCCGTCCTTGTCTGACTCATCACGCAGCTCTGTAATGCCTTCGATTTTTTTCTCTTTAACCAGTTCTGCAATACGCTCCAACAAGCGAGCCTTATTGACCTGATAAGGTAATTCCGTAACGATAATGGTCTGCTTACCGTTCTTGGGATCTTCCTCGATCTCGGTACGGGCACGAACATAGATACGACCACGCCCTGTAGCATAAGCCTCGGCGATACCCCTGGCGCCATTGATAATGGCTGCGGTAGGAAAATCAGGACCCGGTACAAACTGCATGAGATCAACAATAGCAATCTCCGGGTTCTCGATCAGTGCCAAACAAGCATTAGTGACTTCGGTGAGATTATGTGGAGGTATATTAGTGGCCATGCCGACCGCAATACCGGTTGAACCATTAACCAATAAATTGGGAATCCGGGCCGGCATGACCACGGGCTCATGTTCCGACTCATCATAATTGGCGGCAAAATCGACGGTCTCCTTGTCAAGATCAGCCAGGATTTCATGGGCAATTTTTGACATACGCACTTCGGTATAACGCATGGCTGCCGGGGAGTCACCGTCAACAGAACCGAAGTTACCCTGACCATCGACCAGCATATAACGCAAAGAAAAAGGCTGAGCCATACGTACGATGGTGTCATATACTGCCGTATCACCATGGGGATGATACTTACCAATCACATCACCCACCACACGAGCCGATTTCTTGTAAGGCTTATTCCAGTCATTACCCAACTCACGCATAGCAAATAACACACGGCGGTGAACCGGCTTCAGACCATCACGTACATCAGGCAGGGCACGTCCCACAATCACGCTCATGGCGTAATCCAGGTAGGACTGTTTCATTTCCTCTTCTATATTGACCGGAAGGATTTCTTTGGCAAATTCAGTCACAGATGAACATTTTCCTCAGCTTTTCAATTTCGGACAAACTCAGACAATTTAAGGGAGAGATTATAACATGCAGTGTAGAGTACTGCATCAAAGGAAAACGGCGTGAGAAACAGAATAAGAGACGCTGGAGGCTGAGACATATAAATCTCAGCCTGCACACTCTAAATATTTATATGCATATAAGAGCAGCCGCGGAGTCATACCCATCGAACATACTCAAACACCCTGTTCTTGCCGAAATTTTTCAATAAAATGCCATACAAAGGCAGCGAAGACACTCAGCATGAGGCCAACAATAAAACCAAGCATAACAATTAGGCGCTTTTTAGGTTTAATCGGGTATTTTGGCTCCAATGCCTCCTGGTCGATATTAAAGGCCCGTACCTGACTTGCATCAATTTTAGCTTTATCCAATACCGTCAATCTGGCCTGCAATGGTCGCAACCCTGTAATATAAGGATCATCAGATTTCCGGTTGCTTAAACTATCCAACTTAATCTTCAGAAACTTAGTTCCCTCACTATAGTGAGGGGGTAATTCCTGTCCATCTATCGACACTGAAGAACCAGCAGATGATTTACTAGTATGAATATTGAGTTTACGGGCAATATTTAATTGTTCCTTGATCTGTAAAATTCTATCCTGCCGCTGCAACAAGGCATCCTGCCTCAATTGTTCAATTTTCTGTTGAACCTTTTGCTTCTCAAATTGAACACCACCTATCACCTCACCCAGCAAGGCCTTTACCGTCGCCTCATTAATAAAGGCGATATATTGATTTAATAGCCGAACAACCTCTTGTTTGTCACCATAGGAAAAAGAGATCGTTTGCTCTCCCCCCTCCTTGTCCTCAACCTTCAACGCAGAATAAAACGCCCCATTAAATACATCCCTTGGTCGAATATCTGCATCAGGCTCTTTTACATACAGCTTAATAAGATCGTTTTGATTAAAAAACGCCCATTGATATTGGCGAGATTTGAAATTATTCATGACCTGTTCATAAACAGTTTTAACGGTATACGCGGGCTCCAGCACACCATCTTTATTTTCTCTTGGTTCAGAAAACAAATTTAAAATCTCAATATTTTTCCCTTGAGGCGGAAGCAAATAGGCCGTTGTCTGATAAACAGGTGATAATGAAAGGGCATAAAAAATGGACATCACCATAATCAGCCCCGTCAGCCCAATAATCCAGAGCTTTTTCCGCCATAAGATTAAAAACAGATCAATCAGGCTAATTTCATCATCCTGCTGACCACCGTAATATTCCTGTGGAATCAAAACCTGGTAATTAACAGGTTGTTTCGAGGCACTGACATCTTCTTGTGACATAGTTTTCCTTTATCTTTCTGCTTATTTTTTATTTGGTTTGTTTTATCTTAATTTTATTTTTATGATTTAAACCATGAAATCACGCACCATGAATCATGCCTACCATATTTAGGTAACCAAAGGATAACTATCAATCAGACATGAGTTGTTTGACCTTACTGAGATTTGGTTTTTCTATGATGCCCTTTTCCGTCACGATGGCATCAACCAACTCGGCTGGTGTCACATCAAACACCGGATTCCAGGCACCGGCCCCTTCTGCAGCCAGTCTTTGTCCACCTAAAGACAGAATTTCTGCCGTATCCCGACTTTCAATAGGAATATCTTCACCGGAGGCCACACTCATATCAATAGTAGAGGTCGGAGCTGCCACCATAAACTTCACACCATGATGCTTGGCCAACACAGCCAGATTGTAGGTGCCAATTTTGTTGGCCACATCACCATTGGCGGCAATGCGATCAGAACCGACAATAACCCACTGCACTTTGCCCTGTTTCATAAGCCAGGCGGCGGCCCCATCGGTGTTCAATTCCACCGAAATGCCTTCTTGCAATAACTCCCAGGCAGTTAATCTTGCACCTTGCATCCAAGGACGGGTTTCATCGGCATGCACTTCGGTGATTTTGCCTTGACTATAGGCACTGCGAATCACACCAAGGGCCGTTCCATAGCCCCCTGTGGCCAACGCCCCGGCATTACAATGGGTCAAAACACTGGATCCAGCATCAATAAGTGATGCCCCCAATTCACCCATACGATAATTCGCCGCAATATCCTCTTGTAGAATGGCATGCGCTTCTTGTAACAAACGAGGTTCAGGATCACCTTTTATATTCGTACAACACTGTTTCATGCGCTCAATGGCCCAGAACAAATTCACTGCCGTGGGTCTCGAGGCGGCAAGATATTCAAAATCTTCCTGTATCGCAGAGAGCCAATTTCCCGCACTCTCGGCATAGCGTTTCCGGGCGGCCAGCACAACTCCATAGGCAGCCGTAATTCCTATGGCAGGCGCACCGCGCACCACCATATCCCGAATTGCATCGGCAACGGCATGTACATCGGTGTAAGATATAAATTGGTATTCGGTTGGCAAAATGCGTTGATCGAGTAATTCGAGATGATCGTCTTGCCAGACAATGGGGCGTATTGAATCAAGTTGATGTGTCATAACGGCGTAAGATACAAGAGACCTGTCGGTTGATACAAGTAAATAATCATTACCGACCAAACTATCCAAAACTTGTATCTGTTCCCATGAATCCTGTATCTTCTGCTTCATGCAAATAGATAGCCTCATTACCGCCAAATGGGTCATTCCCATCGAGCCCCATGGCATGGTTCATTCAGATTATGCCGTTGCCATTCATGATGGACGTATTATCGAACTGCTACCGATAAAAGAAATCCATCGCTATCAAGCCACAAACCGTATCGATTTACCGGGCCACGCCTTACTGCCGGGACTCATTAATGCCCACGGTCATGCCGCCATGAGTCTAATGCGCGGCATGGCCGACGACTTGCCCCTGATGGAATGGCTCAATAAACACATCTGGCCGACTGAACAAAAATTCGTCAGTGCCGAATTTGTCTATGATGGTAGCCTGTTGGCCTGTGCTGAAATGCTACGAGGAGGCACCACCTGTTTTAACGACATGTATTTCTTCCCGGAAGAGACCGCCCGCGCTGCAGAACAGGCCGGGATGCGTACCGTAGTAGGACTGATCGTGATCAATTTTCCCTCGGCCTGGGCACAAGATGCCGATGAATACATCAGCAAAGGCATTGAATTACATGACCAGTTACGTAATAAGCCACTTATCCAAACAGCCTTTGCTCCTCATGCCCCGTATACCGTGGCCGATGCCCCACTGACACAAATCTGCACCCTGGCTGAAGAACTGGATATTCCCATTCACATCCATGTGCATGAAACAGCTCATGAAGTCAGTGAATCTGAAAAAGAACTACGCATGCGCCCCCTGGCCCGACTGGAAAAACTGGGTCTGCTCAATCCCCATCTGGTCAGCGTACACATGACCCAACTGACCGATCAGGAAATTGCTCACTATGCCAGTAGCGGTGCGCATGTGGTGCACTGTCCAGAATCCAATCTCAAACTGGCCAGTGGCTTTTGTCCCCTACATAAATTGCAACAGGCTGGCGTAAATGTGGCATTGGGTACCGATGGGGCGGCCAGTAATAACGACCTGGATATGTTCAGTGAAATGCGTACCGCCGCCCTGCTAGCCAAGTCCGTGGCTAATGATGCCAGCGCCGTGCCGGCGGAAGAGGTATTGCGTATGGCCACGATTAATGGTGCTAGGGCACTGGGACTGGAACAGGAGATCGGTTCACTCGAAACAGGCAAGGCCGCCGATCTGATTGCTGTAGATCTTTCTGGTATCGAGGCCGAGCCTTTATACAACCCCGTTTCCCAACTGGTCTATGCTACCGGCCGTGAACGTGTCACTGATGTCTGGGTGGCAGGCAAGCATCTACTCAAGGGACGAGAGTTGACCACACTGGATACCGCTGCCATTCTGGACAAAACGCGTAGCTGGCACCATAAACTAGCCCACTAATTTTTCTGTCAAATCAAAACTAAGGTAAGATAAGCTCCCGCTATGAATACACAAACACTCAATGTCGACCCCGCCGAAGTGGCAAAATTTGAGGCCCTGGCCTCACGCTGGTGGGATCCCCATAGCGAATTCAAACCCCTGCATGATATCAACCCTCTGCGCCTGGATTACATCGATCGCCGTGCCGGTCTGAAAGGCAAACAAGTGGCCGATGTCGGTTGTGGCGGTGGCATTCTCTCAGAAAGTATGGCCCAGCGCGGAGCCATCGTGACCGGTATTGATATGGGTGAGGCTCCCTTATCGGTGGCCCAATTACACAAATTAGAATCCGGCGTCGAGGTCAACTACAAACGAAGTACAGCCGAAGAACTAGCCGCAAAGCAAGCCGAACAATTTGATGTCGTCACCTGTCTTGAGATGCTCGAACACGTCCCTGATCCCGCCTCAGTGATCAAGGCCTGTGCCGATCTGGTCAAACCCGGTGGCCATGTCTTTTTATCCACATTAAACCGCAACCCCAAATCGTATATGCTGGCCATCATAGGTGCCGAATACCTGCTTAAATTGCTACCCAAAGGCACTCATGATTACAATAAATTCATTCGCCCTTCCGAGTTGGAAAATTGGGTACGCGAAGCGGACTTGAGTGTCCGGGAACTGACCGGCATGAGTTATAACCCTCTGAATAAAAAATACAGTCTAGGTTATGACGTCAGCGTCAATTACCTGATGCATTGCCAAAAGCCGGCCTGATCAACACCTTGAACAAAATTCGCACGATCCTGTTTGATCTCGATGGCACCCTGGCCGATACCGCACCGGATCTGGCCTATGCCCTCAACCTGTTACGCGCACAATATGGACTTGATGAGCTGCCACTAGAAACCATTCGCCCGGCCGCCTCTCACGGTTCCATCGCACTTTTAAAAGTAGGATTCCAGAAAGAACCGGGTGATGAGGGTTTTGAAACACTCCGTAAAGAATACATCAGCCTGTATCAAACCAATATCAAAACCCACACCACCTTATTTCCCGGCATGGCAACTTTGCTCGATACTCTGGAAGAACGCAACATGAACTGGGGCGTCGTCACCAACAAACCCGCCGGGCTAACGGAACCCTTGCTCGAAGCCCTGGGTATAAGACAACGAGCCGCCTGTGTGATCAGTGGTGACAGCCTACCCGAACGCAAGCCCCACCCCGCCCCCCTGTTACATGCCTGCAAGCTGGCAGGCAGTCAGGCGACCGAATGTCTATATATAGGTGATGCCGAACGAGATATCGTGGCCGGTCATGCCGCCGGAATGACCACCCTCATCGCCATGTTCGGCTACCTTTCCGAGCAAGATCAACCCGATGACTGGCCTGCCGATGGTCGAATTAACCAGGCAAGCGAGATCCTCAACTGGCTGGACTAAAAACATCCCAGTACTACAATCTAACCGCGAAGGACGCTAAGAAACGCAAAGTAAACATCTTTAAAAACATAGCGTTTCTTAGTGTCCTTTGCGGTTTATCTTGTTTTATTGCCAAACCTCTATGTTGGGTTTAGTTCGAGGCCCCCATTCCTGTATACTCGAAACCATGTCTGAATCACTCATTTATACCCTCCTTGCCAGCATCTCGGCCCTCATTGGTGGCCTGTTTAGCTATTTATTTTTACAACAAAAAATAGCCCAACTGAAACAACAAAACATCGAACTCTCCACCACACTAGAGCTAGAGCGGCGCAATAGTGAAGAAAAACTGACCGCCCTCAGCCAGGCCAAAGAACAGTTTGCCGAGACCTTCAGCCACCTTTCCAGTCAAGCTCTAAAACACAACAGCGAGGAATTCCTCAAGCTGGCCGAACAGAACCTCAAGCAATTCCAGACCCGCTCCGAGGGCGATCTGGCACAAAAAGAGAAGGCCATCGAGAATATGGTCAAGCCCATCAAAGAAGCCCTGGACAAGACCGAGCAACAGATCCAAAACATCGAAAAAGATCGTAAAGAGTCCTATGGCACCCTGCATGCCCATTTGCAAAACATGGCTAAAATGCAAGAATCCTTACAAGGTGAAACCCGTAATCTGGTACAGGCCCTGCGCCGTCCCGAGGTACGGGGTCAATGGGGTGAAATGACCCTCAAGCGACTGGCCGAACTATCCGGCATGGTCGAGTACTGTGATTTTTACGAACAGGAAAATATTAACACTGAAAACGGCCGTCTGCGTCCCGACATGGTGATCCGCATGCCGGACAAACGCGAGATTGTAGTGGATGTCAAAACCCCCCTGGATGCCTATCTCAATGCCATTGAGGCCACGGACGATGCCACCCGTAAACACGAACTCATACGCCACGCACGTAATGTCAAAAAGCGAGTCAACGAACTGGCCGACAAGAGCTACTGGAAACAATTTGCCCACACACCAGAATTTGTAGTGTTATTCATCCCCGGCGATCAATTCCTCAGCGCAGCACTGGATGAGGATCGTTCCTTGCTCGAAGAGGCCCTGAGTAAACAGGTTATTCTTGCCACCCCAACCAGTTTTGTCGCACTACTACGTGCTATAGGTTATGGCTGGCGTCAGGAAAAACTGGCCGATAACGCCGAACACATCAAGCAAACCGGTGAACAACTTTATCAACGCCTGATGACCTATACTGAGCACCTAAATAAACTCGGTAAGAGTCTGGAAAGTAGTGTCAAACACTACAATAACAGTGTTGGCTCATTTGATACACGCATTCTACCCAGCGCCCGCAAGTTTAAAGAAATGGGCATCAGCCCCGGCAAGAAAACTGAACCTGCACAAAAAATTGAAACCATGCCACGTCAACTCGACGCACTACAGTTTGAGTTGGAAGATTCCTGAACAAATCGTAAATGACTCAATTATCTCTTTGGCCTTTAATTTCCTGACCTATGCGTTCCACACTTGCACCCACCGTACTTTTAACCTTTTGTGAAAAACTCTGGTGGGCAAATGGATTAGCCACAATACTACGGCCCTTGCCAATATTGACGCCAAACCACAGACCCAGTAACAAACCGATAAACAAACCAAACAACAAATTTTTAAACTTAATATTCATTTCATACATACTCGTATGGCTCCCGTATAGAGCCGTCATGCCGCTAACGATACCACAGGAATAAACACTTGCAAGATACCCGCTTAGAAAAAGCCTATCAGCACTGTGAGCAAATTGTACGTGATCACTATGAGAATTTTCCCGTTGCCTCCTGGTTTTTACCCAAACATCTACGCCGCCCTATTGCCGTCATTTATGCCTTTGCCCGTACTGCTGATGACCTTGCCGATGAGGGCGAGATCCCGGCAGAGCAACGTATCCAGCAGTTAAAGCAATACGGCCAACAACTTGATTCAATTACCGACCATCAAGCTCCGATATTTATCGCCCTTGCCCATGTCATACAACAGCATCAATTACCCGTACAGTTATTTCATGACCTGTTGACAGCCTTCAAGATGGATATTAGTAAAAAACGCTATGCAGACTTTTCTGAGTTACAATTTTATTGCCAACTCTCGGCCAATCCCATCGGACGGCTTCTGGTCCACTTGAACCAACACGTCTCAGATGAAGCCATACAACACGCTGATGCAATATGCACCGCCCTGCAACTCATCAACTTCTATCAGGATCTGCTACAGGATTATTCAGAAAATGAGCGCATATACATCCCGCTTGAAGAAATGCAACAATATGCCGTGACTGAAAATCACTTCAAAATGCAAATTTCTGACAGCGCAATGCAGAATTTGATGACATTCCAGATCCAGCGTGCCCAAGACATGCTGGTATCAGGCAAGCAATTGGGTACAATACTGACTGGCCGAATGGGGTTTGAACTACGAATGATCATCGCAGGTGGTTTGCTAATATGCAAAAAACTGACAAATAACAATGGTAATGTATTTGCCCGCCCAAGACTCAATAAGCGAGATGGCTTAAGCATGCTCTGGCATGCCACGATGCATAAATAAACCACCTTATACTCATTCTATATTATGGGCACCTCTAAAAATTCAATCAAGCAGATGATAGCAAAGCAAAAACAAGTAAAAAATCACAGTTTTGTACATGGATGTACTTATTTCGCGAAGCCCATGGATGGGCGGGAGTGAATAATTTTTATGTACATAAGCATTTTGAGCTTGTTTTTAATGCAGCCAGTGTTGACAGTGTATTTTTAAAGGTGCCCTTATGACCCCCGAACAATATTGTCAGGACAAAGCCGCCAAAAGTGGTTCCAGTTTTTATTACAGCTTCCTGTTTTTGCCAGAACAACAACGCAAGGCCATTATCGCCCTATATGCCTTCTGCCGTGAAGTCGATGATATTGTCGATTCAAATATCGATTCTCATATCAAGCAAACTAAACTACAGTGGTGGCGAGATGAAATCCAAGCTCTTTTCAAAGGTCAGCCACAACACCCTGTTACCCAGGCACTCATGCCCGCTATTGCACAGTTCAACTTACCACAGGAACAATTCGAAGAAATCATCAATGGAATGGAAATGGATTTACAGCAGAGTCGTTATGACAATTTCAAGGATCTGTCCCTGTATTGCCATCGCGTCGCCAGTGTCGTTGGTTTACTGGCAGCAGAGATATTCGGCTACCAAGATCGCAAAACACAAAAATACGCACATGACCTTGGCATGGCCTTTCAACTGACCAATATCCTACGGGATGTCCATGAAGACGCTCAACGCAATCGTATATATCTACCTCAAGATGAGTTACAACAATTTAATGTCAGCGAAAACGATATTATACAAGGCAGAACATCAGATAAGTTTATTGAACTCATGAAATTCCAGATGCAACGTGCACAAAATTATTATGACAAGGCTATAAACGAACTGCCCGAAGCCGACCGTTACAACCAACGGGTCGGGCTGGTGATGGCCCGTATATATCAGAGCACTCTGGATGAGATAGTGAATGATGGCTATCGTGTGCTGCAACACCGCATCAAACTCACCCCCTTACGCAAACTCTGGCTAGCATGGAAAACCATTCGCCAGGAAAAACGCCGGTATAAAAAATGGCTACGACTGAACCCAACACACCGCTAAACCCAAAACACATTGCCATCATCGGTGGAGGCTGGGCTGGACTCGCCGCCGCCGTTGAATTGTCACGTCAACCAGAAATCAAAGTGACCCTGTTTGAATCAGCACGCCAACTGGGTGGTCGGGCACGGCGTGTACCTTTTGGCAAACTGCGTGTCGACAATGGCCAGCATCTTATAATCGGTGCCTACAAGGAAACCCTCAGTCTGATGGAATTCCTCGGCGTGGATCTGAATAAAAAATTCCTGCGCCAACCATTGGATCTCAACATCCGAAATCCACTCAAACGTCAAACAATCAAACTCAAGGCCTCTCGACTACCCGCCCCCTTCCATTTATTGCTCGCCTTGCTTGTATGTAGAGGCTTAAGCTTGCATGAGCGACTGCGCGCCCTGCAATTTGGTGCCCGCCTATTTATGCATGCCTTCAAATTCAAGGGCGACATCTCAGTAACTGAATTGATGCAACGCTATAAACAACCCGCCAGCCTGGTAGAAAAATTCTGGGAACCACTTTGCATCGCCATCATGAATACCCCAATCACTCAAGCCTCGGCCCATATTTTTTTACGTGTACTGCACGACAGTTTTCGTAATCATAGCCATGATGCCGATCTTCTTTATGCCCGCGATGACCTTGGCAGCCTGTTACCCGACCCGGCAACTCTGTATATTGAAAAAAAAGGCAATACCATCAAGCTTGGCCAACGTGTTAGCGGGTTCGAGATAAAGAACAATAAACTCTGCGGTTTATTGATTGACGAGCAAATAGTCAGTGCCGACCATGTCATCATTGCCACTGCACCTCACACCTGCCATAGTTTAATCAGCGGCCACACTGACCTGCATTATATTGAACAACAACTTGGCCAATACCATTATCAACCGGTCTGCACTATCTATTTACAATACCCACCGGACATCACCACAGGACATCACATGCTAGGTACCCTCGGTGGTCATGCACAATGGTTGTTTGATCGTGCCATCTATAATCAACCGGGCCTGATGGCCGTGGTTATCAGTAGCGAAGGACTCCATATGGAACTGGACAATGAACAACTCATTGAGCAAGTCAAAAAAGAGATCTCCCTGCTCTTCCCCAACTGGCCAGAAGCTAATGATTCCCTAATAATTCGTGAAAAACGTGCCACTTTCCACTGCACCAGCAATATCAACCAGATACGACCGGAAAACAAAACACCACTTGAAGGACTCTGGCTAGCAGGCGATTACACCAACACCGGCTACCCCGCCACCCTCGAAGGTGCAGTACGAAGTGGTTTACAATGCGCCCGGCAAATTATCGAAACAATACAATTGGAAACATCAAGCGAGCAACCAGCAGGACAATAACGTGAACACAATCCACAACTACCAGGCCCCGGCCAACCACCTCAAAGACCGCATCATCCTCATCACCGGAGCCGGTGATGGCATCGGCACCGCTATCGCAAAGGCCAGCGCCGCCCAGGGTGCCACGGTAATCCTGCTTGGCAAAACCACAGCCAAACTGGAAATGGTCTACGATGAAGTTGAACAAGCCGGACACCCGCAAGCCGCCATCATCCCCATTGATTTAGGCGGCGCAACCCCAGTCGATTACGACAACATCATCACCACCATCGAAAAAGAATTCGGCCAACTCGACGGCCTAATACACAACGCCGCCCACCTTGGCATACGCAGCCCCTTCGAACAATACAGTGCAGAAGAATGGAACAAGACCATGCAGGTCAACCTCACCGCCCCCTTCCTACTCACCCAGGCCTGCCTACCACTGTTAAAAAAATCAGACGATGCCAGCATAATCTTCACCTCATCCGACGTCGGCCGCAAAGGCAGTGCCTATTGGGGAGCCTACGCCATCTCCAACGCCGGCATCGAAAACATGATGCAGATATTGGCCGATGAAACTGAAAATAATACCAACATACGCGTCAACAGCGTTGATCCAGGAGCAGTTCATACTGCGATGTGGGTGAGAGTGTTTCCAGGGATCGATCCTAATACCTGGGTTCTACCGAAGGAAATTGTTGGAGGGTATTTGTATTTACTTGGGGGGGATTCGAAGGGGGTTACTGGGCAGCAGTTTAATTTGCAGGGGTAGTTTTTATCCGTCGTTGCGAGGAGCATTTTTTTGCGACACGGCAATCTCATGATGAACCTGCTGATTTGAATATACCTTTTATAATGATGGCAAAAACGTGTTGTGATGTTTAGCTTTCTTGTTGGGGTTCGCAGACGGGCCATCCCTGGCCCGGCTGCAAACCGGCATCATCGCTCCCGGCATCCCTGCCTCCCGCGAAATTAGTACATCCCTGTACATCATCCCTGATGCCCCTAATCTTATTTTTTAAGAAAGCCAAACATCACAACGCGCCATCTGAGGGGGCTTATCCACTAGCATAGACATAGGAAATCTTGTACTCTCAAGGTGATATTCCATAAATATTCAGGATCAAGGAGGAAATATGTCATCAATAATCAATGGAAAGCTTATTGACCACAAGGTCACAGTAAAAATATATCCCGGCTTACATAAAGGCAAAATGTATACAGTAAATGCCATTATTGTTCACCAAACTAATAGCGATGCCGCTCAACAGACTTTCAATAAATACAATGCAAAAAGCACAACAGGTGCTCACTTCCTGATCGATAAAAAAGGCTACATTACCCAAACAGCCCTCCTCAACCAAAAATGTGCCCATGTCGGTAAAATATTAAGTAAATGTTATGAGACCAAAGCCTGCACCAAGGCGGGCCTTGCTTTAGCTACTATGATATATCACCAAAAAGGTCTTAAATTATCCGTAGAGTCAAAAATTTTTATAACCATGAAAAAGAAAAAACGTACCCTGCTCGGTATCCCATGAATGAGGATTCAATTGGTATTGAAATAGTAGGCAAAGCAAAACCAGGAGGGAAACCGGGTTCAAAGGTATACGAAAGTATAAACAGTAACCAAAACACCTCCCTGAAATGACTAATCAATGAACTATATAAACTCCTGAACCTTGATGACGAGGATGTTTACACCCACCCTAAAATCTCACGCAAAAATGTAACCGAAGCATCAACAGAAAAATGGTAATAGCATGAAAAAAATTATCCTATTTTTATTCATTTTCATCCTATCCGCTTGCGAATCCGGAAAATTTAACGATATCACAGATATCAAAATAAAAGGCACCGGGTATGAAGGTAAAAAAGCCGGAAAACTCTGTGGAATGTTCAAACTCAATCAAGAACAGGTCAAAACCTATTTTAAACAGGCAAAAGAAATAGACAGTAATGAAGCCCATCATGAGCACGATTATTACTCATGCTGGGTTCATGGCAGTTTTAAATATAAAGGAGGTTTCTGCACCTGGAGCATAGATGTCGGTGGGCTTGCGAATATCCAATGTAATGAAAAGGAATATGTCACATACTGCAAAAACTGCGAGAGTTTTATGCTTAATCAAATCCATTGATATTACATAACAAAATTGACTCTATAAAATAAATCTGCCACCATTTTTCACTTATCAAAAATTAACAATATTTGAGAATCTTAATGAATAGAAAACCAAGAATATTTATAGGGTCGTCAGTTGAGAGCCTTAATATTGCTGATGCGGTAAACTTAAATTTAGATCATCAGGCAGAAGTTACTATATGGCGAAATGGTACATTTGAACTTTCAAACAGTACAATAGATTCATTAACTAAAAAGGCTATGTCTGTCGATTTTGCATTATTTATTTTCTCACCTGACGATATGGCTGTTATTAAGAACCAACAAAAGACAATAGTTAGAAATAATGTACTATTTGAACTTGACTTATTTATTGGTTCAATCGGTAAAGAAAGGTGCTTTATTCTAAAACCAAGAAATATTGATCTACACTTTCCAACTGATCTACTAGGGGGTGTTAACAATCATCAAGCGAGCCATATCATCGAAGCGCCAAGATAGAGCATTGCTTGATAATTTCGTTTTAGTTTCTCGTAGCGCGTCGCTATGCGGCGAAAGTTTTTAAGTTTCTGGAACAAACGCTCAA
>JAFLJQ010000034.1 GCA_022712915.1 Gammaproteobacteria bacterium | reverse complement strand
TGGATGCTGTAGAGAAATATATTCGTTTTTATAATTACAAGCGATTGCATTCTACCCTTGGATATTTAACACCTAACCAGAAAAAAATGGAATTGAAAAATGCGGCTTAAATTCTTTCCAATAAAACTTGACCACTACAATCAGTAAACTCCCAGTCATAACCATCTGAATCCTTAGTAAGGGAGTAGCTTTCAATTTCACCCGGGATTTCTAAAATGGAAGATTTCCAATTTTCAATTTTTCCTTTATTAAACTCAGCAGGCATATGCCCGATAGTTACAACTGTGATCTTCATTTTATCCATTACCTTTCCATTACGGTATAACTATAAGTAGATCCCCTAAATGAGTATTTTAAAAGACTCATTTAGGACCAAATAAAAACCCGATTCTAATCTATTCAATCAATTAACCCAATTTAGTGGGCTTAACCTTGGTTTTTGCAAGGAGGCAGTGGCGGGCAAACCGTGCCTTATGAATCAAGTTTGTGAAGTTTTGTGGGTTTACCGCTGCAGTATCTACCCTGAAGAAGTGTATGTGCAACTACATCGTGATAGCTATGCTTGCTTGAAGGAGCTGAAGGCTGTCTTATCAGCACTATTTTCGTAAGCGACTATTCTCTGCTTAAAAATCCTTGGCAAGATCACTAAATGTGTTTGATGTTAATTTTAGAGAGGGTCTAAAATTAACGACTTTGTATGAAGACAGTGTGTGTTAATAACAATAATTTGACCTGATGTTTTTACAGAAAGGCGCTCGTGTTATTTAGTCTAGTTTTACACCCTGTATCATATTGATAAAACGTGTTCGGGTGTTTTTGTCTATCTTGCGGAAGTTTGTAAATTTTATGTGTTGTTCTGGATGTTTAACATTAAATTTAATTCCCCATAAAGGCGAAATGCTGTCCGGTGTCAGTGCGTATCTTATATCACCGAGGACATTTTTTTTGTCTGGATGCCAGGCGAGGTAGCCGTCAGAAAAATAATTAAAGCGTTGTATGTCTTCATGCAAGACACTTCCTGTTGGCGCAATGTCTGCGAATATGTCCGGTGTTATGTGCTTTGCTGTTTTACCCTGATAGCTGGTTGTCTCTGAAAATCCAGCACGTACCGCATCAACGACAAATTCACCTTTGGCCAGGTAGATGGTTCGCCATAGTATTATATTGCCCATTGTAGGTTTGATGACCAGGCGCTCTATGTCGTGGCCACGTTGCTGGGCGATATCTGTTATTTTTTGTTCCACTCGTTGCACTTGTAGATAACTTATTGATAAGTAGGTAAGGCAAACACTTAGTGCAATATATGCGAATTTTTTGTTTTTATACAGGATCGAAAAGATAATGCCGAGCAGTAATGATAATGAGAAAATGGGGTCGACAACGGATATCAAGTGTAATGCCACGCGTTCACTGCTAAACGGCCAGAAAAGATGTGTGCCATAGCTGGTAAAGGCATCTAATACGCCACTTAAGAGGTAACCCAAAAAGGCATATTTGTATATAACAGGGAAGGCGGTTGTTTTTCTGAAGAAGGGCCATAACAAAAGAGCGGCGATCAGCGCTCCAATGGGAATAAATACCAAAGCATGGGTAAAGTGGCGATGGTATTCGAGTGTGAGTAACGCATCGTTGCCTGATCGTATTAAGATATCGGCATCCGCCAATAAGCCAGACAAAAAGCCGATCACCAGCGCTTTTTTAACCTCTTCTTTTTTTGCACCGCTAAGTGCAACAGATGCGCCTACTAAACCTTGAGTGAATATATCCATGTCAGATTTTCTTTTATTTTCCTGTCCAGCCAAATAACAATAAAAAAACCGATTAACTCCCTCTGCTTGTCACAGGAAGGTGGAAAAAAATCAGTCCGATTTTTTGCCAATTTTACCCTCTGCCCCCGATAACAAATTCTGAATATTACTCCGATGTCGCCAGAACAAAATAAGGGTCATGATGGTGGTTAAAATGACCAGTTCCAGGTTTCCTATGATGAGCCAGAGGTAGAGCGGGGCAAGGGCGGTGGCGATGAGGGCTGACAGGGAGGATATTTTGAGGCCTTTGGCAATCAGCAGCCAGGTGAGGCCGGTTGCTGCACCAACCCAGACGTTAAGGCCGAACAGCACACCTAACATGGTGGCGACGCCCTTGCCGCCTTTGAAGCCAAAGAAGATGGGGAACAGGTGGCCGAGGAAGGCGGCGAGGCCGACCAGGCCGATGATGAGGGGCTCTCGGCTGAAGGCCTGGGCGATGAGGACGGGCAGCAGACCTTTCAGGGTATCGCCGAACAGGGTAATGGCGGCAGGTTTTTTGCCGCCAACCCTGAGTACATTGGTGGCCCCGGGGTTGCCTGATCCTTCACTGCGTGGGTCGGGTAGGCCCATGATTTTACAAACAATAATCGCGGTGGAAACGGACCCTAGCAGGTAGGCAAGGAGGATGAGGATAGTGTCGAGCACGGGGTTTGCTTCTCTTGTTTTATCGGATATGAGGGATTATAGGGGTAGGGGTGGGGGGGATGTCCAGTGGGGTGTTCAGCCGTGGGGGGTTTCCCGTATCATAAGCGACTTCATTATGATCAGGCAGATAGCAGGATAAAATTTATCATGGATATTATTTACCTCAACGATCTGCGCATCGAGACCGTTATCGGTATATTCGATTGGGAGCGGAAGATTAAGCAGACCATTAGTTTTGATATCGAGATGGGGACGGATATCCGCAAGGCCGCAGCCTCGGATCACATTGATGATACGCTGGATTATAAGGCGGTCTCCAAGCGGCTGATCGATTTTGTGAGTAGTAGCGAATTTCAGTTGGTGGAAACTCTGGCGGAGCGCATTAGTGAGATCATTCTCAATGAATTCAATGTGCCCTGGGTCAAATTGCGCCTCAATAAGCAGGGCGCCATCCGTGGCGCGCGCGATGTGGGCGTGTTGATTGAACGTGGCATGAACAGTAACGGAAAAAGATGAACCACCCAGTCGCCAAGACATTAAGTTAAAAAAATATATTTGTTAAAGGTTTTCTAGGTGCCCTGGTGGTGAAAAATAATAAGATGTTAGTTGGAGAGAGAAACATCATCATGCATCGTGTCTATATCAGTATTGGCAGCAACATAGAGCCGGCCCGTCATGTGCGTCTGGCGGTCACGGCGCTGCACGAATATTACGCTGAACTTATTATTTCCAGTGTCTATGAGAGTGTGGCGGTCGGTTTTGATGGCGATAACTTTTATAATCTTGTCGTGGCTTATGATACTGAACAGTCTGTCGATGAGGTCAATCATATCCTGCATGAGATCGAGGATCGTTATGGGCGTGAACGTAGTGGCTCGCGTTTTTCGGCACGAAGCATTGACCTTGATCTGTTGATGTATGATGGGCTGGTCATGCAGGAGGGCAAGCTGGTTCTACCTCGGGAAGAGATCCTGCAAAATGCCTTTGTGCTCTGGCCGTTGGCGGAAATCGCCCCTGAGGTTATGCACCCGCTTGAGCACAAGACTATGTCGGTGTTATGGAATGAGTTTGACAAGCACCAGCAGCAGTTAATACCGATTGAATTTGATTGGTATTGAGTCAGCTCTTTAGTGAGCGTCCACCATCTACGGTCAACACCTGACCACTCATATACCCTGCATCCTTGATGAGGTACAGAATGGCCTTGGCAACATCATTGGGCTCGCCTTTTCGTTTCAGAACAGTTCGAGAGATAATGCGTTGTTTGGTGACCTGGTCAATATTCATTGGCCACATGATTGCACCAGGCGCGACGGCATTGACTCGGACATCGGGGCCGAGTTCAACGGCCAGGGCCTTGGTCAACATCACCAGTCCGGCCTTGGCGGTACTATAGATAGGGTGGGCTTTTAGGGGCCGGTCGGCATGTATGTCGGCAATATTGATGATGCAGCCTTGATGTTTGGCGAGATAGGGCGCGGCGGCCTGGGCGAGAAAAAAGGGCGCTTTGAGGTTACTGCCCATCAGGTCATCCCACTGGTCTTCGCTGACTGAACCCATCCGGGTAGGGTAAAATGTGGAGGCGTTGTTGATCAGTACATCTAACCGACCAAAGGAATCGATGACCTGGGCGACAATGGGTGACATACCATTGATGACCAATAGATCCGCCTGGACGAGAATGACTGAGTCAGCCCGTTGCCCGTTGAGATCTTTTTGCAGGGCCTGGGCGGCCTTGCGGGATTGTCGGTAGTGCAGCACCAGCCGCATGCCTTCTGCGTGCAGGGTGCGGGCAGTTTCGGCACCGAGACGGTGGGCTGAGCCGGTAATCAATGCCACCTTGTCAGTCAGCATAGTGTGGTATCCTCGCCATTTTCGTAAATTGGATTGCTTACATTTTCATCAAATGTCGCACTTGCCTATGATAATCTGGATTTGCTTTAAATTGGAACCCAATGCCTGCACAACAGATACAATTACCTGTTCCCGATAAGCATGCGCTGGCCCATAGCCAGCAACTGACTGACGCCATTCGTGAGGAAATAGCGCAGCAGGGCGGTCAGATACCCTTTCGGGATTATATGCAACTGGCCCTGTATGCCCCGGCATTAGGTTATTACACCGCAGGGAGCCGTAAACTGGGGGCGGAAGGTGATTTTGTCACCGCGCCTGAGATTGCCCCCCTGTTTTCACACTGCCTGGCGCATACCATTGCACCGGCATTGCGGATGTTGTCTGAGGCCAATATTCTTGAAATCGGGGCGGGTCGTGGTGTGATGGCCGCAGAAATACTTGGCTATTTGTCGCAAACCGATCAGCTGCCGGAACATTATTACATACTCGAATTGAGCGGTGAGTTACGGCAACGTCAGGCCCAAACGATAGAACAGCATATGCCTGGCTGCTTATCTCGGGTTGTCTGGTTGGACGAATTACCTGATGACTTGTCGGCCGTGGTGTTGGGTAATGAGCTACTGGATGCCATGCCGGTCAACATTGTCAGCAAGCATAATGATCATTGGTATGAATGCTATGTTGCCTGGCAGAATGGCGGGTTTGTCTGGCAACGGGGTGATATTAGTGATAGTCGATTGAGTCAACGTATGCAGTCGATGGAAGAAAAATTTGGTGAAGCCTTTGAAGAGGGCTATACCACCGAGATTAATCTGCTGGCTGAGGATTGGTTACAAGCCCTGGGGCGGAGTCTGAGTCAGGGACTGGTGCTATTGATCGACTATGGTTTTCCCTGCCATGAGTTTTATCACCCACAACGCGGCACGGGCACACTGATGTGCCACTATCGACATTATGCCCATACTGACCCCTTTATGTATCCTGGCCTACAGGACATCACGGCCCATGTGGATTTCACCGCCATGGCCGAGGCCGCCTATAAAAGTGGCTTCAATATTGAAGGCTATACTAATCAGGGCAACTTTTTGATCGGCAGTGGCTTGACGGAAATGTATCAACGTCAGCCAGCAGAAGAATTGCAGCCGCAAATGATCCTCGCCAACCAGATCAAGAAATTGACCCTGCCGCATGAGATGGGAGAGTTGTTCAAGGTGATCGGTTTGTCGAAGCAGCTCAATGTTTCATTGCCGGGTTTTATGTTACGCGACTTGCGTAATAGTTTATAAAAATAAAAAAGGAATCAACATGTCATTGACACAAATTATTGTGCTGGCACTGGTGCAGGGCATAACCGAATTTTTACCCATTTCCAGTTCAGCTCATTTGATCCTGGTGCCGGTGATCAGCAACTGGCAGGATCAGGGGCAGGCCTTTGATGTGGCGATACATCTTGGCACTTTGAGCGCAGTGGTGTGGTATTTTCGCAAAGAAGTCACCAGCATGACACGAGACTGGTTTTCTTCAATCACAAAGCGGCGACTGGTGGGGGAAAGTAAGTTGGCCTGGGCGGTGATTTTGGGCACGATTCCTGTTGGTCTTGTCGGCCTATTATTTCATGACTTTATTGATACACAATTACGTTCACCCTTTGTCATTGCGTGGGCCACCATCGGCTTTGGTTTATTGCTCTGGTTGTCTGATGTTAAAGGCCAACGTCAGCGCGATGAACATAGTCTTAACTGGAAAGATGTGTTGGTAATTGGGCTGGCGCAGGCACTGGCCTTGATCCCTGGCACATCGCGTTCGGGTATTACTATGACGGCAGCCTTACTTCTGGGACTGACCCGGCAGGCGGCTGCGCGGTTTTCATTTTTATTATCTATTCCGGCGATCCTCATGGCGGGGGGCTATAAAGGTTTGAAACTGGTTGAACAGTCTGTACCAGTGGATTGGTTTGCCCTGACACTGGGCGTCGTTCTTTCCGCAGTAACGGCCTATTTTTGTATTCACTATTTTCTAAAGTTGCTGGATCGCATCGGTATGTTACCGTTTGTGATCTATCGTATGCTGTTGGGCGTGATGTTGCTGGTGATATTCTGGTAACGATGCAGCACGAAGTGATTTTACACTATCGAAAATTTTGGCTCAGTCTTGGTTGGTTACTGGTGGTCAGTGTCTGGTATTTATCGCTGATGTCAAAACCACCACAAGTTGATCTGGGTCTCGACTTTTTTGACAAGATCAGTCATTTCACGGCCTACACCGTTATGATGGGCTGGTTTATGCAATTGTATCCATCAAAACGCACACAAGTGTTTTATGCGCTAGGATTTATAAGTATGGGCATTACCATTGAGTTTTTGCAAGGCATGGGCACGGCCCGATTGTTTGAGTATGCGGATATGGCCGCCAACACACTCGGTGTTATGTTTGCATGGTTGATCGTTCGAGGCCGTCTACAACAGAGCCTTGCCCGCTTTGAAAAAATGTTCCTTCATTCATAAACAGGATGCAGAATTTTAGCGCATTATATAACTTGATGAACGGAGAACGTTTGGCGGACTGGGCTGAACAGATACCCGCGCAGATTAATCACAACCTGCATAACAAACGCCACGGCGATTTGGAAAAGTGGCAGGCGGCGCTGGAACAGCTTCCGGCCATTAAGCCTTCTTCGTATGATCTAAATGCCGATAAGGTGCAAATTGGTACAGTGGATGATCTTGGCAACGTTGCCCAAAGTGATTTCAAGCAACTATTAATGAAGTTTCATCCCTGGCGTAAAGGGCCATTTGATGTGTTTGGTGTGCACATTGACACTGAGTGGCGCTCGGACTGGAAATGGAATCGTATCAAGGATCATATTCAGGACTTAAGGGGGCGCACCGTGCTGGATGTAGGCTGTGGCAGTGGTTATCACTGCTGGCGCATGCGCGGTGCCGGGGCAGAACTGGTGATCGGTATTGATCCGACCCTGGTGTTCAACATACAGTATCAGGCCATAGCCCGTTACCTGCCGGATGAGCCGGTTTATGTATTACCGCTGGGTATTGATGATGTGCCCTCTGACTTGCGTGCCTTTGATACGGTATTTTCAATGGGCATTCTGTATCACCGTCGTTCGCCCATCGACCACCTTTATGAGTTACGTGATTGTTTGGTCAAGGGTGGTGAATTAGTACTAGAGACGTTGGTGATCGATGGTGAACAGGGGGAAGTGCTGTTACCGGAAGACCGCTATGCCCAGATGCGCAACGTCTGGTTTATTCCGACGGTGGCCACGCTGGAGTTGTGGTTGCGCCGTACTGGATACAAGAATATCCGTTTGATTGATGTTAATAACACTAGCGTCGATGAACAACGTGCATCAGAGTGGATGCACTTTAATTCACTGACGAATTTTCTGGATCCAACGGATCACTCAAAGACGATTGAAGGTTATCCTGCGCCGAGACGTGCCACCATCGTGGCGACGGCGCCATAGGATGATTTGTTCCTCGTCGTATGACATACATTTGAGTTCTTTGCCTGTCGATGGTTCGTGATTTTCTGATGAGCTAATCCAGAGCCGGTTTTGCCGGGGAAATGGGTGGCGAACGTACTGTCCATAACCACAGGCCAAGTGGTTATGTCGTTCTGATGTTTACCGAGGTGAAAGCCAGTGACTTTCTGTTTTATTTATCTTGTTGCTTGTTCGTGGCCGTATTACGAAAGGCAAAAATGGCAGAAATACCAAGTCTGATACCTGTGGTAGTATGTCGGGATGCTATGCTTATTTCGCATGAACTCAAAAATAATAACGCAATTTCTGTGAATCCTCTATGACGGCATCACAAATCAGTTGGCGTGAGGCCTGCTCGGTTTACCTTAAACCCAAAGTGGTGGGGATGCTTTTCCTTGGTTTTTCTGCCGGACTGCCGCTGTTACTGATTTTTTCTAGTTTGTCCATCTGGTTACGAAAGGCAGGCATAGATCGCAGTACGGTTACGTATTTTAGTTGGGCGGCCTTGGCCTATTCATTCAAATTTATCTGGTCACCCCTCATCGATAAGTTACCCTTGCCCGGTTTGCATCGGCTATTGGGACATCGCCGTAGTTGGTTGTTGCTGATGCAATTATTTGTTATGGCCGCAATTTTGTTGATTGCCCTGTCCGATCCTGCCAAAGGGCTACCGGCAATGGTGTTTGCGGTGGTCTTGTTGGGCTTTGCCTCTGCCAGTCAGGATATTGTCATTGATGCCTTGCGTATTGAGTCGGCTAGCAAGGAATATCAGGCGGCGATGTCGGCCATGTATGTGGCGGGGTATCGCTTTGGTATGTTGGCCTCGGGAGCCGGTTCTTTGTATCTGGCCGGTATGTTTGGCCAGGGTGAAGAAGGTTACAATTATCTAGCCTGGCAGCAGACATATATGTGGATGGCGGCATTGATGTCCGTGGGTATTATCACCACGCTTTTTATTAAGGAGCCTGAAAGCAATAAAGCGGTTGATTCCCACATCCACAGTGGTCGTGACTATGCCCAGTTTTTGGGCATGTTTGTCTTGGTGACATCAGCCTTTGTGCTGGCATTTGTCTATCTGGATGTCAGCCGCGGGTTATACAATCTGTTATCCCCCTTTAGTGGTGAAGTGATTGCAAAGTTCGTGGGCCAGGTCATACGTATTGCTGTTGCACTGGCGGTGGCCATACTGACCGGATATGGGATCGCCAATTCTGGCCTGGTTAATCGCGATATGGTGATGCAGACTTATATCAACCCGGTGGTTGATTTTTTTGAACGCTATCGTAAACATGCTGTGATCATCCTGCTTTTGATCGGTCTGTACCGCACCTCTGATATTGTATTGGGTGTCATCACAAATGTATTTTATGAAGACATGGGTTTTTCGCTTGCAGAGATTGCAAGTTACACCAAAATCTTCGGTGTCATTATGACTATCGTCGGCGGGTTTGTTGGTGGCGTAATAACTGTGCGATTTGGGGTTATGCGGATCTTGCTGGTGGGGGCGGTTATGGTGGTGTTAACCAATTTATTGTTTATGGTACTGGCGGCCAAGGGACATGATACTTTTTGGTTAGGGGTCGTGATAGCGGCGGACAATCTGAGTGCGGGGATTGCGACAGCCGCCTTTATTGCCTATTTATCCAGTCTGGTTAACATATCCTTTACCGCGATCCAGTATGCCATCTTCAGTTCTTTGATGACATTGATGCCAAAAACCATTGGCGGCTTTTCGGGTAGCATGGTCGATCAACTGGGTTATTCCAATTTTTTTCTGGTCGCAGCTTTGTTGGGTTTACCAGGCATCTTGCTGGTATTGTATTTAATGTATCGGCAGACTGAACAGATTGATACACAAGATTAACTATAGGGCGCTTCTTAAAATGCATATTTCACCAGCACCTTACCTATTTTTAAACAGCCATGATTGATGCTCTTATCCTGATTTTCTCTTTGTAGAAGAAAATTATTTTCAGATAACAGACGATGGATTTTTAATGTAATGGACATGACGATTTCAAATGTTGCCGCCCTTGCCGTCGGTTTTTTTGGTGGTGTACATTGCGTCGGCATGTGTGGTGGCATTGTAGGTGCCCTGAGCTTTGGTTTACCGGAAGATCGACGGCAGCGACTTCGGGGTAATTTGCCTTTTTTACTACTTTATAACCTGGGGCGGATTAGTAGTTATACCCTGGCCGGTGCGATTGTTGGTGGATTAGGTGCTTGGGCCATTGATTTATTATCCATTCGACAACTACAACTCTGGCTGCAACTGCTGGCCGGTGTCTTCATGATCCTCATGGGTTTGTATCTCAATGGCTGGTGGCGCGTATTAGTGCGGGTTGAACAGGCTGGGTCGGTTATCTGGCAACGGCTTGAGCCTCTGGGTCGGCAACTATTGCCAGTACAACGGCCCGGTCAGGCGTTGTTATTAGGGGCGCTTTGGGGCTGGTTGCCGTGTGGACTGGTTTACAGTGTGCTTATCTGGACTTTATTAAGTGGAGGGGCCAAAGAGGGGGCCTTGCTGATGATGAGCTTTGGCGTGGGTACTTTGCCAAACCTTCTGGCCATGGGCATTTTTGCGGTGCTATTGCAAAAAATTGTCCAGCAAAGCTGGGTCAGACAGTTATCGGGTGGGACGGTGATCCTGTTTGGTATGTATATGTTGTGGCGTGCAATTGACTCACTAAGCTGACATAAGGGCTTATCTATAAATACGCTTTTCACCCTCAGGGGTACAAATCCACGATAGCGGTAATTTAGCACCGTGCTCGAACACCTGAGCAGCACCTTGTCCTCATGTATGTGATATCACTGCTGTCCCGTTAAGTATTTAATTCATTTTAAAGATCTAAACTGCCAAGGGTGCAAAAGATAGCAACGTTATTTTGCTTTATAATGGAGGAAAATTAGAGGTTAACCGAAGACTTTAAGCTCACTTTTTATACATTACCGAATTTATTTTTTCTTTGCGCCTCTTTGCGACCTTTGCGGTAAAATGTGTTTTATAAACAATTTCCATGTCCCATGCTCATTTCAACCTCCTCAAGCCGTAAAGTACTCAGCAGACACATGATTTTTTAGATTATTAACGGGACAGTGCTGATGTCATATGCACGGCGGTTCTATGCGTGATGCTTCCTTGCGCTTACGAAAAATCATGACTTACTAATAAGTAAGTTGATTCTGCGACATAAATATCATTCTCAGGCTATAAATGCTATTTGTGATTATTTCGTGTCGCATAATCCGCAACCTTATTAGTACAATACGCTATTATGGTAAACGGTGGTGGTTTGTCTTCCTTAAAACAGAAAGGCGAGGCAGACGGTGTTACCAAAATAGAAACGGAATTTTCTAGTTTAAAGCCAAAGGAATGAAATCATGACTGGATATGATTGACCCTTACCAATAAGATAAACAACATGTTAAAAGGATTTTTTAGATATTTTGTCGAGCGCCAATTATTGGCGTATATGATCACCTTTTCGGCCATCCTGTTGGGTTTGACCACCCTGACCACTATCCAGCGCGACTCATTTCCGCGCGTCGAGTTTGGTGAAATCATTATTACCACGGCCTATCCCGGTGCCTCTCCCGAGGATGTCGAGCTGAAGGTCACCAACGAGATCGAGGAAGAGCTCAAGGATGTAAGCGGCATCAAACGCTATACCTCCTGGTCAAGAGAAAATCTGTCGATGATCCACGTTGTCATTGAGGCAGATGAACGCGATCCCGACAAGGTAGTGCAAAATGTTCGCGAGGCCGTAGGGCGTGTCAATGACCTGCCTGCGGAAGTACGAGATTCACCGCTGGTGCGAGAACTGGATACGTCAGTCTTTCCGGTTATCGAGGTAGGGATAAGTGGTGATCTGCCTTACAAGGAATTGCGTGAACTGGCGCGTCGTTTTGAAAAAAAACTGGAGAGCCTCCCCGGTGTCACCACGGTGAGTCGCTATGGCTATCGAGCCCGTGAAGTTCGGGTGGAGGTACAACCACAGGCATTGCTAAAACATGAAGTTTCCCTGCGCGATGTGGTCAGCGCGATAGGTGCGCGGAATATTCGTGCGACGGGGGGATCATTTGAATCCTATACCAGTGAAAAAAATATCGTCACCCTCGCCCAGTTTCAGGCACCTACCGAAGTCGGTGATGTGATCGTGAAGACCACCTTTGATGGCCCACTGGTACGGGTGAAAGATCTGGCCATCATCAAAGATGATTTTGAAGAAGAAAAGGTTCAGTCCCGTATGGGCGGCGAGTCAGTCATCTCCTTTGTGGCCCATAAACGTTCATCTGCTGATCTGATTCGTACTGCTGGATTGGTTAAGGATCTGGTTGAGCAACAACAACCACTAATGCCCGCAGGGGTCAAACTGTTACTCTCGCGTGACCAGTCAACTTATGTGCAAAACCGATTGAGCATCGTCCTCACCAATGGTGCTATCGGTCTGGTGATGGTGCTGCTCGTCCTGTCGATCTTTCTCAAGCCCCGTATGGCCTTCTGGGTGGCGTTGGGTGTACCGATTGCCATTCTGGGCGTGATTTTTTTATTACCGGTCTTTGACACCTTTCTTGATAGCATCACTCTGACGGCCATGGTGCTGGTGATTGGCATTATTGTGGATGATGCGATTATAATTTCAGAGAACATCTATCAAAAATTTGAACAGGGTCTGTCGCCAATTGATGCCGCAGTGGAAGGGGTAAGTGAGGTGTTTCGCCCCGTGATGACAACCATCCTCACCACCTTTGTCGCCTTTGCCCCGATGTTCTTTATGCCCGGCGTGTTGGGTAAGTTTGTTTATGTCATTCCCCTGGTGATTACCCTGGCGTTGTTTGTTTCGCTGATTGAGTCGACCCTGGCCTTACCGGCCCATCTGGCGGCCAGCATGAAGGCTCATGCCGGAAGCCATGACAATGAAAAACGGAGTCATTTTTTTGATCGCTTGCGGCATGCGTTCCACGGCTGGATTTTACGTGCGTTGCGTTACCGCTATATCAGCCTGACGGTCTTTATTGTGGTGTTTGGTGTTGCCATCAGCTATGCCATCAAGTTTATGGATTTTGTATTGTTTCCTTCCACGACCGCCGAGCGTTTTGCCATTTATGTGCAGATGCCCACCGGCACCCCCTTGCAAGTCACCTCCAATGCGGTAAAAAAAGTCGAAAAGATGGTGGCCGAGTTGAGCGATACAGAATTGGAATCCTATGTCACCCGCATAGGTTCCTTTGGTGATGATGTGGTGAACAGTGAAAGTGAAAACTTTGCCACCATTCAGGTAAGCCTGACCCCGTTTGCCAATCGCCAGCGAACGGCGGATCATATTGTCGAAATTTTGCGCAGTAAAACCAAAGCAGATAAAACCTTTGAGCGGGTTTATTACCAGGTGGATAGCGGCGGCCCCCCGGTAGGGCGGCCCATTTTTATCCGTGTTGTCGGCAACGATGAACGTTTACGGACAAAACTGGCTAATGATGTAGAACAGTTTGTTAAGGCACAAGCAGGCAGCAAGGATGTGGATCGCAATGACAAGGCAGGCAAGGAGCAGGTCGAGATCAAACTCGATTATGCTAAACTGGCTCGCGTGGGTGTGACCGTGGCCGATGTGGCGCAGATAGTACGGATTGCCTATGACGGCGAAGTGGTAACCAATGTGCGCTACGGAGATGAAGATGTGGATTTCCGGGTGATCTTTGCCTCCAATGTGCGGCGTGATCCCGCTTATATTCAAACACTGCAAATTCCCAACAAGACAGGTCGGCAAACATCACTGGGTCAACTGGCCCGCCTTGAGACTGGGCCAGGCCCCTCGCAGCTTTATCACTATAAAGGGGATCGCTCGATTAACATCAGTGGTGACATCGACAAAGATATCACGACATCACTCAAAATATCGAAGGCCGTGCAGTCACACTTTAATATTGATCGAGATTATCCCGGCATGCAATTGATCATCGGTGGTGAAGCCGAAGAGAGTGAAAAATCAAAGCAAGACCTCACCACCATCTTTGCTATTGCCGCACTCGGCATCTATGCCCTGCTGATCCTGCTGTTCAACTCACTCATTCAGCCCCTGTTGGTGATGATCGCCATTCCGTTTGCCATCATCGGCGTGATTATTGCCTTTGCCTTACACGGACAAGACCTCGGTTTCCTGGCCATGACCGGTATGGTTGGCCTGGCAGGGGTGGTGGTGAATGATTCACTGGTATTGGTGAATCATGTTAATAATCTGCGCAAGGCAAATCCAACGCAGCCATTACGGGAAACTGTTGCCCAGGGAGCCACCGACAGATTCCGCGCCATTGTCTTAACCACCGTCTCCACCGTTGCCGGTGTCCTGCCCCTGGCCTATGGCATCGGGGGTTCAGATCCTTTCATGAGCCCGATGGCCCTGGCCCTGGGGTATGGTTTATTGTTTGCGACACCGCTAACACTGGTACTGGTGCCCTGTTTGTACATCATCAGCGATGATGTCATGGGGTGGTTTAAAAGCTTGCGCAGGTTTAGACCCGCATAGATTATGTTGTTAGGCACTAAAGAAAAAGATTAACTGAAAATGTCTAAATATTTCGCAAAAATTAATTGGCTTCGTGGTGCTGATGAGCCCTATATTGATAATCAATATAGCCGTGCTCATAGCTGGTCATTTGATGGCGGTGTTATTGTGCCAGCATCTTCTTCGCCACATGTTGTACCGATCCCCTATTCAGTAGAAGCCAATGTTGACCCAGAGGAAGCTTTTGTCGCATCTTTATCCAGTTGCCATATGTTATTTTTTCTTTCTATTGCGGCAAAAAAAAAGCTCGTTATTGATCAGTATCTTGATAATGCAGTGGGCATCATGGGGAAGGATAGTGATGGAAAAATATCAATGACAAAAGTAACACTTCACCCTAAAATTATATTTTCAGGGGAAAAACAACCTACCTTAGAACAAATTAAAAAAATGCACCATCAATCACATGACAAGTGCTTTATTGCAAACTCGGTTAAAACAGAAATTGTAATTGAAATAATCGCCTAACAATAACATTCTGTTTGCATAGATACCCACGCCAAGAAATAGTTAATCACGCCTACTCAATGCTTCATCGCAATCATAAATACCGCTTTATTTTTTCCTGGATGCCATTGATATTCAATCTTAAAACCGGCATCGGTCATACTGTCTTCCAATTCTCTTGTGGTAAAAACCTTGACCATGGGCATTAAACCAAAGAACTTCCCAATCGGCGCAATTATCTTAAAAAATTTCATCGTATCGCCAAGGCATGCTGTACTGGTAACAAAAATGCCGCCGGGTTTTAGCATTCTGTGGACCTTGGCAATGACCTCTTCCTTATTGTCCAGTAAGTGCAAAATGCTGAGCCCCAACACAGCATCTAAGGTTTTATCAAGCACGCTGAATTCATCGATGGTCATGCATTTAAAAGTGACATTTTTGATCTTCTCTGCGTCAGCTTTGCTTTGAGCGATTTCAAGCATTTTCGATGAGATGTCAATGGCTTGAATATGCTTCACAGAAGGTGCATGAAATATGCTTGTCGAACCTGTCCCGCAGCCAAACTCCAATATTTCCATATCCGGCCGTAAATGCTCGCGAGTCACCTGTAGTTTTTTTTGATACGCCGCCTCATCTGCAATAGGTTGTTTTGAATAACGTTCTGCAATGTTGTTCCAAAATTTAGCTGACTGATCCATCACCATCTCCTTTATTATCTAACGTCATATATAATCGGGAGGTATATGTTTATTTTTCTGCCGGCCCGATTTAGGTTCTAATTATAATTCAACGTTTAATACTAAACTATGGGAGGTGAAAAAACGGCTGAATATGGATGTCCCACCATCAATGCTTACTTAATAAGCGTTTTTTCATAGACCTTGCTGATCTGTTTCCCGTTCCACACATAAGACAGATGAGGCCCAGGCCTGGGTATTGTGATACCGGGTGGCCGTAATACAGCAATGCATTGGCCACCGGGGTCTCTGACAGAATGATAGACCATGCCCCATGAGTTTGAATCTTTTAACAAGCGGCCAAATTTTTGTGCGGGAAGCCAATCATCGGGGGCGTGTAAAGGCCTATACACCTCACCCTGGATGTCATGTAAAGGTTTTGCCACTTCCCCAATATAGACCCGCATATCCATTTCACCGGGATCTTCATTTGTGAATGAGAGGAATCTTGCACGATGATATTTTGTTTCTTCAATCGCCGCTTCCAATGTCTGGGCGGCATAATAAACCCCATACCCCCCATCACTGAAACGACTTGGACAATGGGTACTAATATGCGTGAAGGCCGCCATCACCGGTGAAGAACCGGGGCCGACTACGCGATCCTCTGCTGCGACCAGCGCAATCTCCCCCACCTCATCCCGTAAGCGGTCATTGGTCAACGACTCAATGTGATAAAGTTCGTCCATCAATTCCGGGGCCACCAGATCCTCAAAAAAATTGATCGGCGGAAATTCAGACGCGATCACTCGGTATTGATGATCCCAGTCAAGCTCCCTGACAGGTGGTTCTTCCACTACAAACCTCGTTGAGTATCCAGATAACGTCGGACATCGGCTAAATCGACAATATTGCCCGCAAGCATTCTTTCAATCGCACTCTGTCCATGTAAAAAAGGAGCCGCATTCGGCTTACGAATCCATTCATCAGCGGCACGTGTTGATGGCAGTAAAATATTCAGCGCCTTATAGACACCCAACAGGTAACTAATACGCTCTAAAGTATCCCGGCTTAATCTACGTGCCGACTTCCCAGCCTTCCATTTGAAGAACGTTGATTCAGGTGGCCCGCCCAGCAATGTTCGTTGTTCAGAAACCGATAATTTCCAACGCACTGACAAATTAAAAAAGGCCTGCAAAGCCGCACTCGCCAGCTTCTTCGGATCCTTCTGGGGACTACTTTCAACTAGTATCGTCATAGCAGAACGCTCTATGTGTGGACTTATAACTAAGAATACTCTCTATATAGAGTATTTCAAGCCTATTATGGGGTGATTTTTGTCATTAATAGAGAGATAAAATATAAAACATATAACAAACAAAGGGTTATGTGGGGAGAGGGGTAAGATGCCTAAAATTCTGGAAATAGACAATTTAATGGCTCACTTAACAGCTGTCTTTTGATCAGGCAATAGCGACGTGGATTAGCCTCTACTATTAAGGCAAATAATGAACAACAGTTTTCGACATTAGAATTTTCTTATGTCGAAAACTAGGCATGAATTTGACATAAGGGATAAATTTGACTACATTTCCGATACTATGTATTCCTTATATCGAAAAACACCACTCTTTCCGACATTAGCTGTCTGGTGTTAATGATGGATATAGATGATTACAAGGCAGGTCAGTATAAGCAGCAGTATGAATACAAAAGCTTTGAGCCAATGCCGATCAACCACGCATGGGTGTTTAGCGACGGGCAAATCCAGAACCTGTTAAGTGAGGCCGACCGGGTGTTGGGAGAGCTGAATGCCTTTTCCCAACTTGTACCTAATGTTGATTTTTTCATACGTATGCACATTATGAAAGAAGCCACACAATCGAGCCGCATTGAAGGTACCCGTACCAATATGGAAGAGGCGTTGCTCGAAGAGAAAGACGTTGATCCAGAAAAGCGTGACGATTGGGTAGAGGTACAGAACTATGTTGAGGCCATTAATTCGGCCATTGGTCAATTGGCAAACTTGCCTCTATCCAACCGTTTGCTCAAAGATACACACAAGATCCTGATGCAGGGTGTGCGTGGCGAAAACAAACAACCTGGTGAATTTCGTACCAGTCAGAACTGGATCGGTGTCAGCTTGAAAAATGCTGTTTTTGTGCCGCCTCATCATGAGGATGTCCCCGATCTTATGAGTGACATGGAAAAGTTTATCCATAATGATCAACTGCAAGTCCCGCACCTGATCAAAATAGCCATTGCACACTACCAGTTTGAAACCATCCATCCCTTTCTTGATGGTAATGGTCGTTTGGGCCGCCTGATGATCGCCCTATATTTTGCGAACTTTGGCCTGTTACATAAACCGGCTCTGTACCTGTCAGATTATTTTGAGCAACATAAAACTGAATATATCGATCATCTTATGGCCGTACGTGATGCCAACAAACTAAAAGACTGGTTAATATTTTTCTTGTATGGAGTAAAGGAGACAGCAGAAAATTCTATTCAGGTATTTAAAGATATCCTGAGTCTAAAACAGCAGCTTGAGCGTGAAGTTCTGCCTCATTTTAGTCCCCGCCGACAAGAAAATGCCCAAAGCCTGATGCACTTTCTCTATCAAAGTCCGGTGGTCAGTATAAACATGGTTGCAACATTTTTAGGGCTACAGCGCAATACGGCCACAATGCTGGTCAACGACTTTGTGCAACATGGCGTATTGCAGCAGTTAACAGGCAAACAACGAAACCGTGTATTCTGGTTCAAGGATTACATGATGATTTTCCGCCAGCAAAATGAGTCAGAATAGTTAAAAATTCTCAGCTGATTATGTTTGTTGAGGTGGGTGTTTTCGCTTCTCAGCACTACAGTTATTTAAGTCTTTTTAATTGCTCGTGTATTTTTCGTAACTCATTTTTTATTTCTAATAGCCTGGTTTTCAGCCAGTGAGAGTAATGATGAATGCCGCCCATGGTTTCAGGATCTATAAATTCCTGTTGCGCGGGAATAGCAGCAAAAGAATCACACAAAAAAGCACACTGATTAGAAAACTGCGTGAGATCATCGTAAAGCTTCAAGACTTTAAGTTGTAACGCGTGAATATTCTTGTTTTTGTTTTATTTGTCCCTGCCTGTATTTGTATTCAATGATTTCAAAGTAATCGTTGTGAGTTAATGAAAATATATTCATTATTTAATTTCGTTTTTTAATGAAACAGACACAATTCAATTTTTATTAAATCAGGAGTGTTTAATGAATAATGACGTATCTCATCCTCAAATTCCTTCTAACCCATTGATTGCAGTTAGCATAGGTAACAATGTTGGTCATCGGGATACACTGAATCGAGTCGCAACGGTTCTTGAACTGCTGACAGAGGTGAACTTATCTGATGAACTGTCATCCGGAGCGGAAAATGGATTGTACTGGGTACAGTTGATGTTGATAGATTCAGTCAGATACGTGAGTGATGCTTTGGATAATAAAATAGTGGGTGATTGAGATAGGATAAGCTTTATTTAATAAGTAATTATAGGTGCCTAATATCAATAAGTTAAATTGATTTGTTGAGGTGGGTGTCTGGCAGGGATATCGCTGAGTTCAACACATCTTCCCAGGGGAAATCCCGTGCCCAAGGTGTTTTGGCTAATTTAACAAACAAAATCCTGAGTGACTGTATGATTTGACGAAATTGCCAGTCTTTTAAATATGTGCTTCTGCCTTTGTCATGGAGATATTGCTCGACCTGATGCTTTGTATGGCGGGTTAAACGGACCTGTTGATGTGCCTTGATATACGCTTCCGCATGACGCACATACCATCGGACGGCATCTAGTTTTGCACCATAACATTTTGTTTTAACTATGAAATTATCCCAGAAACGGGTAACGGATTGGTCATTCATTATACTATTCCCTTAGTTGTTTATTGTCGCCAGCAACCCCTTTGCCTGTTAGAATTATGGACAAATGAAACTAAAATTACAAAGGTGTTATACAGACGTCTGTATATATCACTGTTAGGCGAGCGAAAAAAGGAGGATTTATGATAATTGATCACATCGGGTTATCTGTTAAAGATTTTTCAGCCAGCTTAGAATTTTACTCTAAAGCTCTTATTCCGTTAAGAATTGAAAAAATTATGGAGTACGAAGGCTGGGCCGGATTCGGGCGGGATGGAAAACCTGAATTTTGGTTTGGGGCCCACAGTGAGACTCAAACGCCTATGCATCTCGCTTTTTCTGCCGAAAACAGATCTCAAGTAGTAGAATTCTATCATGCTGCTATCGAAGCAGGCGCTAAAGACAACGGGAAACCTGGAATAAGGGAGGAATATCATCCCCACTACTACGGTGCATTCGTTATCGATATCAACGGGCATAACTTGGAGGCTGTGTGCCACCATTCAGAGTAGCACCTAACAATAATTTCCACGTGGATTGTTTTCAGCGAGGTTTTTTTGTGCAAGTTTGCTGTGCTCACATTTATGCACAAAAAACCCTCGCTGAAAACAACCAGTGAAATTGGCGTTAGGCAACAAAAAGTGAGAGAAAGAGCATGAAAAATAAAGAACTCCAAGAGCTACTTGACTCATTTTCTGATGGCAATGGATATGGTGATCCTGAAGCAAGAAAAAATGCAGAAATAAGCCTTCAGGTACTGCTTGCACAAGGGCAGCAAAAAACAGGCTCGCGACTGAACTGGTTAACTTTTTTTCTTGTAGTGGTCGGATTATTAAATGTTGTCATTCTGGCATTGCAGTTACTGGGTAAATAGTCATGCCTAACAATGCGTCCAAAACGGACTCCGTAACACGGCATTTTTTTGCAAAAATCGCCATGTTACTCCGCCGTTTAACTTGGCGTTAGTGCGCCAAGCGAAGCTTGGTGTACCTTGCAAGGTGAAAGTCCTTGTCTAGTAAGGTCTAGCCAACCACTAGTATCGAGTGTTGCATCTGCTGCGGAGTTAGCGAATCGTTTCAGACTTTTCAGTTAAGACAACTG
>JAFLJQ010000079.1 GCA_022712915.1 Gammaproteobacteria bacterium | reverse complement strand
TGATGGCCTAATTCGCTAAGATGTCGAGGTAAATGCAACTAAAAATGCAATAAATCATCGTAATTAACAGTGATTCACTATCACTGTTTTATTTTTTTTTAATTTGTTCTGATTTATTGGATATTTAGAGGTGCCCTTAACTCTCAAAAAATATAATATCTATTTCCATCTGCACTCTCTATGGTTCATCTATCAGGTTTAAACATAACAACGACAGGGCAATAATGATAAAACGAATTTTACGTACTCTACGCTGGAAGTGGCGGGCAGGTAGTCACCAACAACATTTGAGCAAACATAAAAAACGCCATAAAAACAATTCCAAAATGGCCCGACTGCAACGTCGAGTCAAATGGATTGTCAGGTTTGCTTTATTACTGCTGGCACTGGATATATTTTACCTCACCACTATCTGGCCCGACTGGCACAAATTTAATCATGGCCCCGTCGTAAAATCTGCCTTCATCAAACACTACCAACAACGACAGCGTGCAGACAAAGATCTGCCTCGTCAACGTTGGCAACCCATACCGCTAACAAAAATTTCGACACATATTCAAAAGGCCGTCATCATGGCAGAAGATGCCCGTTTTTATCAACACAGCGGATTTGACGTCATCGCATTAAAAGATGCCATGGATTACAACATTGAAAAATTGCAAATGAAATACGGTGCCAGTACCATTTCTCAACAAGTTGTGAAAAATATGTTTTTCACTTCCTCACGGAACCCCCTGCGTAAATGGCATGAACTAATATTCACCATCAGCATGGAATTTTTTGTACCGAAAAAACGCATCCTCTCAACTTACCTGAATATCGCAGAATTCGGCAAAGGTATCTATGGCGTAGAAGCCGCAGCACAATATTATTGGAATACCTCAGCAAAACAACTATCAGTGCAGCAAGCGATCGAATTGGCTGCGACCCTGCCCAGTCCGGTAAAACACAATCCCAAAACACGCACACCCTACTTCATTAAACGAACTCAAAAAATTTCTCGGCATATGAAGTTAGGCAATTAAATTAAACCTGTTTTTAGATGCTTACTAACCAAGAAGCAAAATAATTTTCATCATTTAATCTTGCACCCACTTAAATAGATTATGGGAAATAAATAATAACATGTTAGAGTATTTTCCTGCGGTGGGTGTCTCGTTTAGTATTGTGGGTGTCTCGTTTAGTATTGATTAAGCTACCCTTGCAGCAACTTATCTCAGTGCTGGTTCCTGTTTAGCCCCTTTAATTGATTTCACTGAGTAGTTACAGGGCTAAACAATATAATGATAAGCACGAGAACTGGTTGAATTTTAACGTTGTTTGTCAGGGCGAGTTAGGTAGTGCCCTAATTTTGTGGTCTCGCAGGGAAGATCAAAAGGGAAGTAGTGCTTTTAGTTTCCTGCCTCGAGCAAAAAAAGCACTTACCCACAAGCGAAACCGCAGGCATTAAAGCCCAGGGAGGATTGATTTGACGCCCTCTCCTAACCTCTCCCATTTATGGCTCTGGCTGCAAGATACTCTGCGCTTGACAGGTAGGAGGGGGCATCCATATATCGATTAGTTAGTCCGCACATTCTTGTGATGAATATCTTATTCACCCGTGGTGATTGTGTGGTAAAAAGAGTGTTGATTAGCTGTGAAATAGCAGTGGAATCTGGGAAAAGAGGTATTTATTTTTTCTATACGCATAAAACTTAAGGAGATAGCTGTTATGTTTGATCCCATATCCCACCCCTTCCGCTTACACTTGCCATATCTGCTGCTATTAGTGTTATTGGTAGTGGTCAATGTTCGTCACGAAGCACATGCCGAACCATCGCCGACTGTAGTGCCGGTGGCTGCGCAGCAGCAGTGGGTTGCAGGTTGGCGCGATACCACCCCAATGCAGGAAGGACGAACTGGGGCGGCTGTTTATGCCGGAGATGAGATTATCCATATGCTCGGCGGTATGGGCGGCGCAGCTGGGGCAGACGGGGCAATTGCCGTTCAAACAAAACCGGGCGCAAATGTATTTTTGCGTACCACAGAGTATGCACGGGTTAAGTCGGATGGCACACTCTCTCCCTGGAATCTTGGACCGAAGTTGAATATTGAACGTGCCTTCTTCTCCTCCGCCTCCCACAATAATTATCTCTACGCAGTGGGTGGTGCGAGTGGTCGCAACAAAGATCAACTGCTCAATAGTGTAGAACGGGCGGAAATCAAGGCTGATGGCACGCTAGGGGATTGGGTGTTGGAAAAGACCACTCTCAACAACCTGCGGCGCTGCGTAAAACTATCAGTGATCGGCAACTACATCTATGCCTTTGGTGGTTATGGCGGCATATTGCTAGATACCCTCGAACGGGCACAAATTAATCCTGACGGCAGTCTCGGTGAGTGGATGGTCGCGAATGACCGCATGACCGTAGCACGCTACGTCCATGGAGTGGAGCGAGTAGGCGATGGTGTCTATCATATCGGCGGCCACAGCAAGGAGGGTGGAGAGGGGCTCATCGATGTGGAGTGGAGTCGAATCGACGCCGAGGGCTTTTTCCAGCCGTGGCGCAGTGTTTCCCCCCTGCAATCCGGCCGCTTCTCCATGACAACCGCGTCACATGACGGGGTTCTCTATGCCATTGCTGGGTTGAACGGTGCCGCCTACCTTGACTCTATTGAACGGGCCCATATCAATGAGGCGGGCCAACTTTCAAAGTGGGAGTACACCTCTCCGGCACCAGCTAAGATGTCAGGCGCCAATGCGGTGGTCATTAATGGACGGATCTACTTAATTGGCGGTAGCGATGGAAATGGCTATCTACGTAGCATCTACTACGCAAGCTTCAATGAGCAAGGAGATATCGGCTTTCAGGCAATGCCAGCTGAAATTAAAAAACACCGGGCAGCCATCGCTATGCGCGAGGCCAACAAACCTGAGTTTCCATACAGAGCGGTGATCATCCAACACTTTAAAAAGAAGTTATATAGCTACCTGCAAGTGCGCGAAAATAGCGGCAATGTGATCTGGCTCGCAGCACCTGCGCAGGATTTTAAAAAGGGTGAGCACATCAGCTTTCCCAGCGGAACTGTCATGAGAAATTTTCACAGTAAGATCTTAAACCGCACCTTTTCCCATATTCTTTTTGTCAGAGAAGTGCGGCGCATCCCCGGCAAGTAATAAAGCAGAGAAAGAGCCTGTGGTTCATCCGGGGCAGGTAGGTGATCTTTTGTTACTACGGCAAGAGCAGGATCTCAAACAATAAAAGTGATGCTGCCCCTCATCTTCATCTTGTCTAGACTTCAACCTTCCCTGATTTGATATGCCGATAAATGGAATACTTGAATACAACCATTCTAGCAAATGGTCCACTAGTGATCGTTTTTAGCATTTTGCACTCCCTGCCAATCAGAAAAATACAAGGACATTTCTACAAATAGTGATTTTTTCGTGTGCACAAGGAAGCACCGCTCGGACAACTGCATGGTAAGGATTGTTGCATACAATCTTTTTGCATTTCCTCCATCCATGGAGGTCAGAGCAGGACGTTGGATGAAACATGGAGTCAGAATCCTAGAACCGCCATGTATATGACATACATGAGGACAACCAGGTGTTCGAGCATGGCGCTGACGCCGCTATCGCGGACTTATGCCTCCCTGGAAAAAAGTGCATTTATAGAAGTGACCGCAAGTCGAAAACACGTACGCCCTGATTTACAGGGAGTATGAAAATTGCACGTTATATAAATTGAGGATCGACTGACTAGCCGACCTGTTTATAATCTGAATAGGATTTTTCTTCGACCAGACCTGAACCCAGTTTGAGGTTCAGTTCTTTTTTGATAGCCGCTCGCTCATCATTGGAATAGTAGACTAACCTCGCAAGTTTGATAAATTGCTCATCAAATTTTTGCTCACGTTCCTGGTTACGAATGTCATCTTCAATTTCCCATAATTTCTCATTTATTTCTTTTAATCGACTCATTTCATCTGATATATCGACCTTGGCAAATTCAGAGCCACGCCATATCCCCTTCAAAAGGTTCAGCTCCTTATTTACATTTTCCAGTTTAGCGACATCCTTGATGCGCTCACTCTTAATTTCAAGAATAGTCACCTTATCAAGAAATTCACCCACTGAAACATCAACTTTAATCGTCATTACATCACCATATTGTTTATATTTTAACTATACTAATTATCACATGGTCTGAACAGGTCTGTCATGATAGTTCAAATTTACCCTAGCATTATAGACCAATCATATCGAATTACAGCGCGGCACAACCTATTTTACCAACGGTTATTCATCTTTCTGCTGATTTTTCTGGTTGGTCTACCGCACCTCAGCTCTATTAATGCCAAAAATAATCCACTGATTTTTGATGACGCCCCGTTAACAGAGGCCCTGAGTCTACCCGCCTAGTTTAAACTCAGTTTCCTCGATTTAACAGAAGATCTTGTTGAGGCTAAACATAACAATCATGGTTTGATAATATACTTTGGCCGACATGACTGCGCCTACTGCAAGGCCTTGCTGGCAAATAACTGGGAAAACAAAGACATTGTTTCTTACACACAGAAACACTTTGATGTCATCGCCATCGATGTGCTGGGGCATAGACAAGTCACCGACAGCAATGGCAATAAATTACCTGAAAAAATCTATACTGCACAACAGAAAGTTAATTTCACACCCACTTTGCACTTCTACGACAAACAGGGAAAACTTGCCTTTAAGTTAACCGGTTATCGCTCCCCCTATCAATTCAAGGCCGCACTTGAATACGTAGCAGGTAATCATCACAACAATGAAACATTTTCAGAATATTATTCACGTGCTGAGAGTGCTTATAACTTTGGTGATCAAGCAATCAATACTCACCCCAATATCCAGCTCACAACAACGCCAATCAAACTGTTGGCGAAGGGGAAACCTTTATTGTTATTGTTTGAGCAATCCCGTTGTCATGCTTGTGATATTTTGCACGGCGGTCCTTTACAAAATGAACTTATTATTCAGCGTTTGCAAAAATTTAATGCCGTACAACTGGATATTAAGCGAGATCAGTCAATCATTACGCCGGCAGGTCAACACACTACAAGTCGTGTCTGGGCAAAGCAGTTACATCTGGATTATACGCCCACATTGATGTTCTTCGATGAACAGGGCAAGGAGATCATCCGTATTGACTCAGTAGTCTGGTTTTATCGCTTAAATAACGTACTGGACTATGTGCTAACAAAAAGTTATCGGCAATTCCCCAACTTCCAGCACTGGCGTAGCCGACCTAAAGAGGCTGATAACGGGTTTTAAGCCTCACATAGTGCTCGGAAGAATAAATCAGGGATTCTTTTTCTTCTTTACTAAGCGCGCGCACCCGTTTGGCAGGCTGGCCCATCCACAAATAGCCTCCTTCCAACACCTTCCCCGGTGTCACCAGACTACCCGCACCCAACAACACCTGATCCTGTAATACAGCACCGTCCATCACGATAGCCCCCATGCCGATCAGACACTGATGACCCACCTTACAACCATGTAATATGACACGATGTCCAATCGTAACCTCATCACCAATCTCAAGAGCAAATCCACCGGACTGATAGGGGCCATCATGAGTCACATGTAAAACGGAGCTATCCTGAACATTAGTATTGCTACCAATCCGAATGCTATTCACATCCCCTCTAACCACGGCATATGGCCAAACAGAACTGTGGGCTCCAATTGATACATCTCCCACAACCAAAGACTGGTCATGAATATAGGCAGCACTGTCAATTAATGGTGTTTTATTTTCAAATGATTCGATTGTCATGCTGTTGCTTATTTAGTCTGCTTGTTTGTTAGTCATTTTTGTCATTATTTTTACCACATCACCAGACCGGAGCAAATAAGGATCATGAATACGGTTGTTCTCGGCCAGTTCCGGGTAACGATAAGGATCATCCAGATGTTGGTTGACAATATCCCACAGGGTATCACCTTTTTTTACACGGTAAATTTTCACACCTTTTATTTTATGTTCACGCAACAGGGCTGTAGTGACTTGGCTGCTTCGGATAACCGAGATCACCTGGTCAGGCGTATCCACAATCATCCACTCCGCATTACTTTGAGAGGAAATGATGCTCACACGATTGGAATAAATAAAAGCCATTTCATTTTGCATTATAGACGGAATTTCTTTCCGAACCTGTTCTTTGTAGAACAACTCATCACGGTACCACCAAGTCCCAGCTGCGCTGGTAGCCAGAATAATGGTAAAAAGTTTAACAAGACCATAACTCTTATTTATCTGACCATCAGGTCGAATAATAATCCCGCTCGAGTCAAGTTGTGGCGTCTTATGCTTGCTACCCAGAGAGGGTGGCGGTTTCGCTGGCTCCTCTTCTATTTGAGTTTGCGGCGTTTCAAAAACATAAATATCTGCACTGGCTGGTTTTCTGACTTTAGCCTCAAGCAGAAGAGCACTCACTGATTGCCCAGCATTTTTAGATTGCTTAATCTCTTGCTTTGTTTCAGTAACAGATGCTTTTAATGATGCCACCATCAAATCAGTATAATAGTCTGCTTTGGCTATCACTCCACTGAAGTCCGGCAGTGTTAAGGCCTGGCCATCAGAAGGCAAGGCAATGACTGGTCGTTGCTTCAATTCAAACTCTGATTTAATCGGCAAATCATTAGCGTCTACAGATTCAAGCAATGTATCTTTTAAATAAGGTAATAATGCCAGAGGTTGATGTTGTGTCTCTAGCAGCTCATCTGAGTCAATAACAACATCAATAATGTCCCCTATCGGCAATGATAGAGGCATATAAAAAAGGGGTTCATTTAACAGGCGTAATTGATTCAATGTATTATTATCAGGGCTAATTACTTCGACAATCTCATGGCCATCACTAAATTCTACATCAATATTGTCTTGTCTACTTTCAACCCATTGAGATTCATTCATCAGCGCTGTTGTTAATTCATCCGGTACAACGTCATCAATAGACTCATCCTGCCAATACGGTTCTATCTCTTCATTATTTTCAGGAAGGCCGGTAGGCAAAAAAGAATAAGGCTCTTCTATCAGGTGCAGTTCATCCGATCCGGGGGCATCACCAGTAGACTCAGGGACAATATCGCTTCCCGCATCCTCTATCGTATCGATCTCGCCCTGATGATCTTCCGGCAGTGCCATCTCACCCGATATCTCGGTAATCATTTCATCGATTATGATTTCATCAATCGAGTCATCTAGCCAGTCCTGATCTGTATCCTCATGTTCTTCAGGCAGGCTAGTAGGTAAAAAAGAATAGGGTTCTTCTATCAGGTGCAGTTCATCCAATCCGGGAGCATCACCAGTAGACTCAGGGACAATATTGCTTCCCGCATTCACTGTCACATCGATCTCGTCCTGACGATCTTCCTGCAGTGCCTTCTCATCCGATATATCGGTAGTCATCTCATCAATCGAGTCATCGAGCCAATCATGATCTTCAGGCAGGCTGGTAGGTAAAAAAGAATAGGGTTCTTCTGTCAGATGCAGTTCATCCGATCCGGGG
>JAFLJQ010000041.1 GCA_022712915.1 Gammaproteobacteria bacterium | reverse complement strand
AGCATCAAAAAAATGGACGATGCCACTTCATCATTGGAATGTTGCACTGAATCGGTTTATGCTTGAATATCAGGGCCGGTTACCGAGAGGTTTCTAGCATTGACCAACCGGGCAGTTACACAGAATTATTTACAGGGTCCATTATCCCGCCGTCTGATGCATGCAAGTGTTTGGTTTATTTTTCCCACTCACGTATGATAGGGGCTTCTCTGTGTTCCATCAGTTGTTCTTCTGCGGCCAGTTCATTAGAGGCAAAAATAATTTTATAACTTGCAGTATTGTTGTCCAGCTGTTCGGCACGAATTTTACGAACCTGTTTTTGCGCAGCCTTGTATTCATCATGCGCGGCGAGTTTTTCAAGATTTTTAATCAGTATCGTCGGTCCAGCATTGATTTTATAAATATAATACGGCACGGCTTGACCTCTTTCATATTGTTTCTATATTAACATTCTTGATTATATCAGTCCTGTCAGGCAATGGTGAACCAAATTCATTGGAACAGCGCTGGCGCCGTTAAAATCAAGCTCAAAATGCTCATTTATACAGGAATAATTCGCTCTCGCCCATCTCTGGGCTTCGCGAAATAAGTACATCCATGTATAAAACTGTGCTTTTTCGTTTATTTTCACCTTGCCATGATCTACTTGATTGAATTTTTAGAGCTGTCCTTAATATGAAGTAAGGATGGTGACAATTAACCTTGAATGGCGGTAGTTGAGTTGGGAGGCTCTACCGACTTCACTTCGGTTCTGACAAATTCATGATGCATCAGGCTATATATGTGTGCTGGGTGTATGGTAAAGGATGAGGATGATAACAGTCGGAAAGCTGATATGCGGGTCGTTGAGCTTACGGTGTCAGGAAGATGATACCGACACCTTCATCTGTTTTATGTGAGACTTCAGCCTTGACCAGAGGTGCGTCCTGTATTCCCTGATCGGCAGAGACCTGTATTTGAATAAGACTGCCAACCTCCGGTAGTTCATTATTGCCTTTGTCCAAAAATAGACCTGTTGCACTTATATTTCGGGTGCAAAATGTGACGCTATGACCATCATCGTAGGTCACTTTTACCTTTAAGCAAATGTCCAGCCTGTTGTCGGTACGTTTATTTGGTTGTTTTGAAAAATTCACAGTTTGTGTGCAGCAACCTGAGTTAAATTTAACTCTAGCTGGCAGTCAACTAGACTGCAAGCGGGTGAGATCTACCACCAAGAGCCAGGCCTGTATTTCAGGATATGATCTCCATGAAGTTTTTTTCATCCTGATGATCTGTTCGATACCAGTCTACAAATTCTCCCGGGGAAACGGGTGGGCAAAAATAATTGCCCTGCACCGTATCACAGCCCAGTACTTGCAGAAGTTGCCATGTGGCTTTCTTTTCGACGCCCTTGGCAACAACCTTGAGCCCAATATTGTGAGCCAGATCAATAATTGAACGAACAATGATGGCGTCATTATCATTTTCAAGCATATCAATGACAAATGATTTGTCTATTTTCAGCTCACTGATCGGCATTTTTTTCATGTAGGAGAGAGAAGAGAAGCCTGTACCAAAATCATCGATACTCAGTTGCGCGCCTAAATTGTTGATGTGTTTTATGTTCTCAATAACATGTTGTGGATCAACCATCATTGCGCTTTCGGTTATCTCAAAGATAAATTTAGAGGCGTCAATAGTTGAAGATTTTATTTGTGCCAAAATATAATCTATTACTGTGTCACTTTGTAAACTGTACGTCGATAAATTGATTGACACGGGTAAGTGAATCCCAGCTTGATTCCAGCGTATTTGCTGGCGGACAACTTCTTCGGTTGTCCACATGGTGAGTTGATTAATAAATCCGGTTTGCTCTGCCAGGTCGATGGCTTCTGCAGCAGAAATTGCACCTAATTTGGGGTGAATCCAGCGGAACAGGGCTTCGACGCCGACGACATCTCGGGTTTGCGCATCCAATTTGGGTTGATAGGCTAATTGGATGATATCACTGCCTAAGGCATTGCGCAGATCCGAACCCAGCGCCAGTTGGCTAAGGCTATGTGTATCATGCTTGCTGTCATAAACGGCGAAGCCAAGCTTGTTTCGTTTGGCCACATACATGGCGATATCAGCAAATTTGATCAAGTCCTGGACATCACAGGTATGTTTTGGGTGTGTGGCAATGCCGATACTGGCGCTGACATAGAGTTGGATGCCGTGTAGCTGATATTCATTATCCAGAATGTGGCGTATTTTTTGGGCAACTTCAGCAGCTTTGGTTTCATTGTTTTCAGGCAAAATAATGGCAAATTCATCCCCGCCCAGTCTGGCAACAGTATCAATTTCGCGCAGTGTCTGGGTTAAACGTGAAGCAACCTCTTCTAGTAGCCGATCTCCAACCTGATGACCCAGAGTATCATTGACTTCCTTAAAGCCATCCAGATCGATGATTAATAATGAAAGGGACGTTTTATGGCGGGTACAGTTCTGGATGCCTTGTTGCAGGCGATCCATTAGCAGGGTGCGGTTAGCCAGGCCAGTTAATGAATCATGCAGGGCCTGATACTCCAGTGCGGTTTGTCGGTGGTGGATTTGTTTACGCATTTCGGAAAATGCGTCTACCAGATCCTGGGTCTCCCGAGTTTTGACTGTAGGCAGGGCATAGGCCTTATGGCCACTGGCTTCGGCCTTTAATGCGCCGGTTAACATTGACAAGGGTTGTAACAAGGATTTGTCGAGCAGCAAATAACTGATAATGACAAAGAATAAGGCCAGAGCGGCTGCCAGCCAGAGGGAATAGAGCTGATACTGGGCAATGCGGGTTAACAGTCCAACATCCTCTTCAGCAGCGCGTTCAGTGCTGAGATCGATGTTTAACAGGAGGTGCCAGAGTTGATCCAGTAAGGGTTTGACCTCATTGGACATCAGTAGTGCATCGGTACGCCATGCATCAGACTTATTTATCTTTTTGACCTTTTGATACTCCTGGATCCATAAGGCAGAAGTATTCAGCATAGTTTTTAATGAGCTGGATGCCTGCAGATCCAATTGGTTTTTTTCGTCAAATTGTTGCAATGAGTCAAGTTGCTGTCTCAGGCCGGAGTATTGGATCTCAATGGTATTGGTTTGTGATTTGAAAACAGTATTGTCAAATGTCCCGAGTCGGTTGGCTAGATACATGCGGAAATTTGATATCATTTGCGTCCAGTAATGGCGTGTCTGAATAAGAATTCGGTAGATCTCGGCATGTTGGCTTGAGATACGGCTGGTCGATGATTCATCTATAGCTAGGGATGCGGCCGTCACAAAGTTAGTGTTTAAATCCAACATGGTTTCTATGGCCAGCTTGAGTGAGGGATACTGATCTACGGCGGTGATACGTGTTTGTATCAGTCGGTGGATGGCGGTATCTAACCCTGGTAGCAGGTTTTTTAATTGTTTGATACTGTCCTGCGGGTTGCTGGTCATGTTGTCGTTATGTTTGAGCAAGTACTCGGTATGGATCATGGCCTCCTGGATAGATTTGTGGATTTTCCCCTGATAAAGATCCTGATCAGGATTGAACAGGAAAAGTTGCAAGTGTTCATGTGCCTGCCAGACGGCATCGTGTATGCGACGTGTATGCAGCAGTAATTGCTGGCGATCTTCGATGCTATTGCGGGTGTTGTGGCGTGTGGTATTTAAAGTATAGTAGGCAAGCGCAGCACTAATAAGGATTATCAGGGCAAATAGAATGGCAATACCCGCATAGCGGATACGCAGGCTATAGAAATACTGTTGAGGCGTTTGATTTGCCATAATTTACAGATGCAGTTGCTTTGTATCCTGCTCGATATATGGTGCGTTATTTATGCGGAATAAAATCGAGCTTAACGATTTTTGTCATCATTGTGGGGTTTAAATCTACACAGGAGTCGCGCTGACAGTACCGCAATTGGTAGAATCAAGCTAATACTTTTGCGTGGTTTTCAAACCGGATACCTTTATTTTTGTCTAAAAACTGCACCTACAGTAATGTATTTACTGATAGTTGGAAGAGTAAGGATAGCCTAACTATACCAGTTGTGATAACAGAGCGAACTTGAAGATAGGCTTTTTTATCGGCATAGCAAAGGGTCTTTATTTATTTCAGCACTAGAAAATTTACACCAGTGAAGCTTAGGCATTGGCCGGGTATCTCGGGTATCGGTAAGTTAGGCTAATTTCAGGGGGTAATGATCCTGAATGCGGGCAAGTGATAGGACTCATCATGCAATTACAGGCTGCACCAGCCGTTAAGACAGATCCTGGCCCCACATGGCACCATCGGTAGCCTCCTGGCTGATATTGGCGGAAAATTGCTGAGCATTGACATTTCAAAATATATAGTCGGAGGTAATAAAGGGATGTTTTTTTGTTCTACCAACAAGATAGCTTTCGGTTGTGATTTCGGGCCAGAGCTCGAATAATGCATCGATAATCGCTTAGGCTGGAGTTGCCTTTTTTGCTGAAATGGCATAATGCGGAGAGGACATAAAGAAATCTAGTCCTCTTTGCTTCCCGGTTTAATGTTGTCGATGGGCACGACCACACTGGTTTGCGGCTGATCAATAAACCTTGGTCGTTGGTTCATGAGACGGCCATGTTCACCTGATAACTCAATCTCACGGGCAGTAATTAGGCTCAGACAGTCACGAATACCCAGTATTGTGGTATCTGATAAGGGGTGTTTCAGGCCAGGTCGGGTAAAAGTCTCCTTTGTGACATCGGTTAGAACCTTTTTCATCATCTGGAGGATCTGTTCTTCTTTACTCAAATCGTGCTGTGCGGTCATGGCCAATTCCTTGTAAAAACAACTGATTTTATCAGTTTATTGGTATTGTAGCGGATAACTATCTGATGGGCAGGGTGAAAATGCTTGTGTGTGTGCTTGATGCAAGTTAAACAGTTTCTTATATCAGGTCCTAGTTTTATATACTTCATACCATTAAGTTGAGGGTGACACAGCCCTTAGTTTGCGATCTTTGTTTTTAGTCGTCTATGTGGGTTTGCCTGATATTTTCTGGTAGACACTTACATATGACAAACCCGCTAGATTCAGACAGGACTTGTTTATGAACATATTTCCGTAAATCTACCGTCTGGTTTTGTGTTCATTGTTGGTTATTTTTTCGTAAGCTTGGCTTGTTTACTACAAAAAACATTGCATTGAGATTAGCAGTGAAATGTTTTGTAGAAAAATGATCTTGGCAATTAACCATTAGGAAGTGTTACGTTTTATGATATTTAATTGGAAAATGGATGTGGATAAATTTATCGAATGAGTAATTTACAAAGTGCTTTACCCTATTTTTTTATAGTTGGATAGATATCCTGTACGCAAATTTAAAAAGGTAAAGGCGTTAGTCAAAATGACAGTGAGTCAATTGAAGTTATTCATTGAAAAAGTGAATGTGTCTGGGTCAGCTCAATTTTGAGATATTGTAAATTATTTTATGCTACGGTTGTAAAACTGATACAAATTCTACAGTTTTTTTCTGACTCTAATCTCTCTTATATTTGGGGTATGAGCATTTATAAATGTTGGGCATTAATGCATCTCCTGGTAAGTATCTCGCAATCCGTGTCTTCAGCCGTTAAACTTGGTCGTAATCAACAACAGTCACTCTTGTTTGTGGATTTCTCCTGATACAGGATGGAGACAACATTTTATCTGATAGGTGTGGCAGCAGTTAGGAACATCATAAAACAATGAGCAATAATAAAATTCAATATCCCGGCACCCTGTTTGTCTTTGCCGCCCCGTCCGGTGCGGGCAAGACTAGCTTGGTGAAGGCCTTGCTGGAGAACATGGACAGTATTTCGGTGTCTGTCTCGCATACGACTCGTGCTATGCGGCCAGGGGAGGAGGATGGCATCGACTACAATTTTATTGATATCCTGCATTTTGAAAAAATGGTTAGTGAAAATGCCTTTTTGGAGCATGCCAAGGTGTTTGATCATTATTATGGTACCTCCTGCGCTGACATCAAGCAGCAATTGGCCCAGGGCATTGATGTGATCCTGGAGATAGACTGGCAAGGGGCACGGCAGGTGTGTGAGCTGATGTCTGAGATCTCCGGGGTATTTATTCTGCCACCCTCGCGGCAGGCCTTGAAAGAACGTTTGCAGGGCAGAGGTCAGGATAGTGAGCAGATTATCGCTCGGCGCATGCGTGATGCACAGAGTGAAATCAGCCACTATATTGAATTTGATTATGTGGTGATCAACGATGATTTCAACACAGCCCTTACTGAATTGCAGGCTATTGTTACCTGTCACCGTCAACGGCGGGTTGCTCAAATGTGGCGTCATGCCAAAATGCTCAAGGCCTTGCTGGCGTAACGACCAATCGGCCGGTATACTTACCCGTTCCCTTATCAATTTTGCGTCGTTCCACAGTCATGGGGCGAGGAACGATGAATTCACTGGAGTAAAGTATGGCACGTGTAACGGTAGAAGATTGTCTGGATAATGTAGATAACCGCTTTCAACTTGTGCTGGTTGCGAGCAAGCGCGCGCGCCAGATAGCTAATGGCAAGACTCCGCTGGTTGAGTGGGAAAATGATAAGCCCACTGTTGTTGCTTTGCGTGAGATTGCAGAGGGTTATTTCACTCGTAGCATCCTGGAAGCAGGAGAAGGTCGGGAAGAGGTGGATGAAGCCGCCGCTGAAGAGGGTGCTGTTGAGATCCAACTCAGTGATGGGCTTATCGAAGCCACGACTGAAACCCCTGCTCTGAAGAACGAAGACGAGTAAGTAAGGAGGTGTGGTATTAGCACTAGGCCACACTCTGACTCTAAAAACAAACGTGTGGAACGCCAGCCAGCGTTTCGCATTAGCCACTTATGTGAAATGCTCGAGCGATATATGCTTCCTACTGAGGTGGCAGATGTTTATCGAGCTTATTTATTTGCTGCTGAGGCCCATGAGGGCCAGAAGCGGGAGAGTGGTGAGGCCTATATTTTCCATCCCCTCACGGTCGCGCGTATCCTGGCCGAGTTGGGTATGGATCCTCCCACGATCATCTCCGCCCTCCTGCACGATGTTATAGAAGACACCCCCACCGCTAAAGAGCAACTAGCCAAATCATTTGGTGAGGAGGTTGCTGAATTGGTCGATGGTGTCAGCAAGTTAACCCATATTGAATTTGAAACCAAGGCCGAGGCTCAGGCGGAAAACTTCCGCAAGATGATGTTGGCCATGGTGAATGATATTCGTGTCATTTTGGTTAAACTGGCTGACCGACTGCACAATATGCGTACTCTGGGTGTGATGCGCCCGGAAAAGCGCCGCCGTATTGCCAGGGAAACATTGGAGATCTATGCCCCGATTGCCAATCGGTTGGGTATGCATAGCATTCGCCTGGAATTGGAAGACTTGGGTTTTCTGGCTAATAGTCCTTTGCGTTATCAGGTCTTGGTCGAAGCCATGAAAAAGGTGGGTGGAAATCGTAGCGAGATTGTTGCCAAAATGGAAGAGACCATGACGGAACGCCTCAAACTTGAAGGTCTGTCTGGACACGTGGTGGGGCGAGAGAAGCATCTATACAGTATTTATCGCAAGATGCGTGAAAAACGTCTGTCCTTTAGTGAGGTCATGGATGTGTTTGCTTTTCGCATTGTCGTGGATAGCGTGGATACCTGTTATCGCGTATTGGGTGCAGTGCATAACCTCTATACTCCTGTGCCAGGTCGCTTCAAGGATTATATCGCTATCCCGAAAGTGAATGGTTATCAGTCCTTGCACACCGTGTTATTCAGTCCCTACAGCGTGCCGATCGAAGTGCAGATTCGTACGCAAGATATGGATAAAGTTGCTGAGGCGGGTATTGCCGCCCATTGGCAATATAAGACTCAGGATGGTGTTAACAGCACGTCCCAGCAGCGTACACGTCAATGGCTAAGTGGTTTACTGGATATCCAGCAACATGCTGGCAACTCAATTGAATTTCTGGAAAATGTCAAGATCGATTTGTTCCCTGATGAGGTTTATGTTTTTACGCCTAATGGTGAAATTCGTGAAATGCCGCGTGGTGCTACGGCTGTGGATTTTGCTTATGCCGTGCACACCGATGTTGGAAATCACTGTGTCGCGGTAAAGATAGATCGCCGTTTGATGCCATTACGGACAGAATTACTCAATGGCCGAACCGTTGAGATCATTACCGCTAAGGGTACACGCCCCAATCCGGCCTGGCTGGATTTTGTGGTTACCGCTAAGGCGCGTTCTACTATTAGGCATTATCTGAAGAATTTGCAATATGGTGAATCAGTCACTCTTGGGCGACGCCTGTTGGAAAAAAGTCTGCGTGTATTTGATGTGGATATGGGAAAGATCAGTAAACAGCAGTTTGAAAATCTGATAAAAGATTACGGGTTAAGTTCTGTTTCTGAGTTGTTGAGTGATATAGGCCTTGGTAACCGCATTCCTGCATTGGTGGCGCGTAGTTTGCTACAGGCCAATGGTGAAAAGGCCGAGATTATTGAGCAGCAAACAACAGGCCAGCACCCTCTGGTTATTAAGGGTACGGAAGGTGCAGTGGTGAGTTTGGCCAAGTGTTGTCGGCCTATCCCGGGTGATCCAGTCTTAGGTTTTGTTACAGCGGGACGAGGCATCGTGATTCATTCCGAGACTTGCAATAATGTTGCCGAGTATCGCAAATTGCCGGAAAAATGGGTCGACGTACAATGGGATGACAATGTTGAAGGTGAATTTCCCGTTGAATTACGATTACTGGTGCATAATCAACGCGGTGTGCTGGCTATTGTGGCGGCAGCTATTTCTGAATTGGGAGCCAATATCGAACACGTCACCATGGATGAACGAGATGGTATGCATTCCAATTTATCCTTTATTGTTGCGGTTACCGGCCGCAAACACCTGGCTCGTGTAATGATGCGTTTACGTAGTATCGAGTTGGTGGAACGCATCATACGTAGGCATAACTGATTGACAACTCTGTCCTCTGGTCTGTTTCATTTGTTTAATACACCATAGTTATAATGATAAATAAGGGTGCTCAATTTCCCTCTTTAATGTATTAAAGGACTTGCTCCTTTTAGCCGATTCTGTGTTCTAAGATCATTCATTGTGTTGTAGACCTGATTTTTAAGCCCTACTAATCAGATGATCTCGTTGTACACGGAGGCTATATTTTTTGTTCATGGTGTGGGGGGAATGTCATATTTTTTGCGGCCTCATCAGTGTAATAGTCCCTGGAAGAGCTGTATGTCAGTTAAAAGAATGAATCACTTATGTTAAAGAGAAAATTTGTGAAACTTGAATTAATGGTTTTTCTCAAACGATTAAGTGTGAAAAATGTCATTAAGTTGCCAAGGCTACAGTTACATAAGAGTGCAGCTTTGATCATGTTGATTCCCTTTATATTGCAGCCTATGTTGCAGGACATTTTTGTTATTGAGAAGTTTGAGTTCTCAATTCCTAATATGTTTAATCGTATACCGGTTCTTGACCAGTTTGATCTCTCATATATTCCTTTTGTTAATAATGAATTTGTCATTGAGCATATTAATTATTCTGTATTGATCTTGTTGCCAATTTTTTTGTTTGCTGTTCTTATATCTCAATGGCTGGTGCGCAAAACAGTACCAAGACAGACTGTCCATATTGTCGAGGATAAAAATACTAATAGCCACCAGCCTGGTGGTTTGCACGATTTAAATTGTGAAGTTTTGCCGGTTTGGAATCGACAAATCGAATCGGCCACTAAACAATCTGAGCTTGCAGTCAAAGACTTGGCCAAACAGTTTGGCGGTATCTCTCGGCGATTGAATGAGGCGATTCAGGCTTCAGTCAGTTATTCCAATGATGGTGTTAGTAACATTGGTAACAGAAATGCTACTGCCTCAGGCATGATTAGCCAACAGGAACTGGCAGAGATGCTGGATACCTTACGTGAGGCTATTGATGTTAAGTCAGTCCTGTTAGACAAAATTGGTCAGCTCAAGGAGCAGACTTTCATTATGAAAGAGGTGGTGTCATCGGTTAAGGCCGTATCACGGCGAACGGAAATATTGGCTATTAATGCGGCCATCGAATCACGCCGTGCCGGTGTACATGGCAGGAGCTTCAGCATCGTGGCGCAGGAAGTTCGCAAGTTATCTGAGCAATCGGAAACTATGGTTGATGATGTGGGCTTGCATATCCAGATGCTGGAACAAAAAATGGATGAAGTCATTGCTCAGACCAGCATGAATGCCAATGGGCCAGAGGATCTGGCCCAGCAATCAAATAAAACCATGTCGCTGTATGAACGGTTTAGGGTGCTGGCTCTGAGTCTGAGTAAATCATCCGAGATTTTGTTAGTTGAGAGCAGTAACATGAAAAATGAAATAAACGAAATTCTGGTGGCTTTGCAGTATCAGGATAAGACTTCTCAAATTCTCATCCATGTCACTGACAATATCCATGCATTGCATGAGCTTCTAACAAAGAGTCTTAGTGATAATGTTATTGGAACATTGGATGTGGAATTATGGATGGAAAAACTCTATTCAACCTATACCATGAGTGATGAAAAACGAGCCCATAAGGGAGAAGAACAAAAATTTGAAGATGAAAAAGATGATGGTTCATCATTGGAATTTTTTTGATGTTTTACTCAATAGTTTTACCTGGCCATTTTAATTTACATTAATTAACTATTAATCACTAATTATTTTGCTTGATTATACGACATTGAATAATACATGCCTTTAGGATGTTGGTTCGATGTGTGAAAAACTGTGTACTTCAATTTTGGCTTTATTCCTGATGGCATGTAGTGATGATGGCGTAAATGGTGCGAGTACGGACTGTGATAGCGCTAAAACACCGGCCTATCTTTACAAGGCTGAAGGCGACTTTCTTAAGGTATATAATAATACAAACTGCACTTATGATGCTCTGTTTATAAAGGGGGTGAATCTAGGTGTGGCAAAGCCCGGTAAGTATGCCGGTGATCTTGAAACTGCGGCAAGTTACAGTGATTTTATACGCTGGTTCCAGTTGATGGTTGGTGCGGGTATCAATGTTGTACGTATTTATACTCTGCATATGGATTTTTTTTATGATGCGCTATATGATTTCAACACCAGTCGCGAACAAAATGCGCTATCTCCATTGTATGTAATGCATGGTATCTGGTTAGACGAAAATTCCCCTGCGGTTGATCTTTACACTGTCAGTAGCGGCTTTAGCACCAATATTAATGAGATTGTTAATGCCGTGCATGGCAACATTACACTGGATTATGTTGGTCGACCGGGTAGGGGTTACGGAACCTATACAGCGAATATCGAAAAGTGGGTGCTTGGCTGGATCATCGGTCGAGAAGTTCATCCTGATGAAATATCATTAACCAATAGCAATCATTCATCGATCAATAGCTATAGTGGTAGCCGTTTATCTCTTCCTTCCGGAAGTGCCAGTGAGGCTTGGATAACGGCGAGAATGGATGAAGTAATTGATCTGGAAAAACAGACTTACAAGACAGAACGTCCCATCAGTTTTTCTTCCTGGCCGACACTGGATCCCTTTACTCATCCCACCGAAATTAGCGGATCGGCGTATGAAGATAGTCAACAAATTGATCTGGCCAATATAGATATCAGTAATGCTCCTGCTGGGATATTTTATAGTTTTCATGCCTATCCCTATTATCCAGATTATATTAGTGAAGACATAAGTTATCAAACCTGGAGTGATAGCACCGGTGCAAATAGCTATCGTGGTTACCTAGCGGCGTTGCGCAATCACTATAGTGGGCGACCGGTGTTGATTGCTGAATTTAGTGTGCCATCCAGCTGGGGGAATGTGCATAGCGCCCATAGCGGCATGCATCATGGAGGTCATGATGAAACGGTACAAGGTAATTATGGTGCCCGTATGTTGCAAAACATATTTGATTCAGAAATGGGCGGAGGGATGTTGTTTGCCTGGATTGATGAATGGTGGAAGCCTACCTGGTTAACGAATGAATTTGATTTTCCATTTACGCGTCGTGCCTATTGGCACAACATCATGTCACCCGAGCAAAACTATGGCCTGATTGGTTTTAAACCAGATACTCCCACGTATACCAATCTGACCTGGTCAGGCACCAATATCACCAGCGTTAAGGCCGTTGCGGACACCACATTTTATCGTCTGCAACTTGGTTTGGCATCTGCCTTGATCACCAGTGATGAGGTTCTGATTGCCCTGGATACATACGATGATGTATCAACTGCCCGATTGGGTGAGACTAACATCACGACTAACGAAAGTAGTTATATTGGTGGAACACCAGTAACGACAACACAGGGCAGTGAGTTCCTGCTACGAATATTTTACAGTGGTAGTAGCTGGCAGGCGCAGTTATATGTTGGGAAAGATTATGACCTGCATGGTTTGTATGGTTCAGAACATGCTTCAAATCTCCGCTCACCGGCAACACCTATGGATATCTGGAACATGGTCATCTGGAAAACCAATTACACGGATTATAGTGGCGCTAGTTACAGCTCTTTTTATGCCAATCAGAGTAATTATGAATTTCAGGCAGGACAGTTACGTGTACGACCTGTGGGTGGCAGCGTGACATCAAAAGATGCGGTTATATTGCAATCAAATCAGGTCGATATTTTATTACCCTGGGGACTGTTGCAATTTACTGACCCTGCAAAACATCTTGTTTTTCATGATGACGCGGCAACGGTGTCAACCTGGCAGGATCCATATACTACTACGGGTATTGCCCAGGCCGTAGTATTTAATGGCGTGCTTGAAGATGAAACCAGTCGTTATCTGTGGAGTAAATGGTTCACCAATCCGGCTGCCTATCCACAAACTGAGCCTATGCCAGCTTATAGCGAAACCATTAAACAGAGTTATTATGTCTACAAACAAGCGATTGCCAATGTTGGCAATTAGGAGAGAGGATGATGATTAAGGTAGTCTATATTGTTGCTTTTCTGATCTTGCCATGTTTTTCCGATGCGGCAAGTATTTATAATCAGAAAAACAAATCATGTCAGGCGTCAGACAGCAGTAAGCAAGTTGAATTTTCACCGTGTGCTAATATGGTTAGAAAAAATTTGAATAATATTCAACTCCAGGGAAGAAATATGAATGGCATAAAATTGCTACGTGCCAAACTGAGAAATTCTGATCTGTCTAATAGTAGTTTACAGGGCGCAATAATGGTATTCACTGAGCTTCACGAAGCAAAGTTGTCACATGTAGATTTGCGATATGCGAATTTACGAGAGGCCAATCTTTATAAGGCTGATTTGCAGGGAGCTGATTTACGAGGAGCTAACCTCAGAAATGCACGTTTAACAGGTGCGTTTCTTTCTCAGGCCATATTTAATGATGAAACAATTTTGCCATTTACTCATGAAAAGGCTTTGCAACTAGGTATGAAATTTAAACCATGATGGTATTTATTTAATACAGCAATAGCGTATCAATGGGCGAGTAGAAATAGATTACTGCTGATTAGATCTGAGTATGCGCCACTGGCCAGGTTATATTTTTGTTATTTTTTTACTAAAATTGTATTCAACTTTGGGGTGCAATCATGCTTGTTTATGATCCATACACTTTAGTACTGCGATCCTCAAATGAACAATGACCATCTTGAATATGCTCCTTGTAATGCTCTTTTAAGGATTGACATAAGCTTCGTCTTGCAAGCCACCAGTCTCTAGTGTCGATGCAATAACAGGTTTCAAGTGGTGCCTCATGATCCTGATATATTTCAAACAAGCTGACCTGATTTGGCCGGATGTTTTTTTCATGAAGATAATTGACCAGGCCGCATATGGTGTCTGAAAAATAGGAATTGTAGGCATCGCTCCATTCTGCAACGGAAACCCTCGCCTCATAGGTGTATGGAATACTGTGATCATACTTGGATTTGGGTCCGAGCAGTGTTTTAACCCAGGTCATCGTGGTAATGCCTCAATTTAGTTATTTTGCTTTGTCAATATGTAATTGAAATTACTCGGCAATGCATTGACCGTGATCAATTCAAGGCTAATTAAGAGGATGCTAATAGAGTAGACAGTTATTTCCTTTGTTGTTGTAATGACAATGCTGTCTTATATTGTTAGTCACTTGCATTTGTATGTGATATTGCATGGGCATTTTGTCTTTTGGGATCGTGATCTGGTAGGCCGTTATCAGTTTTGCCTTTTTTTTTCGGTTACTGTTGAAATTAGAAAATTCAATGCTGTTGTATGTTTACAACAAGTTTGTCAAGGATCCTAACTCAGTGGATATTGCTAGAGCACAGCATAAAAGATAAAGAAATAATAACAGGAGAGCTACATGTTCAGTTTTATGGGTCAGAGCGGGGCGCGCAGAAAGAAAATAACTGATAAGGAGGATAAGGATCTGTCAGTTGTTGCTCCCGGCACTGAAATCACTTATAAGAAAACGCTCATTAGTAAGTACCATGATGAACATGAATCTTTACGGCAGTTGTTTGGCATGGCACTGACAACCTATCAGCAGGCTAATGATGAGGTGTTTTTGTCACATCTACATGATTTACAAATAGCTCTGCGTAGACATTTGCTGGATGAAGAGTTAAATCTTTATGTTTATCTTCGTCATTGTTACAGTCACGATAAAAAGAAACTGGAGTTTATCGCAAGATTTAAAAAAAACTCCAAAAAAAATAGCGTGGAAATATTATCTTATATTAAACAATTTACCGAAGAGGGTAAAAAGATAGTTAAGGATGAACCATTTATATTACGTTTTTTAAAAATTGGTAATATGTTGGAGATACTCTTTGCTGCGGAAGAACAGCACCTCTATCCAGTTTATAAAATGCCAGAAATGCCTGAGGCATTATTGTCAGAAGAATGAATTATACATAGTTTAGTTTTAAGGTAAATTTACGTGCTAATTATTTTAAGATTTTATCTCTGTGATGGCAGCGTTCATCATTTTTGTATTAGGGGTTTTCTCGCTCTTATTATACTTAAAGTGTAACCATAACAGACTGCTGATAATGAGTAACAAGGCTGGGATAGCACCATAATTGACTGCTCGCCAACCAACATGATGTTGTAAGGCTCCGGCGGAGAGAGATGCTGCTGCAACGGTGGAGAAAACAATAAAATCATTAGCTGCCTGTGTCTTGAAACGCTCTTCTGGATGATAGGTGTCGGTTAACATAGTCGTTGCACCAATGAACAGGAAATTCCAGCTAACACCAAGTAACAGCAATGCCAGCCAAAAGCGATTAACACTGGTCCCCAATAGGTTGATACCTACGCAGGCTATCCCTCCCAGGCCACCTATGAACATTATTTTTATTGATCCAAAACGTTTGATCAGCGAGCCTGTAAAAAATGATGGGGCAAACATACCCAGCACATGCCATTGAATTACAAATGCTGTGTCTGAAAAAGGATGATGGTGATATTGCATAGCTAAAGGGGTAGCCGTCATGATCAGGGTCATTACGCCATAACCGAGCATGCCATTGAGTACCGCAATGATGAAATGAGGTTGTTTCATAATAACGGATAAGGGTCTGCCTGAAATTTGAAACTGACTTTGATGATTGGCAGATTCCGGCAACTTTAGAAAAATAAGTAAAATAAAAGACAGAATATAAAATATGATAATGGTGGTAAAACTGCCAGCAAACATAGCGCCACTAAATAATTCTTTTGTGTGATTTTGTATGTTAGGCCCAATGAAAGCCGCGATGATACCTCCGGCCAGCACATAGGATATGGCCTGACTTTTGTAATTAGTAGTAACGGCATCGGCTGCGGTAAAACGATAGTAAAAACCAAAACCATTAAAAATTCCAATCAGTATGCAGCCCAGGACAAATAATAAAAAACTCGATTGCAGGATGGCAATGGTACAAAGTATGCTCGCAGCCATACCAAAAAAAGTGGCACAAATAAAGGCTGATTTCCGCCCAACGCGGGCCATGAGTATGGCAGCAGGAATAGTCGTCAAGGTGCCTGCTACAAGCTGTACAGTGAAGGGGAGTGTGGCATAGGCCTTATTTTGTGCTAATGAAAAACCAACTAAAACGGAAACTGTAACTGTCAGGGTTGTTGTGCTTGCCATGAGGGCTTGACACAAGGCTAAAATGGAAATATTGCGTTTATAGTTTTTCATGTTGAGTAGATTACATTGTCCCTGTGGAATCACAACATTATGGTATGGGTGAAAATTGATTCAGTAGTATGTGGTAGTGATTTGTTACCTTGGCGATGGAACAGGGTTATCGTTGCACATATCCGTTTTGGGTTGGGGCACCAGTGTAAGACCTCCATGTATTTCCTGTCCAAATTCAAACAATAAATGTAAGAGCATGCCTATGTTCTGATGTTAGATGTGAAGCAAATCACATTTATAACTAAAGTCCAGACTAAATCCATCCGAAATATAAGTTAATTAGCGCTTCACGGATTGGGGGATTCACAATGTCATTGAATGAAAAGGTTAGGGTTACCTGGGGTGATCTGGAAGTCGGACATAAGTTGATCTGGGATATTTATTCCGAAAGTGGCAAGTTATTATTAAAAGCTGGTCAGACTATTCCCAGTGCGCAGGTGCTTGAGGGAATGTGTAAATATATTTTATATCGCTATGTTCATGATGGTGAGACGGCTCACGGTAAAAAGCAAAAGCGCATCAATGTGTTTGCCGAATTGGCTAATTTTATCTTTCGATTGAAACATATTTTTACCAGCCTTGAAGAAAGTGACATAGCTTGTCTAGGTAAAATAGAACATCTGGCAAAAGACATTCAGGAAATGTGTAGGCTTGAGCCGGATGCAGCCATTGCTCTCTTTCATCTTCCAAACGAACATCCCTATAGTGTGTTTCACGTGATTCAATGCGCAATTTTGTGTGCCTTTTTGTCTCAGGAAGAAGGTCTTAGTGAGCATGACCAAAGGATTGTTATTGCGGCTGCATTAACAGCCAATGTCAGCATGCATGCCTTGCAAGATAGGCTTAGCAAACAGGATGGCATGTTAACACCGGATCAGGATGACGAAGTTAAATTGCATCCAGAAAAGAGTGTATATCTGTTACAGGTGGTTGGCGTTAAAGATAAAATATGGTTGAAGACGGTATTAAACCATCATGAGCGTGGTGACGCCTCGGGTTATCCTGCCGGTTTGTTATTTGATGAGATTGGTCAGGGCGGTTTGATGCTGGCTGTTGTGGACTGTTATAGTGAAATGGTGTCAACTCGCGATTATCGTGAACCTCTCTTCATTAAGGATGCACTTAGTACATTTCTTTTGAATAATAGCAAAACTTATGATGAGCATTATGCCTTGCAGATCATAAAACAGTTAAGCATTTATCCTCCAGGTAGTTTTGTAGAGTTGAATAATGGTGAGATTGCTATTGTTATGAAACGGGGAACCAAAAATCCAATGAAGCCCATCGTCAAAAGTTTTATTGGTCCGGATAAAAAACGCTATATTAACCCTCTGTACAGAGAGTGTGGCCTAAATGGTTACGAAGTGGATGCGCTGAGTGGCTATGATCCAAATATTCCTCTTAATTACAGCAGTATCTGGGAATATACTTGATGGCTTAGTATATTAAAGCAGCTTTATGAAGAGAAATAATAAATATCTACGAGATAATAATATTGTAAAAGCATTAAAATGAATTTTCTGCATATTTGCTGATATTCAGAGCATTAGGCCAGTGCAAATAGCACCAGCGCAAGAGGACTATTTTCAACCGCATTTCTATATGTTTTCATGATTCCGGTAACTGTTTTGTTACTACCCATATTAAAGTAAATTACAAGCAAGGTTAATAGTAATTCAATAAAACGTGTAATGGGCTGATGCTTATTTAGGCTAAAAATATTTGCTCGTTGTTGAACGAAAAATCAATTAATTTAGCTTGTTATTGAAACTATATTCCCGGGTAAAGCGGCTTGTTAATTACCCATTTTTAGGGGTTTTTACTTTATATCGATAGAATATAAGTTATTGTTTTATAGGTACAAGAAATTATATGTGATTGATGATGTTAAAGTTTTTTTAATTCCGCCCGAAATATAGGTTAATAGTGCATGTTGCAGGAGCACATCATGAGCGAGCGGGTTCGTCTTATAAGGAAAGACCTTAGTGTGGGTATGACGGTACCCTGGAATATTTATGACCTTGAAGGTCGTAAGTTACTCGGTAAAGGACAAGAGTTGCGAAGTGAAAAAATGCTGGATGAATTGTGCCAATATATTTTGTTTCATGATCTTCCTGACGTTCAGCATGCTGTATACAAGGATGGTCATGGCAAACTAAATGCGTTTGAGAAGACCAGCGACAATATTGCACGCATTGAGAGGATATTTGATGAGTTAAAGGGCCAGTCAGATTGTACTGATAAGATCAATAGCCTAGCAAAGGACATTCTGAGCCTATGTGAAAGAGAACCTGATGCAGTATTGGCCGTGATTCATATTGAACATGAATACCCATATGTGCTTTTTCACCCTTTGCAATGTGCTTATTTAGCGGTATTAATTGCCAGACGGGCGGGGTTTACTGATGATGAGTGTTCTTGCCTTGCCGCGGCGTCAGTGCTGTCAAATGTGGGTATGCGCGACACTCAGGATCGATTAATAGGTCAAAAAGAAGCATTAAATCTTGAACAAACGAATGTCATTAGACAACACCCGGAAACGACGGTTGAGATGTTGCGTGCGATTGGCTATAAAAACGAAAATGTTTTGACTATTATTTTAGAACATCATGAACGTTGTGATGGTAGTGGGTATCCCCATGCGCTCAAACGCGATGATATTTGCCGGGGTGCGCTTGTTCTGGCCATTGCAGATCGCTATGGTTCAATAATTTCTTGCAGAAATTATCGAAGGCCCTTATCAATTAATGAGGGTTTGCAACATTTTTTTTTGGATAAGGGAGAACATTATGAAGTTCAGTTTTCATTATTGTTGATAAAGGAGTTAACTGTTTATCCACCAGGTAGTTTTGTGAAATTAACCAATGGTGAGATTGCTCTTGTCGTTTCCAGGGGAAAAATGAGTCCCATGGAACCCTTGTTAAAAAGTCTTGTAGGCAAAAATGGCGAAGTGTATGCCAACCCGCTGGTACGTGATTTGAGCATGCATAATTTCGAAATTAAATCTATATGCGGTTATCATAGTGAAAAATTGTTAAATTTCAGTAAAATTTGGGGCTATATTTGAGGTTTTGATTTAAGTGTTAGACTTGCTGGTGCTATGATGTTGAGCGATGCAAGATAAAAACAAGATTAAAGCCAAATTGTTGGTACTACAACAGGAACTTATTACTTATCAGAGAACTGGTGTTGCTGCTGCCGATGTGGTTGAACTGGATCAAAGCCGACTAGGGCGTTTGTCGCGCATGGATGCCCTGCAGGGACAGGCCATGTCTCAAGCCTTAAATCAACGACGTGAAATTGAATTGCTTAAAACCAGTAGTGCTTTGCAACGTATTGAGTCAGGAGATTATGGATTTTGTGTTCAATGTGGTGAGGAGATAGCCCAAAAGAGACTAGAATTTGATCCGGCAACACCACTCTGCATCAAATGTGCAGAAAAGCGGGAACACGGTGAGTAAGTGTTTTCTTGAAATAGAGATGTTGAATACACTATCAAATGAAATTATCCAGATGTAAGACGTATACTGATGTGAGGGTGATGTCATATTGAGCCTTGCAGAGAGGCAACTCACAATAATGAAAGGATTGTCAATTGAATACAACAGCCGCCCCACAAACTCCCATCATTGTCGATATTGAAGCTTCAGGTTTTGGTCCTGGTAGTTATCCGGTTGAAATTGGTGTTGCCCTATCAGATGGCGGTGCGCATTGTTATCTGATACAGCCATATGAGGATTGGAAATACTGGGAGTCCGATGCAGAAAAATTGCATTGCCTTAGCAGGGAGACACTTATTCGTTTTGGTATGGATGCTGGTTATGTCGCTAGGCAGTTAAACAAATTTCTCAAGGGACATACGGCGTATAGCGATGCCTGGAGTGATGATAGTAGTTTTCTTACCTTATTATTCGAACGGGCAGGCATAGTGCCGCAATTTCATGTTGATGATGTGCTCAAAATTACCTCTGAGGCACAGGCAGAAATATGGGATGCCACACGTAAAAAGGTTATCCTTGAGTTAGGCTTGAAACGTCATAGAGCCAGTGCCGAGGCAAGAATAATTCAGACAACCTGGTTAAGAACTCGGGCGGACATGCAGGCTGCATCTTTATAAGTTTTCAGGTTAAGAGTGTTCTTATAAATAGCGATTTTTTCGTTCGAGTAAGAGATCTGTGCGCGCATGACTGCAAGGCAAGAATTATTCCAGGCCATTCGTTTGTATTTTTCTATCCATGGAGGTCAGAGCTGGAACCGCAGTGATATGACGCACATGAGGGTTTGAGTTCGGCGCTGACGTCGCTATTGTTATTCAGGATGATGATTAAATTAGTCTAATTTAATCGACACTAAAAAGCCTGCTGTCAGCCAGCAGGCTTTTCTATTTTGTACTGTCTTATAGTTTGGGGGCCTGGGTTATAAGGGTTCTCATGCAGGTCTGTCGAGATATTCCCATCGCTCAAATGCGGCCTGTAATTCCAGGTTGATCTGCTCGATCCGATCGAGTGTTATTTTGATCACATCCTTGCTCTGTTGATAGAATTCCGGCTGGTTGATTAGTTGTTCGAGTTGTTGTTGTTCATTTTCGAGTTGATCAATCAGTTCAGGCAGTTTGTCCAGTTCACGTTGTTCCTTGTAGCTGAGTTTTTGCTTTGGCGTGGCCTGGATCGGTTTGCTATCGATCTGTTTCTGATTCGATTTATTTTTGTCTAGTGTCTTTTGTTGATCCCTGCTCTTTGTTTGGCGCAACCAGTCTTCATAACCACCCACATATTCATGGACTTCCCCATTACCTTCAAAGGCAATGGTTGAGGTGACGACGTTATCGAGGAAGGCACGATCATGGCTGACCAGCAAAAGCGTGCCGTCATAGTCCGATAGCAGTTCTTCGAGTAATTCCAGGGTATCGACATCAAGATCATTGGTCGGCTCATCGAGCACCATGATATTGGCGGGCTGTAAAAATATCTTGGCCAGTAATAATCGATTACGTTCTCCGCCGGATAATGTTTTTACCGGTGAATCGACACGTTCTGGTGGAAACAGGAAGTCACGTAGGTAGCTGATGACATGGCGTGGCTGTCCTTGCACCATGACCTGGTCGCTGCCCTCACTGACGTTATCGCGCACGCTTTTTTCCGGATTGAGATCACCTCGGTGTTGATCGAAATAGGCCAATTGCAGTTTGGTACCGGTGACCATTTCACCGCTTTGTGGCTGGAGTTCACCGAGGATGATCTTGAGCAGCGTGCTCTTACCGGCACCATTAGGTCCGATGATACCGATGCGGTTACCACGAACAATGCGGCTGGTGAGGTCGTTGATGATTACGTCATCGCCATACTGAAAATGAATATGTCGGAGGTCAACGACAATCTTTCCTGACTGCTCGCCGCTACTCAGATTGAAATTGACCTTGCCCTGCTGACTGAGGCGATCGCTAGCCTCACGACGCATGTCCTGTAAACGTCTTACCTTGCCTTCATTCCGGGTACGGCGTGCCTTAATGCCCTGTCTGATCCAGACTTCATGTTCGGAGAGCCTTTTGTCAAATTTGGCATTGGCCCGAGCCTCGGCCTCCAGCATTTCATCTTTCTTTGTCAGGTAGTGGGCATAGTTACCGGGGAAGGAACTCAATACACCCCGATCAAGTTCGACAAGACGTGTCGCCAGATGGTTGAGGAAGGTACGATCATGGGTGATAAAGATCAGCGCACCCTTGAAACTCAAAAGAAACTCTTCTAGCCAGGTGATGGCAGCAATATCCATGTGGTTGGTTGGTTCATCGAGTAGCAGCAGGTCGGGGTCATTGACCAGTGCGCGGGCTAGCAAAACGCGTCGGCGCATACCGCCAGAGCAATCAATGAGCTTTTGATCCGGATTCAGATCCAGCCGAGTCAGAATGGTATCGACCTTCTGATTGAGATTCCAGCCATCATGCACTTCGATGCGATGTTGCAGATCAGAGAGAACGTCCAGGGACACTTCATCATGACCGGTATGATGTATTGCATTGTGGTAGTCGGTGAGTAATTGCCCCATTTCACCCAGGCCAGAGGCCACAACTTCATAAATAGTTTGTATGGAATCCGTAGGTACATCCTGCTCCAGATAGGCAACACGCAGGCCTCCCTGGCGCCATACCTCGCCTTCATCAGGATCTGCTTGTCGGCTGATGACCCGGAACAGGGTTGATTTACCGGTACCATTTTTGCCGACCAGACAGACCCGCTCACCCTTGTCGATCTGAAAGTCGACTTGCTGCAAAAGGGGGTGATGGCCGTAGGCGAGGGAAACCTTGTTTAGTGTGAGTATGGGCATGGTGCGGGATTGTACGGCATTGGCAGTGAAATGGAGGGGGATTTTAACGGAAATTTTTTCTGTGGGCATTTATTTTTAAGTTCACCCATTTAGGGCTTCACATATTGGGGTGAAATACCAATTAAGAGCCTCTTCATTTTATTAAGTCATGGTCTGAAAATGGCCGATTAAATAGTGATTTTTTTGTGAGAGCAGGGAGGCACTGTGCGGACTACATGCATGGCAAGGATTGTTTCATACAATTTTATTTACTCGCGATTAAATTAAGCATCAAGGTACCTGGAGTTTGCTTCCACCAGGAAGGCCACCAGCCGTACCTGGAATCACAATCTGTGATGCTTGCTGACGTTGCATCTCTTTGGCCTCTTCGATGGTGCGCTCGACAGCCTGTTGGGTGCCATCGGCAAAAGCATTACAGGCCTCTTCCAGAGATGTTGCCTCGATCTCGAACGTGAGGGGCATTGCGCCCATATTGGTCATCATTTGAGTCTGGCCGATGTATATAGTCTTGCGGCTGGTATCAGGTTCACCGTTGGTATCGATCGGTGTCAGGCGACGGATGTTGCCGATCTTGCGGTCTGTAAAATTTTCATCACGGTAAAGATCCGCAGCATTCATGGTCAAATCAGGTTCTTGTGGCATAGTTATTTCCCAGAGAGTTTAAATTTAGATGATTTTGAGGATAACAAAAATTATCTATTCAGCCCAGTCATTGGTTGCTTAATGTGCAGGATTGTTAATTTATGCCAATGCTGGGTGGTATTTGTAATCGTAAGTTAAAGTGGTCAAACACAGACAATTTGAGTATATAAATGTTGAAGTAGATTTATTGTTGAGGAGTATGTTGTGGACACATTGGATGACTTGTTTGTGGCTTTAATACCATTTATTGCATTATGTGTGATATCGCCTCTTGTTAGGTGGCCAAATTAACTATGCCGCAACAGTACCTCCATTAATGCTTTAAAGATGTTTTAATAAATAGTGGCTTTTTTGTGAGAATACATTGCTGATGTCGTTATTGTGGATTAGTACCCTTACGTAAAAAGTGCATTTATAGAAAGGCACTTAAATATTTTTATGCTGTATTTTGCCCGACAGAGTGCATTTGTCATCTGATTGTTTTGTGGTGTCAGTCGTCATAGAACGGCCATGAGGTTTTGCCGAATAATGACCACCCAGCAGGGTAAATGTAAAACTGGTTATCTCTGTGTATCTCCTGCCATTTTATCTGGATGATTTGAGTCCGTATTTTTCATCCGATTCCACCGTCATTATTACGAGCCATGGCCAAATTGCAGGCTTTAATTATTCACTTGTTATAAAAAAGGATTTTATCCTGTAAATGATCAGGTTAGAAAAGAATAACACTAAAGAACAACATAAATGGTGTCGTTATAAAGCCAGAGTACAGTGGTGTGTATCGTCTGAACGCCTTTGGTTCAGTGGCTTGTTTGTCTTATTTTTGTTCTATTTTATAGCAGGATATATATTATGGGTTCTATACGGAGCTTATTCTGGAAAATGTCCATCCCCATTTTAGTGATATTTGGGTTGGGTCTGGTTATCCTGATATTTTATATTCCTTTTGCTATTAATGAGCGTATGACGGACAGCGTGCAGTATGCCGCGCAACAAACCGCGACCCAATATAAAGTGCTGAGAAAATACTATGTGCAAAATGTTGTCAAGAAAGTGATTAAAGGCACCGGGATGCGCCCGGAGATTAACCATAATGGCAATGACAATGCTATTCCACTTCCAGCAACTATGATTCACGACCTGAGCAAATTACTGGAAACTGAGGGTACCCAAGTACTGTTGTATAGTGCTTACCCTTTCCCGAACAGGAAGCAACGTCAACTGGATGAATTTCAACAGACTGCGTGGGATACTCTTAACCAGGAGCCGGACAATTTTTATGCGGTAACACAAGAAATAGATTCAAAGACTATTATGCGTATTGCGGTTGCCGACAAAATGGTGGCTGAGGGATGTGTTTCTTGCCACAACACCCATCCAGATACACCCAAGAATGACTGGAAAATGGGTGATGTTCGTGGTGTTCTTGAAATAAAAACGGATATCAGTAATCAGGTTAATGCAAACCTGGCAACCAGTAGGAAAATTATTTTTGTTCTGGTTGTGTTGTTGCTAATGTTAATTGTAGCTATGTATGTTGTCTATAAATACGTTATTGATAGTAAGTTACGTCAGGTTTCGGGAACCATTGACAGACTTGCCAAAGGAGATGTTGATTTAACCACTCGTCTTGATGAAAAGGGATCTGATGAGATCTCTGATCTGGCTAAATCACTTAATATTTTTTTGGAACGGCATCAAAATTTTATTGCTGAAATTGCACGTTCTGTTGGGTCTCTGACAGAGGCATCGTTAAATATGAAATCTGTTACTGAAAATACACGTAGCGAAATTCTTCAGCAACAAATGCAAACGGATATGGTTGCGATTGCGATTAATGAAATGGCTGCGACAGTGCAAGAGGTCGCCTCTAATGCAGCCAATGCTGAAACATCAGCAACGAATACAAATAATGACGCAATTACAGGGCAAGACATCGTCGCAAAAAGTGTTGCTTCGATACGTTCGTTGGCTCAGGAAGTAGAAAATGCAACGGAAGTTATTCAGAAGCTACATAGTGAGAGTGAAAACATTGGTTCCGTGCTGGACGTAATCAAGGGCATTGCTGAGCAGACAAACTTGTTAGCGCTAAATGCAGCTATTGAAGCAGCGCGGGCGGGTGAGCAAGGACGGGGTTTTGCCGTCGTTGCCGATGAGGTGAGGACGCTGGCTAGCCGTACCCAACAATCCACCACAGAAATTCAACAGATGATCGAACGACTTCAGGCTGGCGCACAAAGTGCTGTTGATGTGATGGAAAAAGGTCGTGCTGTAGCTGAGGCCAGTGTTACTCAAGCATCGGAAGCCGGTGAGTCATTAAATAACATTACAAAATCGGTCGAAGTTATTGCAAATATCAATACTCAGATTGCGACCGCAGCAGAAGAACAAAGCCATGTCGCAGAAGAAATTAATCAGAATGTAACTAAAATTAATGACATAGCAAAACAGACTGCAAGTGGAGCAGAGGAAACCGCTCAAGCGAGTACAAAGTTAATTGGGATTGCCGATGCATTACAGGATCTAATCAAGCATTTTAAACATTAGTTATTATCTTTGATGTGCAGGTTATGTGATCATATTAATTTTTGGGGTTTATTTATGAGTTGTTAGTTATGGCTGGAATGGTTTTGCTGTTAAGTTATTTCATATTGAACAAATGTCAGGCTGATGATAGAAAATAAGATGGACAGACCTTATTTGTTTGGCATTTCTTTTATATATAAATCATGTTTGCTATAGGGTATCTCGACATTTTCTTGTCGAAAGCGCTTATAAATGTTTGTATTCAGGGCATCAAGTACACGGCCACGTTCTTCGGGGTTATTGACCCAGCATAATAAATCAACATTCAGGCTTGATGCACCAAAGGCTTTGAATCGAACACGTGGCTCAGGTTCCGTGCAGACGTGTGGTTCGCTTATTGCAATATCCATCAGGATGCCCTTGACTTGATCGATATCGGATCCGTAGGCTACCCCGACACTGGCACGAATACGAAATTTTTCATGTGGGCCGCCAGATTCATTGATGATGCGGGTATTGCCCATGATGGCGTTGGGTATGGTGATCTCTACATCGTCCCGGGTTAACAGGCGGGTACTGCGCAGACCAATTGTCGTGACCTTGCCTCGTTCACCACTATCCAGTACCACATAATCACCTAGTTTGTATGGCGCATCGGCAAGAATGAATACGCCGGAGAAAAGGTTGGCCAGGGTATCCTTGGCGGCAAAACCGATGGCAATACCGACAATCCCGGCAGAGGCCAGCCAGGCCGTCATGTCGATGTGCCAGACACGGAAAATAAAATATACCGAAATGATTAAGATAAGGATAAAACCGAGGTTTTCAAACAAGGGCCGGGTCTGGGGTTGAACTAGAGATTGTGCATGTGTTTGGCTACTCATACTATGCAGGATGACACGCGAGATACTTACAACAAACCCTGACCAAAGGATGACAAACAAAGTGGCAATAATGGATTGAATTACACTGTTTGCGCCAGCGGGCAGCTGTAGAGGCAATATCGCGGTTAACAGGCCGATGAAGATTACACTCCAGAATAGAGGGCGATGTAAGAGAATAATTACTTTGTCATCCCATTGGAAATGGGTGCGTTTTGCCAAATGGCCAATAACACGTGTCAAAATAGTGGTTGCTAGTTTGGCTGTCAGCAGTGCCAGAATAAAAATAGCAAGTGATTGGGTTGTAGGATACTCGCTAATAAAGCCGATAACGGGTTCCAACGCCTGGAGTAAACTATTCAATATGCTTGGCGGGTTATCGGGCATTTTATTCTCTATTCAAAGCGGGGTCAGATGAGAGCCATTTAATCTCGGCACATGGTATATCATCAGGGCTGGATTATGAAATAGTCACTGTCTGGCAAGTAAGATATTGCTTGCCAGACAGTGAGTAGCCCGTATCAGTTTACTGTGAATATTTGTATTTCGTTATTTCACCGAGTGATTCGCCATGGTTGCTGATATAGAGCATAGAGGTTTCGAATGTAGTGTTATTTTGTTTCAGCAGTTCGATAGTCTTGGCGAGAAAATAATCGGTGTAGAGAATGGCATTGTCATAGGCGTTACTGATTTCCCCGGCACTGCATTCGTCCAGTAGAGTTGGATTGGCAGGTAGGGGGGAATCGTTCAAATGCCTTGGGGTAGCGCTTGTAGATAGGCTGGCCTGTGATTGCCCATTTGATGCAGTACGATGAGGATATCTCTAGTTGGATGTTGATCAATAAAGGTCTGCAAGTTATCCAGCATGCCTATATCTCGGCATTCAGGATCACAGTGCACGTTTTTTTCGGAAGTCTTGAAGTCTTCATAGGGTACACGCAGGGCCACTTCCTTTGAGTCTGAATTATTGTCGCGCCAGAGCGTACGTATGCCAGCATGTACCAGGACATCAAGCAGGTTTTCGGTGGAAAGGTCCTTGCCGTCATTGTATTGGGCGCGTCCAAAGCAGGAAAACATACACGGCACCGACACGGCGGAGGTGCCGCTAGGACGGACATATACGGGCTACTTCCTTACAGGCCATAGTTTGGCCTGACTGCTAGGGGGGAGGATAGGCATAGATGGTTAAATTTTAACCATTGTTTCTATGATAATAGAATTATGTACTTGCTACTATTCCAGTATAGAATTGATTTGCCATATAGGCAAAATAATAGTGGTTTTGAAGTTTATAAGAATTATTTAAAAAATATTTTTAAATCAACAAGATACGACTCATAATAATAACTTACAAGTTAAATATTATTATTTATGATTAAAAGTAGGCTTTTTAAAGGATTCCAATATGGAATATAAAAATCTACCTGATTTACAGGGCTGGGCAGCCCTACGGGCGGTGGTTGAAAAAGGCGGCGTATCCGTTGCCGCTAAAATCCTAAATATCGGCCAACCTGCGGTAACCAAACGTCTGCGTGCATTGGAAAACTGTTATGGGCTGAAGTTGATGGAGCGTAGCGGAAATCGTCTGAAGCTAACCGAGGCAGGGGAAAAGGTCTATGTACTGGCTGTGCAGACCCTTGACCGCCAACTGGCGCTACGGGAAGAACTACAACACATGGCGCGGGGTGAAACGGGTATGCGCCTGGAAGTGAGCTTTTCCATCGGTGAGCACCTGTTACCGGATATATTGTTGCAATTTTCGGAGCAATACCCCCAATTCAAGGTAGAAAGCCGGATGGCCTATAGCCGCCAGATCCAGGCTGATCTGGCCATGGGCATGGCCAATCTGGCGCTGTTAGAGTATGCACCGGACCACCCGGATGTGTTGGTACAAAAATGGGCCGACGACGAGCTGTGGCTGGTTTGCGGGGTGAGGCATGTGCTGTTTGGCTCCGGTATGCTGCCGGTAGAGGAATTGAAGGATCTGAGTTATGTGTTACGTGAACGCCGTTCTTCACCTCGTGTGGCATTGGACGATGCCTTGACCTACATCGGTATTACCGATCTGAACATTGCCATGGAAGTGGGTTCGACGGATACCATTGTTGAGATGTTGGCACACGGTAAGCATGTTAGTTTCCTGCCCAAGTTTGCCGTGGAAGACAAGGTGCGCGAGGGCGGTTTGTTTCATATCAAGGTGGTGGGTTTTCGTATCAAACGTACTCTGTGGATTGCCCGTAACCGCTCCAGCCTGGATCACCCGGTCGCTGAGGCCTTTATCCAGATGTTACGCAGCAAGCCTACTGGATATATTCAAAGTTGATTGGTTGGGGCAATCCATTTTATTGATCGGTCTGCCTGCATTACAGCATAGAATTTGGGTGAATATTTAATTCTTGGACAGAGTCTAAATTATACTTGACAATTTCACTCTGATATACTTAAATACTTATAAATTTACATGGTTTTATAGTTGCTATTATTAAGCGTTAATTTAACAGTCGTGAGGTTTTTGTTATGAGTGCTCCGGAACGTGATGGTGATGGTTATCTGGCCGATATGAGTATTTGGACACCTGAGATTGGTAAGGCCATGGCCGAGGCGGATGGTTTTGAAATGGACGATGATAAGTGGGAGCAGGTTTTAAAGGCGCGTGAATATTTCGAAGAAAACGGCTTAGTTCCACCGATTCGAAAATTTGCCAAATACATGGGGGCGGACCAGAAAGCGATGTTTAAGCAGTGGATGACGGGGCCGATGAAGCCGATTACTAAATATGGTGGTCTACCCAAGCCAACCGGTTGTGTTTAGTCGCATATTTTTAATAATACCTACGAAACCGCAGCAATGCGGTTTTTTTATGTTTTTTGATATCGCTTTCTTAGCTCGGATTGGATAGTAACTAACCTCAGATCTGCATAAGCGCCCGCTCTTCAGAACGAGAGACTCTAATCCGTGGTTTCTTAGGTTGGAAGGTATAAGCAATTAATCTTGCCAGCAGAAGAACCATAAAACTAATCGGACTGCGATGCCGAGTATGTTCTATTTGGGAGATATTCTTGAGTTAGTCAAAAATGGTTTCGATAATATAGCGCTTACGCAACATTAATCGATCCCACAACGACATGATTTGGGGTTTCATATTTTTTCGGATACCGGTGATCAATTTAACCGTCTGCCTAGCCAAATCATCCGTCAAGACCTTTGATAAATAGCCTTTGTCAGCATACAGCGTTCCCCAGAGCGCCTTAACCATCTCAGGTAAAGGCTTGCGGTTGTCCACATTTCCAGTGGTGATATTGATAGACAGTATTTCACCCTGGTCATTGACCAGCAAATGAAGC
>JAFLJQ010000251.1 GCA_022712915.1 Gammaproteobacteria bacterium | reverse complement strand
TGCTCACAAAAAGCACCGAGTTTCATCAAACCAACCTGTTTGGCACGGATCTACTGATACAGCTCGATCCCAACGATCCATTATTACAATTATCCTCGGTTATTCCCTGGAAAGATTTCGATGATGCCTTTGCCAAACACGACAGCAAAGATATTGGTGCACCAAGCAAACCCATCCGTTTAATGGTGGGCTTACGCCTACTCAAACATTTGGAAAATTTAAGTGATGAAGCCGTTGTCTTGCAATGGAAACGCAACGCTTACTACCAGGCTTTTTGTGGCATGACAACGTTCCAACGATCACAACCTTGTTGTTCAACTGAATTGGTTCATTTTTGAAAACGCATTGGTCAGGAAGGTGCTGAAAAAATATTTCAAATGAGCATTGCATTACATGGTCGCGCAGCTTTAGAAAGTGCGGTAAATATTGACACGACAGTCCAGGAAAAAAATATCACTTATCCCACAGATAGTAAACTGGCGATCAAGATCATTAATAGACTCAATAAAATAGCCAAAACACAGGGTATTCAGCAACGCCGAACGTTTGTAAAAGAAGTGAAAGGATTGCGCTTGGATATTCGACACTTCCGTCATGTTAAAAAAAGAAAAAAAGCAACGCGCGCACTTAAACGCCTTAGAACCATCGCCAATGCATTGATCAGAGAATTACGTCGTACACTCCCCCAATATGCTTTATTTGAGTGTTATCAGGCTGATTTTTTGATGTATGAAAAGTGCTGTCACAACAATCCAAGGATAAGAACAAAATCTATTCTTTGCATGAGCCACAAGTGTATTGCATGGCCAAAGGAAAAGATCACGTTCAGTATGAATATGGCAGCAAAGCCTCTGTGGCATCAACCGCTAAAACAAATATTATTGTTGGTGTAGTGAGTCACCCAAATAATTATCACGATAGTCACACACTACCTGAAGTGCTGGAGCATATCGAAACTTCACGCGGCAAAGCCGTTAAGCAAGCGGTTTGTGACCGAGGCTACCGTGGCAAAAATGAAGTGAACGGAACAGACATTATTTTACCGAAGAAAGCACTCAAAAAAGACAACCGATATCAACGAGACAAAAAAAGAAAACAGTGTCGCAGGCGTGCCGCCATCGAACCCATTATTGGTCACTTAAAACAAGACTTCAGATTGTCGAGAAATTATCTGAAAGGCGAGTTGGGCGACCCTTTAAATTTATTGATGGCTGCGAGTGCCTGGAACTTGAAAAAATGGTTAGTCCATTTTTTTGTGCTGCTTTTTTACGCATTAAACAGCTTGTTAAATGATTTTTGTCGCATATTAAAAGGGGGGATAGCATTTCACAAGCCAATTGTGACTCCGCTCGTCCGTCGATATGGGTAAAACAAATACCCAGACTTTTTTCAGTGCTGACTACGTAAATCACAAATGATCTCAGCAGAGAAAAATCACAGCGCTATTTTTGTTTTTTATCAACAGATTGAAAAACGAGTATGAATCGTAATAACTCATTTGAACCCCAACATGTACAAAAAGGTTATACCCGTTCTGTTTTACTTGGAGCCTTGATGACTTAGTGGTTGAATATTTATTGCTATTAATATAAAACGCAACGAGGGCTTGTAAAGCAAAGCAAGACAAAAACTATTTTCAAAAGCGGAGCTTTGCACAAGGATGTGCTTATTTCACAAAGCCCATGGACGGGCGAGAGTGAATTCCGTTTCTGTAAGTGAGCATTTTGAAAATAGTTTTTAACGCCGTATTGCAAGCCCTCGTTGCGTTTTAAACGGCGTTTTCGATAATACGGATGATATCCTTCTCCAACTCTTCTGCCACATCCCTGGCTGGACTGTCTACCGCAACTTTGCCTGGGCGGACAAACACGATGGTGGTCAGGTTGCCCTTCTGGATTAAGGTGATACGCAACGGGCACAGTGCTAACATATGGGGATCAGCATTGCCTACCTTATTGGCAAACCAAGCGTTGCAGAATACCATGCTGCGGATTTCTTCCAGCTTGTTTTTGTTGTAATTACTGCCCCAGCGCTGGGCAAAATGAGAAAGATTTTTGCCAATGTTGGGTTCAATCAGAATAAAATAACCATTATGTTCCAGTGCAGTAAAAATTCTTTTATATAAAATGGAGAGCGGTTTGCGGCGTTTTTTGACATAAATCATGCCTTCATCGTTGGCCTTAGGTGTAACGGGGGCGGTGGTTGTAGCCTCTGCAATCTGTATATTATTTGGAGGTTGACTCGACTCGGTTGATACCAGGGGGATTTCAGCCTGACTGTATGCCGGAATGAACAACACCGACGCTAAAAATAAAACACCCAATCGCATTGCCACTGCCTTTCTCCTCACAAGCTTTGGTATTTAAGACTTGTCTGAAATATACTGTTTTAGACAGGCCCTTAATTCATGACCAACTGTGTGAACCGATTATACCTGAGATTGCTTCTTGGCAACTTCATTTCTTAAATATGTTGGCAAGGCCTGCTCCGCGGGAACATATTCTCTGGCCTCAAACAGGGGTTTGGCCAAACTCAGAATATCCACGGCATGGGGTAGGCGGTCGGGGTCAAACCCCACACATTTGCCCTCCACTCCCAATGTCCCTTGCAACTGCATTGCCATCTGCAACGTTGCTTGATAGGCTTGCCAACCGGTACCGGCTCCGAAACATTGTCCCTTCGCTGGGGTAATCGCCTCGGCTTTACTGATGTGTTCAGCACCTTGCAAGGTCATGATGCCCTGTTCGGCACTATAATATCCCCAGTAGACCTCGGCCATACGCGCATCGATCACCGACAAGACCTGCTTATGTCCCCCTTCGCGCCATACACCCTGTGCGATGGTCGCCAGACTGGAAACGGGGATCACCGGCAAGTCTGCTCCAAAGGCCAGCCCCTGAGTGACACTGGTTCCTATTCTGACACCGGTAAACGAGCCCGGTCCACGATCAAAGGCAATCGCATCCAGCGATTTCAGGCTGACACTGGCCTCAGTCAGGATCTCATCCACCATGTTCAACAACAGTTTGGAGTGTCCTCTGGGGAAGACGACATAACGTTCATAAATCACATCCCCGACTAACAGGGCAACCGAACAGGCCTCGGTGGCGGCATCAATCGCAAGCAGCTTCATCAACGCTAACCTGATCATTCAAATGTTTCATGTATTCGCAAAACCGAACAACATCACTGATGTCTCTTGTCTGCCGCATGTTGGGCAAACTGGCAAGGAAGATCCGTCCATAGGGTTTGCTCTTCATACGCGGGTCACAGATCATCAACACACCGGTATCATTCACATCCCGAATCAAACGCCCGGCTCCTTGCTTGAGCATGATGACGGCCTGGGGCAACTGAAAATCCATGAAGGGGTTTTGCCCCTGATGCCGCATGGCCTCCAGGCGGGCTTGCAAAACGGGATCACCGGGCGAAGCAAAAGGTAATTTGTCGATAATCACACAGGACAGGGCTTCACCCCGCACATCCACACCTTCCCAAAAACTGCTGGTTCCCAGCAAGATGGCGTTACCGGCACGACGAAACTGTTCCAGCAACATATCTCTTGGGGCATCCCCCTGAATCAATACGGGATAATCACACTGGTCTTTGAGCAACTCTGCCGCCTCTCGCAAGGCTCGATGACTGGTAAACAACATAAAGGCCCGGCCGCCGCTGGCCGCAAGTACCGGCTTGGCTACCTCAACGACGGCCGAGGTATAGTTGCTCTGGTTCGGCTCTGGCAGGTTGTTGGGCAAATAAAGCATGGCTTGCCTTTGAAAATCAAACGGACTATCCCAGCTTTTTGTGGTGGCCTCGTGCAAACCCAGTTGACTGACAAAGTGATTAAAACCACCGTTGACACTCAGCGTTGCAGAGGTGAACACCCACGCCCCTGGCATAGCCTTCAGGTGGGCCTGAAAGTTTTCACTGATATCCAGTGGTGTAAGATGTATGGCAAAGCTACGCTTGTGGGTTTCAAACCAGTGGATGTAGGTGTCATCCGGCTGCCCTGTAGCTAATGTAAACCGCTCACTTAAATCCAGACAACGCCGATAGCAACTCTCCAGATCCTTGCTGCGTTCAGCAAGGGGTTCAAGTAAATTATGTAACTTGACCAGACTGGTCGCGAGAGTCTGAATTGTATTTTGTAATGCCTTGTTATGCTGAAACTCCAACCAACGACCGCGTCGTTGCGCCACACCCATGGCCAAACGCATATCGCGTACCGCTTTGCTCAGTTCATCACAGGCCTTGGGCAATTCATGGCCTTCGTGAATTTCTTTGTGAAAGACCGCCTCACTATCACGAGCCAGCTCTAGCAATTGATTACCACTGAGCGCAATCCCAAAAAAGGACGATGCCACTTCAGATAACTGGTGGGCCTCATCGAGTATTACGGCATCGGCCATGGGCAGCAGTTCACCAAAACCCTGTTCACGTAGCGACATATCGGCAAATAAAAGATGATGGTTGATGACCACGATGTCCGCCGCTTGTGCCGCACGACGTGCCTTGACCAGGTAACAATCATTCAGACTCGGACATTCCTGGCCAAGACAATTATCTGCGGTCGATGTTACCCGCGACCAGATAATATCATCTTCGGCAATATCATTTACTTCAGCCCGATCCCCTATGCGAGTGCGCCCACCCCACTCCGCAATACGGCGCAATTTATCAATAACCGGTCTAATCAGACTTTGATTGTCCTCAAAGGCCAATTCCAGCCGTTGCGGACATAAATAATTGGCTCGCCCCTTTAGCAAGGCCGCTGATACCGGAATGCCCAGCGCCTTTTGCACCAAAGGAATATCTTTATGATAGAGCTGATCTTGCAGGTTTTTGGTGCCGGTAGAAATCAGTATTTTTTTACCGCTCAACAGGCTGGGGACAAGATATGCAAAGGTTTTGCCTGTGCCCGTACCCGCCTCGGCCACCAATAACGATTTTTCACCCAGGGCTTTTTCAATGGCCTCGGCCATTTGCTGCTGTTGCAGACGAGGAGCAAAACCTGGCAACGAGGCCGCAAGTGGGCCAGAATCGGACAGAACGTCCTTTACAGAAAGCGTCATGTTTCAGTTCGACTTAATATCGATGACTCAGGCACCAGATTGATTGTCCCAAATCTCATTTTCTACCGTCCCTTCCTCACGGGCCCAGACCAAACTGGCAAGGTTTTTAAACTTCGCCACGGACATCGCACCACGTTTGCTGCGATTGCTTCCCGTTTGATCATTCAAGGCCTCCAGCAAGACATCTCGATCGACCTCGTAGATAGATTCGGTTTCATAATTTTCATCCATCAGCACCAGCATGATACTGTCCCAGTCCTGTTCAACTTTTAATTGGCCGATACGCTGATTCTTTTTAGCCTCATCAAAGATGACCCGGCCTTTGATCTGTATATGGAGTCCTTGTCTATCCCCTCGGCCAATGGCATCGAAACCACAACTCGCATCCTTAACCGGCTCAAGATTGAGCAGATTGCAGGCATCGTGCTGGGCGATCTCACTACTGATACCGAGAGGTTGCCCCGTGGTGCGCCGATATTCTGCGGCCAAATGACGCGCCTCACTAATCAGCTTATCAACAGAATAGACCCCTTTACCATTACTCTGATCGTGCTCTGCGGTCATCGTGGTGGCCTAATGTTCATGAAATTTGATGGTTTATTGATGTGCATGATCGGGAGTGTAACAAAAACAGCCTCGACCAGTCACCAGATTGAAATTAACGATCTGAAACTATTGCGGCTTGAGTTGCTCAACCTTGTTCTGTGCCTGCTGGGCACCGGCTACGTCACCCTGCTGGTGACGGGCATGAGCAATAATGCGCCAATTATCTGCCTGTAAACTGTGGTTTTTACCCGCCAGGCTGTTAGATTTGGCCGCCAGACCGGCGGCTTCGGAAATTCTGTCCTGATGTAAACGGAGCTTGGCCATGTAATGCCAAAGTACGGCATTACGCGGTTCAATGCGTAGCGCCCGTTCCAGCTGTGACTCAGCATTATGTAACTGACCGGATTTAGCGGCCTGACGGGCATTATCTAGCAGTGCCAGTACGGTTTTACTGGTGCGGGAACTAGGCAGAATTTGCTCACCTTGTGGCACCTCTTCCCCTACTTCAAAGCCAGCGGGTTGCTTTTGTGGGGGACTACTACAGGCACTTAACAATAAAACCAAACTAGCAAATAAAATATAGTACAGCTGTTTCATTATCAATCACTCAAGTCCTATCGTTGTCCACCACCAGCACAATCTGCGTAGCGATCAGGTGCCGTGCCTTTGATAAAGGCCAAATTCACCGTTTTACTGCAACCATCCCCCGCTATCAGCAATGAATCAGGGTCAATCGGCAAAACCTCAACCCCCTCGAGCGCCATGGGCAACAGGGATTGAATCTGCAAGCGCTGCATCATATCACCCCATACGACCAAGGCTCCACTGCTACCGGAAAGATGAATCGGCTGATTATCATCGGTTCCCAGCCAAACGATGCCCAGATAATCACTGCCATAACCGGCAAACCAACTATCCCGTAACTCATCCGTGGTACCCGTTTTACCGGCCAATTCCACGTCATCCGGGAAAAACTGTCTCACCCCTTTGCCTGTACCGTTTCGCATGATCTGCTGCATGGCACTGGTCAATACGGCGATCGATTTACCGTCAACGGTTTGCTCAACATGTATGGGATAGCGTTGCAGAGGCTGGCCATCGGCCGTCATAACCTCTCGAATCGCTCGCAAGGGAGTACGAAACCCCCCGGCTGCGAGGGTTTGGTACATCTGCGCAATTTCAATAGGTGAGAGTTCAATAGCCCCCAGCAGCATGGAAGGGTAAGGCGGAATTGATTTTTGAATACCCAAACGTTGCAAGGTATTCTCAATGGCTTCAAAACCTAACTGCATGCCCAAACGTACCGTAGCCAGATTATAGGAATTGACCAAAGCGGCGTAAAGCGGCACCTTGCCATGGCTTTTACCATCATAATTTTTTGGTGACCAAACGATGCCGCCCTGCGCCTTCAGGCTAATACTGGCATCATCGACAAGGCTGAGTAGATTATACTGACCACTCTTCTCAATAGCCGTTAAATACACGGCGGGTTTCATGAGCGAACCAACAGGTCGTTTGGCATCAAGCACCCGGTTAAACCCGGCATAGCCCGGTGTGCGATCGCCCAACATGGCCAAGACCTCTCCATTGGTGGTATTGGTGAGGATCACGGCCACCTGAAGTTGTCCATTAAGGGCTCTTTTCTGGTCAAGTGACTTGACCTGTTGCTTGACCGTTTCTTCAACGCTGTCCTGCACCCAGGGGTCAAGGGTCGTAAATATACGCAAACCCTCTGACGTCAAATCTGTGTCACGGTAATCCTCTCTCAATTGCCGTCTAACCAAATCCATGAAGGCCGGGTAAGAACTCCCTCCACTAGCCCGATCCTGAATTACACCCAGGACAGACCGCTTGGCCGATCCATACTGTGCCTTACTGATCACCCCATGCTTGGACATCAATTCAAGCACCAGATTACGGCGCTCCAGCAAGCGATCAGGATGACGATTAGGGTGATAATAACCAGGGCCACGAATCATGGCCACCAGGGCGGCAATCTCAGGTAAACTCAACCGTTCTATTGGTTTATCAAAATAGAACCGGCTCGCCAGACCAAAACCGTGTATGGCACGACGACCATCCTGCCCCAGATACACTTCATTAAAATAGGCCTCCAGGATCTCATTCTTGTCGTAGTGCCATTCCAACAACAAGGCCATCAGAGCCTCATTCACCTTACGCCACAGGGTTCGCTCATTAGTGAGAAAAAAGTTTTTTACCAACTGCTGAGTAAGAGTACTGCCACCCTGCAGACCACCGGAACCAGTCAAATTGACCCACAAGGCCCGGGCAATCGCCCGTGCATCCAGACCAATATGAGAATAAAAATTACGATCTTCGACTGTCGTCAACGCCTTGGCCAACAATGCCGGAGTATCTTGCAACTGGACCAGAATACGGTCTTCATGGTGTGTTGGGTAAATACCACCAATACGGGGGGGATCGAGGCGTGCCAGCGTCAAATCCTTATCAAGGCCTGCCTCTCTAAGGCTCTCCAGTCGACCATTCTCAAAATGAATATCTAGCTGACGAGAAGGTTCCTTACCATCCCAGAACTGGAAAGAACGACTAATCAGGTAAAAACGATCGTCCTGCCGAGTATAGCTGCCCGGTTCAGTTGGCCGGTAGGTATAACGATAACCAAGACGCTCCAGTTCAAGATTAAACTGGGATGCTGACAACCTGACACCGGGATAAAGTTCCAGCGGACGGGCATAGACATGGGCGGGCAAAGCCCAACGCTTCCCTTCAAAACTGACACGGATAATGGTATCCAGATAAACCACATAGGCCAGAGACAAAACAAACAAGCCAAGAATTATTTTACGCAAATGTGGCCAACGACGAAAACGACTTTTTTTGCCTTGTTTTTTCCTAGAAGACTGTTTTTTCTGTTGTTGTGCTGGTTTACGTTTACGCGTCGGACGTCTTTTGACCATACAAAGGCTCAATAATGCTTACAAGGATAAAGTTTTTATTATAGTACCGCTTAGACGGTATTAGTATGATTCAGTTCGAATGCTTGGCACAAAACCGTTCAGATCATCAACCTGACTGTAGCCTCATGCAATTATGATTTTTAATCGTCCTAAATAACCAATTCAACAGCGCGGTCAATACTATTACGAGTGGACTGTTGGTAATCGTCAATAGCACGTTGTTGCTGCCGTTGAGAGGGGGATGGCTGCTGGGATTCATCGCGAGGCGATTCACTGGCCGTTGAGCTATAAGTTGATTTGAGTTTTTCACGAACATATTGATCTTGTTCATGCAGTTCATTTTGATGGGAATTGTCCTGTGCACGACTCTGTTCCGTTTGAGCAGATTCTTTACGAACTACCGAACGAACCATTTTTTCTACCCCGGCCTGCATATTCTGTCTTTCCACAGCCCGATCCCGTTCAACACTTTCCCGAAATGCAGCGCTAGCCTGGCGTCTCATCGCTTCTCGGTTATTAGCCACCCGACGTTCCTGCTGAACAGCATTATCCACTTCCGCTTGCCGGGCACGGGCCTGGCGTGACGGATTTCGAGTTGGCGGGGGACTAGCGATATCCTTGTTCCTATCCCGACCTGATACAGTGGATGGATCCATAATTTAATACTCAGTTAATATGGGCGTAATTCAATCTTCATGGCCTACAATATCGGTCATTTTTTAAGCAACATCAACCTTTTCACGCAAAAAACATGAGCTTATTGTGTTAAAATCATGATAAGAAGCTGCTAACATTATGATTATTAAAAAGTTAATTGAATTGTAAACAAATAATAGTATTATCTAATATTGTGATACAAATCAACAATTAAGAGATTACCCCATGACAGATAAACTCCTAATATATCTTGGTTTTACCTGCATTTTGATGTCTCTGACCGCCTGTAGCCAGCCCAAAATAGCCCTGACTGCAGAGGGTAAACGGCCGATAGACACAAGCAGAGTTATCAACACCGCCAGGCAACAACTAGGGACTGAATACAAGAATGGAGGGGCGTCACCTACCGGAGGGTTTGATTGCAGTGGCCTAGTGTATTATAGCTTTAAACAAGCAGGGCTAAGCCTTGCCAGAACAGCCTATGGCCAGTTTAAGCAGTCTCAGCCTATTTCAAGGCAACACCTGAGACAAGGTGATCTAATATTTTTCCGCATTTATCGCTCCCGAGTATCCCATGTAGGAATCTACCTTGGGAATAACCGCTTTATCCATGCCCCTTCATCGGGAAAATCGGTGTCAATTGCCAATCTGGATAACCCCTATTGGCAAAAACGTTATATCCGAGCAGGAAGGATACTCAATTAGGAGTAATTCAACACCGGAATAACTTAATCCCGGCAAGCTTTTGATAACTAGGTATTTTTATGCCCTCAAGGTTCAAGTTTTTCTCATATTTCTCCCCGTCAGGAATATATTAAGGTTATAATTAAACATGTGTACATATATAAGTGGCTAGAGTGGTTACTGGGTATAAGAGGCAGAAGGCTGATCGTTTTAGTAAGTAGCGTAGCAATGAGAACGAACTGCTTGGATCATCAACCAAGCACCATAAATTCTGTCTGAGGTATGGGCAATTTATATATAGCAATAAACAACCATGAGTTTAATTAAAGGATTTAAAGCAAATAAAGCAATAGATACACTTCTCGGCTGTTCAAGTATACATAGCCTGGAAGCCAAAGAAGCTGTCGCCAAATTAAAACAAATAGGCGCTCAGGCGATACCAAAATTAATCCATGCATTAGGTGAATCTCCCGCTAACTCGCCCATCGAGCAGCTACTTATCTCCATGCTTGATAACCGAACTCTGTCCCATTATGTGGATGGATTGGCCAATCAAGATGGCCGCATAATAGCAGGCACAATGCGGATACTTGCCAATTCAAGACAATATGATCCAAACAGACTTTTTGAATTATTTGACGACCCGGATATTCCCAAAAATGTCCTCGTTCAAATATTACTCGCTCATCAAGGAAAATTAAGTGTCAAAATCCTGTTAGGCATGCTAAACAATGTAGAAAAAAATATTCGCCTCATGATTTTAAAAGTACTTGATGAGGTTGCACAAGAATCCCATTTAAATGATCTACTTCGATATGCAAACAGTCCTGACCTGAATATTCGTTTTAACATAATAAAAATTATTTCACGGTTTCATACAGAGTCTGTATGTGATGCTCTACTTCAGGCAATTAATGATCCCAACAAAAATGTCCGGCAAGCGGCTATTGAAGGTCTGGGAGAAACCAGTATACCGGTACCAGCCAAACCACTTTGTCAATTACTCAAGGATCCAGATCTTACCGTACAAAGCAAAGCCATCGACGCACTAACAAAAATAAAGGATCCAACTACCGTAAAATACCTAATCGATATATTACAAGACGAATCAGAATATGTGCGCAGAGCTGCCGTTGAAGTATTAAATGAAGTCGGTGATCCCAGCGCTATCCATGATTTGTTAATTGCCATGCGCGACAAAGATTGGTGGGTCAAAGTACGTGCAGCAGATGCTCTGGGAAGTATTGGAGGACCAAAAGTTGTTGATGCGGTTTTAGAACTGATTAAAAATAAAGATGAATTTTTACGTCGCACAGCCGTTGAAATTCTTAATTCAATTAAGGACAAACGAGCCGTTGTACACCTTGCCAAAGCCTTAAGTGATGATGACTGGTGGGTGCGCGAACGTGCGGCAGATGCCTTGGGGCAGCTCGGTGACAAAAGAGTTGTCCCTTCACTTCTAAAAATGATTAAGACACATCCTGAGTCAGCACCTGTAGCGATACAATCCATTGCCTCCTTGAACGATAAAACGGCCATCAAACCACTACTCCAAATTTTGTCAAAATCACAAGACAAATGGGGCAAGGATATTTTACAAGCACTTGCCATACTAACTGATGAGGAAATGCTACCTCTTGTCAAAAATGCATTACAACAACTCACCATAAACTCAAATACTGCATTTAAGGATCTGGCTAACTCAACATTAAAAACCATTGTTGCGCATATCGCGGGACATGATACAAACAGACGTGTTGATGAAACAGTTATTACTGAGGATAAAAACTCTGTTATTGACCTCTCAAATACCACTGAGACATCAGACATCTATACAGCACACATTATTGACGCTGCCAAATTAAAACCAGATCAGGTACTTGCCGAACGTTATAAAATTATCCGTCAAGTTGGTAAAGGAGCCTTCGGTGTAGTCGTACTCGTCAAAGATATGATGGTCAATGAGGATATCATTCTGAAATTTCTCAACCCACACATGGCCTCAGATGAAAGTGTTATTCAACGCTTTATTCATGAACTTCGCTTCGCAAGAAAAATAACTCATGAAAATGTCATCCGTATATACGACTTCATCACATTTGGGAAATCATATGCCATTTCAATGGAGTATTTTTCAAGTCATTCTCTTGCCTATGAAATAAAAACAAAACGAACAAGAGACCATACTCGAATTAAACAAATTTTCTGTGATATATGCAAAGCCATGGCAGTCGCACACAATGCCGGAGTGGTACATCGCGATCTCAAACCTGCTAATATTCTGGTTGGAGAGAATAATCTAGTGAAAGTTGTTGACTTTGGTCTCGCTGCTGCTGCCAGCCAATCAGATGCCCGGCTAACCAAAAGCGGAATTCTTGTAGGCACCCCCACTTATATGGCCCCTGAACAAGTTCGCGCCAGAACAATTGATGCCAGGACTGATATATATAGCCTTGGTATTCTAATGTATGAAATATTTACCGGCCATCCTCCATACAAAGGAGAAGATCATATGGCGACATTATTTAAACATGTTGAAGGTAATGCTAAACCAGCCAACCAGGCAAATCCGAAAATTAGTAATGAGCTTAATGCCATTATTATGAAGGCCATAGCAACCAACCCTGATGACCGCTATCAAGACATCACCGCAATGCAACATGATCTGGAATACCTCCTAAAGAAGGAAGCGGCATAATGGCCAGAATCAATGCCTTTCTTAAACTTGGGCGAGAACAAGGTGGCTCGGATATTCACCTTGCAGTTGGATGCCCTCCTCTTATTCGTTTACACGGTGAATTACAAACCATTAAATACCGAAATCTTTCAGATACTGAACTTGAAGAACTAGTCTATGAGATTTTAACTCCAGAGCAGAAGACTATATTTTTATCTGGTCAAGATCTTGATTTTTCCTATGAACATGAAGATGTTGGCAGATTCAGAGTAAATTTATACCGTAAATTTAAAGGCATCGGTGCAAGTCTGCGGACTATAGCACCCAAGATACCCAGCCTAACTGAATTAGGGCTGCCTTCAATTATAGAAAAATTCCTACATACAAACCAAGGACTCATACTTGTAACTGGAGCAACAGGGACAGGAAAATCCACCACGCTTGCATCGATGATTGACTGGCTAAATAATAATCGCCGTTATAATATTATTACACTCGAGGATCCCATTGAATTTGTACATAAGAGTAAACAGTCCTTAATAATACAACGTACCGTCGGTACTCATGTTAAAAATTTTGCTGAAGGATTACGCGCAGCATTACGAGAAGATCCAGATGTTATCCTTGTTGGCGAATTGCGTGACCCCGAAACCATATCAATGGCCATGACGGCTGCCGAAACCGGTCATCTGGTACTCGGCACATTACATACCACTTCAGCAGTGAAAACGATCGACAGGATTATTGATGCTATGCCAACAATGCAAAAGTCTCTTGCTACAACGTTCCTATCACAACATTTAAAAGGCGTAATCAGCCAGAAACTAGTCAGAACTGCCGATGGTCGAAGCCGTAAAGCCATTGTAGAGATCATGATTAACACTCCTGCAATATCAAGACTTATTTTATCCAGTAAAGTATTTCAGATCCCAAGCTCCATACAAACTGGTAAAGAGCTTGGGATGCAACTTATGGATCAAGCTCTACTTGAAGCATTAAAAAATAAAGAAATTGATCCAGATGATACCTACATCCATGCATTGGATAAGAAACAATTTCAAAGATATATAACAAATCCAGATTTGCTGCCACAAATTAACTTAGCCATAAATTGACATGAATAGAATCGATGCCTTTCTGGAACTGGTGATAAAACAAGGTGGTTCTGATCTGCATCTTGTATCAGGAAACTCTCCCAGAATCCGCCTTCATGGTGAAACGTTTACTGTTAAATACCGTGAGTTAACAAGCAAAGAAACCACCGAGCTCCTTTACGAAATCATGCCCGCAGGTATTAAAACTATCTACGAACAAGAGGGTGGCGCTGATTTTGCTTATGAAGTTGAAAATATGGCACGATTCCGTGTCAATATTTTTCAACACCTTGGGGGCATCGGTGCAGTTTTTCGTGCCATTCCAAATCAAATCCAAAAACTTAACGACCTTAACTTACCACCGGTATTAAAAAACCTATGTCGACAGCAAAAAGGCTTAATTCTGGTTACAGGACCAACAGGGTCTGGCAAATCAACAACCCTATCGGCTATGGTTGACTTCATCAACAGCGAAAAAAATGGTCATATTATAACCATTGAAGATCCAATAGAATTTATCCATCCAAATAAAAAATGCCTGATGAGCCAGAGGGAAATTGGTTCACATACTGCTGGATTTTCAGATGCACTACGTTCATCTCTGAGAGAAGACCCTGACGTAATATTAATAGGTGAAATGCGTGATCTGGAAACCATTCATCTAGCCCTCACCGCTGCTGAAACCGGTATTCTGGTTATCGCCACACTTCACACCAATGGAGCCGCCTCTTCTGTCGACCGAATAATTAATGTCTTTCCAGCTGGCGAAGAGCCATATGTAAGGACAATGCTATCAACTTCACTGATTGCCGTAATTTCACAGCAATTATTACTTACTGCTGACCGAAAATCTCGAATTGCTGCTCTTGAAATTATGATAAATAATGCTGCAGTATCGAATATAATTCGCGAAGGCAAAACAGATCAGCTAGATAATATTATTCAAAGCGGTGCAATACAGGGGATGCAACGCATGGATACCGCAATACGGAAATTACTTGATGCCCAAATTATTTCAAGGAAGGAAGCCTACCTAAAATCAAGAAACAAAACAGAGTTTGAACACTTCAGAAGTGAAAACGAAATAAGTGAAAATGATCAAGGGCCATCTTCCTCTGGTTCTTCAAGTACAATTGGTAATACAATAAATGTAACAGGCATAGAATGATGGCAAAGCTAATTCTGACACTCGATGGTGCTGTCATACGCGAATATGAGATTGACAAAGATAGTATAAGTATCGGACGAAAGCACGGTAATGATATTCAACTGAATGACCTGACCATCAGCGGTAGGCATGCATTGATCACTATTATGGGTGAACACACCTATGTTGACGATTTAGGAAGCACCAATGGAACATTACTAAATGGTGCTCGTATAGCCAAATCACAATTAGGTCATGGTGATACTATTCAAACAGGTAATTATCAATTTACATTCTTCTGCGAGGAAAACAATGACTATGAACCCACTATGTTTATTAGGGCGGAAATAGAAGATACACAGATCATTGATACCAGCTCCGCGTCTATCATAAAAAAGGGGGAGCGCCTTGCTGCCGTTCGTATATTAAATGGACCAATGGCCAAAAAAGTTCTGGAGCTGCGAAAACCATTTAACACACTTGGTTTTAATGGTCATAAACTGGCAATGATTAGCCGCAATATCGATGGTTATTCAATTTCCACCATAAAAACAGCCCATACCAAAAAACCTGACGAATGCCCTTTACTAAACCAACACCCAATTAACCATGATTCCACAACGCTAAATGACCGGGATATCCTAGAATTAGCAGGTACACAAATGGAGTTTTTTTATCTGTACTAGAGTTAGCGTATACTCAATATATGAGAAACTAGTTATTATTCTTTTTAGGCTTGCGATACTCGAGAATCTTCCCAAATTTTTCTTCAGTACTCACTTCATCACCCGATGCTTTTATATAGTGAAAAGAAATATCCGTTATTGTGAAAATTTCACCATCGGTTAAATGATGTGTCTCAACCAGATCTGAGCCGATATAAGTACCATTCGTACTATCCAAATCTCTTAAATATGACTCACCATCATTAGTTACAATCTGGGCATGATAACGGCTAACTTTTTTATCATCAATTAAAAAATCATTATCAGCCCTTCTACCTATCGAAAAATATTCCTTATCTAAATCAAAAGTGCCAATCTGTTTATCATTTTTAGTAACATTTAACTTGGCAATATTATGCATATCCGAATGTGCATCCAAAGCAGAATAACTTTTAATTCTGCCAAAGCGTTGCTCATACGGCTGCCACTGCAATTCTGACAGCACCTCCTCAATTACTTGTCTGGTAACTTGATTCTTATTTTCAACAGCACAATTCATTAACGCATAATCACAGAGAATATTCAGTAACCTCGGACGACCACCTGTGTAAGTATGAATTAGTCGAGTTGTATCTTCACCGAATAAATCAGGCTTACCATAACCTGCCACATTTAGCCTATGTTGAATATATTCAGGTATTTCTTCGTCAGTTAAAGCTGATATATGAAATCGAAGCCGTATCCTCTGAACAAACTGCTCCATTCCAGGACTGTCGATAATTTCATTTAATTCTGGCTGCCCTACTATTACAACGGTAAGTAATTTTTCATGTCCACTTTGTAAATCAGACAATAATCGTACTTCTTCTAACACCCGTTTGCCCAGATTTTGCGCCTCATCAATGATGAGCACAACCTTCTTCCTTTCATGCAGTTTTTCTTTTAGGAATGTAGATACCGTATTTAACAGCTCAACTTTAGAAGCCTCAAAAAGCTCAAAGCCAAACTCGGCAAGAAGAAGCTGAAGAAATTCAATTTCATTTATTTGGGTTTGATGGATTTTTGCTACAATGATATTGTCATTAAATTTTGCTAATGCATCATGCAACAACGTTGTCTTACCAGAACCTATTTCACCAGTAAAGACAACCAGACTATCCTGAATATAAAGAGCATACTCAATCTGAGCCTTTACACGGGCATGAGACTTGCCCAAATACAAAAATTTGGGATCAGCCGCCAGACTAAATGGAAATTCTTTCAGACCAAAATGCTCAAGATACATAATCAATAACCCTTAAAACTTGACCCTTTCGGTACTTTATATTTTTCACAAATGCCAGACAGTTTAATTTTTAGACTTCATGTCAAGTTTATCATCCTTTTATGAAAAAGTAAGAAATATAATTAATAATGTATAGAGCAAAAAATCAATCTTAGACCCTCACTAATCCTGATGCTTTTTGGGTTTACGCGTAATCAGTTGAGAAAAGAAATCTCAACCTATTGAATTAATTACAATTTCACCATACACATCACCGCGACCTATATGTGCATAATTCACAGATATATTACCTAATCGATGTTTTAGAATCTATCATGATGGTAGAAATTCAATGGGATAGGTAACAGTAACAGTTTCTACCCCTCTGACACCAAAATTAAAGCGCTTGATACGAGCAATAATTCTTGCTTCCAGTCTAGGAGACTTCAGTTCACTGGAGCGAACTTCTATTTTTGATACCTGCCCGGATGGCAGTATCGTAATTGCGAGTACAATTTTACCCTTCAAACCCGGGTCTGTCCGTCTTGCCCGCCTGTAAAGACTATGTAGCTGGCTTTTGTTCTGATCCATAACAATCGCAATCTCTTCCTCAGAACGCAGTCCCTCCCCTCGATAACCCCGTTTTTTAGGTTTATCTACCTTACCTGAATTAGAGGACATAATTGATTGTTGTAGTTCCAGCCTTTCTTTGTTGTCTAGTACCGTCTTGCCGATAAGTGTTGGCACATCATTCACAGAAATACCACCACTTCCTCTGTTAACATCATCCGTCAAAATATTCGTATTAACAGAAGCTTTTTTACTCGCCAAACTGGAACTAGATAGTTTTCTTCCAACCATAGCATCAATGCTTCTAGTATCAATAAGGTCAGAAAGTTCATTACCTAGAGCCAGAAGGCCACTATCGGCTGCTTTATTACGTGCTTTCTTCTGATTTTTTGTAAGAGGTTTTTTCAATGCTTCCGTACGTTTTGGTTTTAATCTTATTTTAGGTTTTGGTATAGGCTTAGGCTTAACATTCTTTGGTTTCTCCTTCTGGAGAATAAATTTTGCAATACGCTCAGGTACAACGGTACGTGCCTTCCGCTCCTCTTCTGGAAGTTTAATTGAGGAAATAACAATAGCAACAAATAATAATCCAGCAACAATAATCGTCGCCAAGACATTAAAACTATGATCTCGTTTGCGTACAGGCGTCCATTGCAGAGCCAGATATTCATACGTCAAAACTGCCATCAATCCTTGTCCTTAGCCTTTTGCAAAACCGCAAAAGCTATCTGTGTATAATTAGCCTGACGACATGACGCAAGTATCTTTCGTAGTAGCTGATATGGTACATTTTCATCGCCCATGATGGTAACAGATCGATTGATTTCCCCCGTCTCACTGGAATAAGTCACTTTTGATGCGTGAAATTTAAGCTCTTGTTCAAGTTTGACAATTACCAATTTCTCATTTTTTATCGCTATATCAATTTTCGCGACTTCTACTCCTTGAACAAGTATTGCTGTTTTTGTAATTGCGATGACAATAGTTTCTTTAGGTAATTTTTCTGCAACTGATGTCGGTAAGGTTATTTTTTTATTATTTGGTAATTGTTGAATGTTTGAAGAACTTACGAGTAAAAAAAACACCAGGATAGTAAAAATATCCATCAATGAAACCAGATTCAAACCTGCCTTGCCATGCAGTTTTTTAAATTGTACCATGCGTTGTGCACGGCTTGATATTTTCATCAACTTCACGTTTACTTAACCTTCTTGACCAACAACTTGCTCAGCATCACCAATTGATATATTGGGAAATAGTTCAACTGTTTCCAAACTCAATCCCTGTACAACATCTGCACTTCTAACATGATCCATGACCCTAATCAAAGTTTTATAATTAATATCCGGTTCGAGTAAGAGTGTTATATTATTTTCATCGGGAAACCTAGTTTTTATTTCAACCAATACATCCTTGAACAAGTCCCATCGAGTCTCACCATTTTTTCGTTCAAATTTTTTAATAACTCCTAAATTCACATCCTGTATATCAAAAGAGTTTTTTCGCAAAACCAATTCAAGCTGGAGTTTAACCTTATCCTGTTCCTTTAACTTGGAATTCAGAGATGGTAAATTTAATTCCAATACCGTAATCCTGGAAAATACCGCTGTAATCAACAAAAATGGCACTAGAATTACCATCAAATTCATGAAGGCCGTAATATTAAGCTCTTGCGCTTCTGCTATATATTTTTTACTAAGCCTCTTCATAATCAATTCACCTTCAGTCCTGAACCATCAGATTAATGCTTTTTATTGCGGCCTTTTCGAGGTTTCCGACAACAAGTGCTGTCTTAGTCACAAGGTAGGAATGAAGTAATAATAACGGTATAGCCGCCATCAGACCAAAAGCTGTTGTATTCATGGCAACCGAAATACTGGCTGACAATAAATCGGCTTTTTCTGCTGGATCAGCTGCGGCTACAGCTGTAAATGCCTGAATCAGGCCCACAATGGTACCCAGAAGCCCTAGCAACGTAGCAACATTGGCATAGGTTGCTAAATAATGCGTACGCTGCTCCAATTCTGGCATGGCATCCATCATACCTTCCTCCATAGCAGACTCTATTATTTCACGACGTTTGTTAGCACTGTGCCGTGAAAAACCATAGCTCAAAACACTGCAAAGAGGCGTTCTAATAGATTCAGTTAATTTGACAGCCCGTTGAAAGTCACTAGCTCTGAGCATAGGGATCAATTGAGCCCACACCTTAATTGTTAATCGATGAGTCTTTGACAGATACAAAAATCTCTCAATGGCTATAGCGAGACCAATCGCAAATACTATTAATATAGGATACATAAATGGCCCTCCGGTCTGAAAAAACTTTATAACATCCATAAAATACCCTCTTGATAATTTAATCTTTGTTTGAACTTACTCTGAATATTACAGAAAAATTAAACTTATAAAATTTTCTCTTCATCCGAGTTCGTAAAAAATGACATGATTTTGTTAACAACACCTGACTCTGAACTCTCCCCCGTATCTATTGGATCAATATTATTTATTTCTTTATCAATTTCATCCAAAAGTGTTTTCCGAAATATTGCATACTGATTTTTTGTTATTCGCTGTTGATAGTAATCATTACATAACTCACGAATCTTGGAAAAATAAAGTAATTCGGGCATATTATTTTTCCATTAACTCTCTAAGTAATCGAAAACCTGTCATTCTATCTGCTTTACCAGAATGGAAATTCCAGGCAAGTGTATTGCATTTATCCATCGAATCCTGATATGAGCCGCCGACAGTGGCCAGCTTACCACCATTAGCATAAACCCACTCCTGAGCATTGCCCAGATAATTAACCAAGCCCCATGAATTTTGCTTTCCTGTAGCTGTATTTACTAATCCGCTACCTTTTTGAATACCACGACTGCTCAGTTGGCAATTACGATTTGGATCATGCCGGTCATTTGTTGAGTTTGAAGCATAAATCCATTCCCTTTTTGTTGGTAATCTATATTTTCTGCCTGATTTTTTGCTCAACCAAATCATATATTTCTTAACAGTTGTCATGGGAATATTAGTTGCTGGCATATTGCCAATTACTCCCGTTACAACAGAGCACTCTATAGTAGTTTTACAGAACTGATTGAGTTCTCCAATAGTAACCTCATATTTTCCGATAGCAAACGCGCTCTGATTCTTACCACGGGGAACAACTACCAAATCAGGCCCCAAACCTAGTCCACGAATTTTATCGCGACAAATACCACGTTTGCCATATTGGCCTAATCCCGCTATCGATTCATCACAGGTGTCTTTTGGTTTTATTTTAATTGCCACAATCTCAGAATTATAATCAAAAAGATTCAGTGCATATTTTTTGGCCTCTTCCGCTCGTTCAGGGAATTTTTTTCCAACAGCCACAATACAGAGCGATAGTGAATTAATAATTCGTCGCTCCATTTTCTGATAACGAAAATAGTCAAGCAGCCTCAGTTTATTTATTGCAATGTCAAAATCTCTCATACTTAATTTTAATTGACATTGCAGTTGTTTATTCACATTCGCAAGAGCTTCATTGAAAGAATCATGTATTTTCTTCGTTTCAATTTCTTTCTTTAATGCTGAACGCTTTACTTTGCTGGCATTTATAGCATACAGCTGCTTTTGCTTTTCATCCATTTCAATTGCTTGAGCCAACTTGGCTCTTTCATCATTCAAAATATTTTTGTCATCTGTATATCTTGCTGCATTATCAATCAGCATTTTTGTTCTTGCTAGTTTTGTTTCAGATCTAGCTTGCCTTATTTTCTCAAAATAAAGTATCAGTATATCCCTGCGCAAAGACAGCAGCCAAGAATCATCCTTGGGTAAAATCTGTGTCACACCAGAAACCTCACGCCATAAATCTTCTTCCCAATCAAGAGAAAAGGATGCATTATCAACCAACCGTTTAATTTCTTCTTTGTATAAATCAAAACGAATTTTAAATTCCATTTTATTGCGCAAATCATGTTCAGAAATACCATTTTGACTTGAATTGCTAACATAGACAATGGTCGATAATATCACGATCAATGCAGATAAAGCTGCGACCAAGTAGCTAGGTTTAAATTTTGTTGTAAAAAGCCGGTAAAACTCATCAGCCGTACCAAGACGATCCGGACGCTTAAAAGCCAACGACTTTTCAATCGCCCGCCACTGTTTTTTACTGATAGTAGTTATGCGTTTTGGCTTCAATCCTTTCTGACAGGCATCATCAGCTGGCATTTTATTAAACGGATGTCTACCCGTTAACATTTCATAAACAATACAGCCCAATGCATAAATATCATCCCGAACATCCGGCACCTGTCCTTGCAGCATCTCCATACTAGCATAGGCCGGAGTTAATGCACCTAATGTACCCGCATCAAAAACCGTCTTGTCTAAAGCCTTACCATCTTTTCGGTCAACATTCGTGACAGCCCGTGCAATCCCAAAATCAAAAACTTTTGCTATGCCTGTAGTTGTTACAAAAATATTGCCCGGTTTAAAATCAGAATGAATGATATGTTCTAGATGCGCATGACTAAGGGCAGAACATATCCCTTTAATAACCTCCATCGCATCATCCAGTGGAAGTCCTGTGGCACTGTACTGCTTTATTATCTGATCAAGTGGCTTGCCTTCCATGTATTCCATAGTCATAAAGACAACATCACCATCTCGATCAAAATCATAAACCTTCACAATATTGGGTTGCGATAATCGTTGTGCTTTTCTGGATTCACGTTGCAGTGAAATAAATGCATCCGGATGAGTCTTAAATTCATCATTCAAGACTTTAATTGCCACATAAGGTTCTCTGTCGTGGGCTTCTACCTTAAGCCTGTCTTTTGCCTTATAGACGACTCCCATACCACCAACACCCAGCACTTTTTCTAGCAGAAAACGGTTTTTAAGTATTCGGTGCTGACTATTATTAGTTCTTTTATCCCTCGTTCCCTCTGGACTCGATCTTGTAATTAAAGAAGATGGAGAATGAACTCGTGTTGTATCAGCATTAGGTTGGTTTTCATTCAAGTTTAGAGTTTGAGATACGCCAGTCCCTTTTATTTTAGTATTTACACTTGAGTTATGTTGGGCGGTTTGATTTAAAGCTTTTTTTCTAAGATCATTAATAATCGTCCTGGCATCAGGGTTGGCAACAGGCTCCTGCGCAGGTATTTTTTTCTTTACCCGAGTCACATCTTTTGGTCTAACAACCGTTCTGTCAGGCGATGTTATACTATCACCGTGATCTTCCGTGCAATCTGGCAACGTCTTCTTTTTATCATCTGAATGACTCATAGACTTATTAACTTCCTGTTCATAAGCATCAATTTACCCATCATTTGCCGGCACACCTTTCACAACAATAACAGATACATTATCAGGCGCACCATTTTCCAAAGCTTTAGATATTAAACTTTTAACACCCTCGTCCGCACTAAAATTTTTTAAACAATAAATAATATTCTCACTGTCGACGGCATTGTATAAACCATCACTACAAAGCATGTAAATATCACCAACTTGTGCACCAAAAACATTGATGTCAACATATAATTCTTCCGCCGCGCCAACGGCACGGGTAATAACATTCGCATCAGGATGATTTTCCGCTTCCTCACGACTAATGCTTCCTTTTTGCAGCAACTCTTCCACGTGACTATGATCGCGAGATAATTGAATTAACTCATTATTACGATAACGATATAGCCTTGAATCACCCACCCACAGACATGCGCCAACTTTACCATGAATTAATAGACTAACGAGTGTACTGCCAAGCATACGCCCATCATGCATAATTTCCGCATATTCAATAATTCGTTGGTTCGCATCAAGAATACAATCTTCAATTGAGGTAACCAAATCATCCAGATGAGCGGCAACCGTAATTTCTTTCAATGAGCTAACAATCATATTACTTGCGACATTACCCGCCTCATATCCTCCCATTCCATCAGCAACAGCCCATAATTTAACACTAGCGTTGGACATAATAGCGTCTTCATTAATGTTCCGAACCATTCCAGTATTGGTTTCTTCAGCACTGTGCCATTTTACTGGACGTCTTACTGTGATATCACTCATCTAGTATATCCACTGCCCTGAATTCATTTAATGAATAGGGTTGTTGCCAACCCCATTGCTGCCACTGACCATCCAACATCGCAGGCATACTGCTAATGGAGGGTAATGACTGAGTCAAAAAAAGACAAGGTTCTATTCTTTCAGATCCTGTCGTTGACCAAACACCATAACTGGCAAATGTTTTCTGTAATACTGCATTAAATAAAAAAGGATAAACAGATACGGGCATCTGTTCTTCATAGTCCATATTAATCTGCAACGCAGTTGTAGATCCGTCATTCCCTCTTGCATAGGAGTAACTGGAATCAACAATTAAATCAATAGCGTTAACTTCTAATGATAAATCATCAATTTTCACTTCCCCATTAAGGGCTTGCAGACAAAGCTCTTCCATAGCAGAAAACCAATTGTTCTGCATACCAATAAATTCTAATGGGATAGTATTTTCCGGCAATGGTCTAATGACCGACAGAGGATAATAACGACCCACCCTATCAACACTCGGCAACATAATCCCTGCCCAAACATTGTTATCAATTACACCGGCAGAAAAGACAAACCGCCAGATTGGACTGGTTAAATAAATGTTTAACCACTCCTCACCAAGCTGTTCTTTTGAGCCAGCAATATAATGTTGCAACCACTCATCCCAGACAGAAACAAATGATTGAGGAAGATGCCTCATCACAAAATCACCATGAGCAGGTAATTTCCCAAAAAGCCCTGTATGATGTTCTATTGTCACCTAAATTCTCTCAGGACAAGAAAAAGAGGCCAGCAGATTTTTACCAAACGGATTATTAACACTCTTCGCCTTTATTTGATATCGAATAGTTCGGACGCTCTTTTTTCTCAACTTTGTATTCAAGGATAATTCATTCTTGTCATTCACATCATCCACATTATACGTCACCATATAAACATTGGATTTTTGTGTCTTACTGAGCAATGACTGGTCTTGCAAGCGAAACCATGCCCAGGGTCCATCATAAGTTTTTGCATGTTTAACATCATTCAGATCTTCAAAGATAAGGCGCACTCTATTGTGTTCATCATCGCCGATCCACTGCAAGGTGTTCCAGAATTTAGGTCCATGACTATAGGAGACACGCTTGTCACCCACCTCAAGAATAAAGCGCGTATCTCGCTTATCCATCGTATAGGGCTTCAACTGGAAAGTAAGGCTGGGTTTATCTGGGCTATCCTTAAAGAAAATACTCTTAATTTCCTGAGCTGTACTAATCTGTTTGATAGTTCTGTCAGACAAGCCAAGGCTGTAATTATCCACAATCCGGTTACCCCACTTACTGCGAGTATCAATAAATGACTTGAGGTTTTCCTGATAGAATTTATCCATCGTCCCCCCCGGCTTGAAAAATTCAGTGAAATCAGCGAGTGCAAGCTCATCCCGAGATGTACGTTTTAGTGGGTAGCGCCCCGCCAGTCCCTGTGCATAGGGATTATAGACTTGAGTCTTCCATTCTAAATTAACATATTGATTAGCCGACCGAAGAATCACCTTCCACGTCTGTGTTGAGAGAGAATTCAACCAACGTTTAACGGGCTCTGGTGTGGTCTTGGCATATCCTCGTAAGGCCGTAATCGGGTTCCCTGCACCACTTTCATATCTTGCCTTAGCCACTTCAAAAGCCTTTCTACCAGGGTCAGGGGCTAAAATGATCTCATTAACAAAGTCCTGCATCATTTGAACACGTTGAATAATAGCACTGACAGGTGCAGGACTCTTCTTCGATTCACGTAGTAATTTATTGATATCCTGAAAGGATTTATCAACGATAGTCCATTTTGCCTTCGATGCAGCAAAAGCAGCCAATTTGCCCTTTTTGCCTTGCTGATGATCATCGGCTAAATTGACTAAAAGCTGACTGGATAATTGAGTATTGGCAGAAGAAACCTGCAAGATAGCCAGGATCGGAGAATAAACCGGATCGGTAAAACTGGTCAGAACGGTATTGGCATGACGCAAATCTAAAAAAGATTTCACTTCGAGATGATTGAAAATACGAGTCCAATGCTCTCGGTATTCCGCCAAATAATGTCCCTTAACTTTTTCACTTATTTCATCAAGATCATCTTTAGCAAAATCCACCTTTCCCGATTCATTATCCGATAGTACCCAGCGCTCATTCGCGACATCCGCCAAAATTTGCGAGTCTGGAGACAGGTCAATATCTTCATAACCTTCAATGGTGAACAGCAAGGGGGTCAACATGGCATCACTGTGTTTTGTATCAGACTGATAAGTCGCCCTGACGGTTTCCCCAAATTCATTAAAAAGATCTATTTGCTGACTAAAATGTGGGTTAGTCCGAACCCGACTGTATACTCGTTGAGAGACCGGCACACGTAATAGTAAACTGCGTGTTGATTGCACCAGACGTTTATTTAGTTTAACCGATTCAAACTCACTGGCCAGTAACGCCGTCAAATGTTTTTGGAGTTCCTTGCGTTTTGTCGCTTGCCCCTTAAGTTCTCTGCTCCATCGGTTTGAAAACCATTCGATTACAAGTTTCTGATCGAGGTATTCAAGTTTATTAAACATCATATATGTTCTGAAAGTATTATATAGATCGCCTCCCTGATGACCTCGTTTCAGATACACTTCTAGATAGTTAAGAAGTTTCGGTAATAACAGTTGTTGTAATTTATTTTTGTAAGCGCTATCAGCTGAATCATCAACATTGCCATCATACATCCCCATACCAGATAACCAGGGATGTTCTTCCTGATCATACACAACACTGGCATTAGCCAGGGCGTTCAATACCGGCAAAACCGTTCTAATATCATTAGACCATGTAGTGAGACGTTTGCTTTCAGCGTTATATTCAGCAATATAAGACTCAACTTCATTCATGTACATTTCATGCCGGGTAAAACTACCCGCCCAGACAATAAACATAATGACAGCCAAGGCAGAAAGTCCAACATAACTGGCTCGTTGTGACCAACGAATGACCATTTCATATTTCCGATTGGAACCGACTAGCTCTGATTCCGGAAATATAACATTACGGAACAACTGCCCAAGAAAATAACTTTTACCCTGTTGATTGGATTGCTGTACCAGTTCACGGGCAAAACCAAAACTAGACGAGACCGAAGTCATAAGCCGATCTATTGGATTACCATCTTGTGTGCCACTAGAGAAATAAATTCCGCGCAAATAGGGCTGAAAGTGAAAGCGGTTTTTGGCGAATGTCTGTTTGACAAAATCATCAATAAGCGGCTTCAAGTTTTCAACTTGTTGAGGAAAACCTTGAATGGCACCGCGTCGTTTAGGATCGCGTTCATGGTGCATGCGCGAAACCACTCTTTCATAAAGACGCTTGAGTAAACCCTGAAATTCATCTTCCAGATAATCAAAATCTGGAGCCTGATCCGGGTCTGGTGCATTTGGAAGAGAGACACCCCACACCTGTTCACGTTCATCCTTGCCTAAATCTTCAAAAAACTCTGTAAAACCAGAAACGAGATCACTCTTGGTAAACATCAAATATATCGGAAAGCGGATCTCAAGCTTATCCATAAGCTCATCAATTCGGGTTCGAATCGTCCTGGCATGCATGATGCGCTCTTCTTCAGACTGAATGAGTAAATCTTGCAGACTGATGGCAATAATGGCGCCGTTAATAGGACGCCGACGGCGATTCTTTTTCAACAGTGTCAGGAAACCTTCCCAAGCAGAGCTATCCGCCACCTTATGACTGTCTTGTGTTGTATAACGACCTGCGGTATCAATTAAAACAGCTTCGTTGGTAAACCACCAATCACAGTTCCGCGTACCGCCTACGCCTTGTAATGCACCTTTGCCAAACTTCTCAGCCAGAGGAAAATCCAGACTAGAATTAATAAGAGCCGTGGTCTTACCCGAACCAGGAGGACCTATAATAATATACCAGGGCAATTCATACAGCGCCTTCTTACTACCTCGCCCCTGAAATTTAAGTTTTTTTAATGTCACCAACGCCTGTGAAAAACGGTCGTTGATTTGCTGCATCTCTTCCGGGTTCTGACCATAGGTCGCAGCATTCTGACTATCCTGAATACCGTCAACCAATTCTTCATTTTGTTTTTTATTCTGCGACTGAACCCGTAGATTATTCAGTCCCCAAGCAACAATGATCACCATGATCACGATCAAACGGGCCACGGTACTGCCTAATGGCGCATAATTATTTTCACCAAACTTGATTGCTGGGCCAATAAACCAGATCAGGAACGACAAAACGATCAAGCCGACAATTGAAATAACGACCCTGTTTTTAAAAAATTCAATAACTTTATTCATCTTGCTACCCGATGTTCCACTAATTTTTATGATCTGATTTATACCGATCACTACCGGTAACAGAATGGCTTTTCGCAATCTCAGTCAATTTCATGCCTACCGGTGCAGATGACTGATACAACCAGACACGAAAACCAGAATACGACAACAGCATAAAACCACCTACGATGCTGGCAATCACCCACATAGGAACATACTGAGCAAGCGAGTTACGAATTTTGCCAAGCCCCTGCCAACTAGGTGACAAGGATCGTTCATAATCACCACGATATGTACGAATCACATTAAACAATTCTTCACGTATTTGCCCGACCAGATCTTTACCTCTGTGTATCACCCGGTATTTTCCCTGAAATCCGAGACTGAGGCAGATATAAATCAACTCCAGGATATAAAGATTTTCAGCCGGTGATTCACGCATCCGATCAAGAATCAGAAAAACCTTTTCACCACCCGCTGTTTCATTATGAAAAGTACTCAGTAACGTCTTTTGTGGCCAAACACTCTCAGCCCCCCATGGGGTATTGAGTACGGCCTCATCCAAAGCAGCACATACGATATAGCGAGCCGCCAAAACAAGCTCTGGCTTAATCCCTTGCTCCCTGGCTCGACTGTCAAAAGCCTTAATTTCATTAACCAACCGTTGATAAAGACCACCAATATCAGGATGAGTAACTGAATACCGGGTCTTTTCAAAAACAGCTATCAGCATGGAAGCAGCATTAACCAGTGGATTCAAACCCGTTGATGTCCTGAAATAGGCCGCTTGCTTATCAAGGTTCGGGCTATGCACTGGCCTGGCAGCCTGTTGTCCATATTCAGGGGCCGAAGAAGGGGCTATCGGTGGTATTTGAGTTTGCCCGCTTCCACCACGACGGCCACCCGGCATAGGCCGGATAATGGTATGTTCACCCGATGGTGCCGCCATACCCGGTTGTTTGAATACAGTCTTGTCTGAATTATCTGAAGACATAATCTAGTCCTGCCTGACAAATGTTATTAAATTACAAATCCCTGTGAATCTGGCTTATTGGCGAATAATCCAAAATTCAAACTCCAGGCCCGGAAAATCTCCTCCTACATGCAGAGCAAAACCTCCTGAGGTTTTAAGTTCTTTCCAAAAATCACTGGCGCGATCCAGCTCAAAATAGGTAAAACCGGAGTGATACGGTATCTGGCGTGGCGCAACCGGCAAAGCTTTCAACGGAATACCTGGCATAGCAGCATTCACCAGTTGGCGAATACGTTCCACAGGGCCTATCTTGACCTGTCCAGGCAAATGGGAGCGTAAGGCATCGGCTGGTACATCTGCCCTGGCCGCGAGTATAAAAATTGAAGTACCGATCATAGAGCGATCGGGAATCTGTGCCACCCTGATGCCGTATTTTTTTTCCACCAACGGTAAAGAAGTGGCGGTTTGTTCATACACCATGCTCAAACTCTGACGCAAGGCACTGATGACCGGCACAAATGTACTTTGCAAATTGTCATGTAGATAAGGAGGAAAGGCAGGAGGCCGTTTATTCTTACTCGCAAAGGTCGAAATTTCTCCAACCATTTGCACCGTTTCAGAAAATAATTGCAACGGATGCAAACCTTGTATTTGCGAAAGGTGATTGGTCATGGGCTCCAGACGATTAATAAGCTGTAACATCATATAATCTGCAATCTCAGCGGAACCACCGCGCTGCGTATCTGCCAACCGGCCAGCAATAGATTCACCTCGATGGTGTAATAATCCAGCCAATTCAGACAAAAATGCCGCCAACTTTGGCATATTGCTCACATCCAGGCCCGTTGGGATATACTCATCATCCAGCAAAACATTTTTATCGTCACGAGACTCTGCAATACGAATCACACCAATGCAGGCATAACCACTCATATCATCTGATTCGAGTAATAAACGAATACGTAATTTACCAACATTGATAGGGATGATGTCACTCCCCTCCAGGGTAACATCACGAATATTCTGTTCGGCCGAAAAATATCGGGCCAGCCCTTGTGTATCACTATCCATGATCACATCAACAGCGCCCGGTCTTCTAACGGGAACGGCCAGATAAACAATCGTGTTATGTGTATTGGTTGGTATCTCAAGCACCGGCGGTGCTTCATCTAACTCAGGAAAACTAAAAGGCGTTCCATCAGGAAAAACACCTTTAGCGCGAGTAACTGAAATTTTTCCTAATTTAAGTAATTGAGTATCAACATCGTAATCCTGCAAGCCCCAACCATACGCACCATATGCTGAAATTTTTCCTTCCACATACCGCTCAAAGTAACGTTCCTGCTGCTGAAAATGCTGCGGATTAAGAAACATCCCTTCTGTCCAAATCACTTTGCTATCTAACGACATTATCTTCTTGCCTGTTTATTTGTTGATTACGAGGTTCTTTTATTGACATATCAGGATCGGGAGAGTGAATGTTCTTGACATATAATAATCTCACAAAACAACACCACTATCTTAATATTTTCGAATAAAAGACCCACATCTTTTATCTTCTTAAGTATATGTATCCTGATTACGTATATTCGTTATAGACCGACACTAATTCTTAGTGGCCTGTTCCTGATCAATATTGAGAATTTTATTACTTGAAACATTTATATTAATCGTTGTACCAATAACATCGTGCTGAACAACCGGAATGATCACCTTGTAACGGGCATTTTTATAATTAAAAAACTCTGCATACAAAGCAACAAAACGGGTTTTCTCGTCCAAAACAAAGCTGTTCTCCCTGTCTTCACCCGGTTTTAAACGTTTAAGTTTCTGAACGGCGATAAAATCAGCTCCCAGCGTCGCCTCATCCTGTTCATATATATCGATAAAATCTGCCTTATTAAAAAGTTTGTTGGATTTCAACTCATACATCCTGACGATCAAAGGTGAAGGCCTTTTATTTTCATCTGGGTTAATATCTGATTCAACCTTAAACGTTAAAGTAAGATCCGTATCCGCACCAAAGATCCCGCCAACAGCACTATTCAAGGAAGAACAGGCTGAAGTTGATAACATCACGATGGTCATAAATAGTACATAAAATAATCTAAATATTTTCATTTTTTTTCCCTGTCCCAACCAGTTGTCCATTTTAATCCTGTTACGTTATAAATTGGTATTCGTTCTTCGTGAAGAAGATAACTTAAATAATTGATCCTCATAAGCCTGCACAAAATCATAACCAAATAAATGCTGGAATGAATTATCCATGTCATTGGCCAATTCATTATAATATTCTTTATACGAATCCCAATTTTTACCTTTATTCACCATCTGCAACAAACCAGCCTTACGGTATTTTTCGAAGCGTTGTTCCAATGTAATGGGATCAAATTTTTCAATCACACCACGGAATGCGGCCCTGATACCAGCCAGAATAGCTACCTGATGTTCTGCTATCCCCTGAAATCCTTCTCTAACGGCCTCGACCGGTTTTTTATAGGCCTGACTCTCGCGAATAAACATATTTTCCAGCGCGTCTTCTATATTGGCTGAAAATTTCAGAGGGTTATTTTCAACAGGTTGAATCGTCGTAACATTCATCCGAAATTCATTCTTGACCGTGCTGCGCGAACTCAGTACCTGCATCAAACCAGAAATAGTTTCGCGCATCAACTCACCTGCGATCTGACTGATCTCCATCATCCTGGCTTCGCTCAGATTTTTACCCGACAACCCCATGGCCTCAATCAATAAATGGTCAATAGCGGTCGCTGAACCTGTTTTTCTCTGTTTGTCTCGAACCTGTTTCGCCAACAGATCAACATCCGCCTGTAATTTTTTATTCTCTTCAATCAAAAGACGATTTTGTGCCTGCAATTGATTAATGACATCATTATTAACCGCCTGAGCCCGCAATGGTGGTTCAGGAGTCTGAGCAGGCTCGGGGATAATAGGAGCCACCACCACTGTTGGCGCAGGCTTTAACTGTACTTCATCTGTCAGCAAATCATCATCCCAATCATCCGGTATGGCAGCAAACTCGGGGACGGCATCGGGCCAAACCACAGCCTGATTCATAACATTAGCCTCATCGGCATAACTGGCATCAGCAAATACATCTGATGTAGCCGAACCCATACCTTGATTTGCCTTATCCAGCGCAACCAGTGGGTCAGTTTCACTAAAATCATTAAACAGAGGTACAGATGTTGAAACATGCCCACCCACCGATGCAGCAAAAGGATCATCACTCTGCTCAGGCAACGGGGTATCTAGATAATTGACTTCAATACCGGGGGTATCTGGGATAAAGGAAAAGGGTGAGCCTCCTCCGGCAAATTGCTCATCTTCAGCCAGACTCGCCAAAAATTCATAGTCTCCCAGACTAAAGCTATCACCATCAGTAATAGCCACCTTATTGCCTTTGCCAATCGGCTCAGACGAACCATTCAAAAATGTACCGTTTGTACTGAGATCCGTCAGATAATATTGGCCATTCAAACAAGTAATTTGACTATGGTGGGATGATATATATCGTTCCGGATCATCAAGAACCCAGAAGTTATTCGCGGCTCGCCCAATGGTCCCCCCACTTTCAGCAAATGCAATACTGGGTTGCTGGTTAAATACATCGGCCGGTGACTTTACTATAGATATTGTGAGCGACATAGAAATATCATCCTGATATAGCTTTCAAATTTCAACATATTTATTACAAATTCTGTACTAAATAAACCCTATTGTGATTGAACTATAAACGTGTTCACTTCATTCTCACCATTAAATAATTAAACATGACTTAAATATATTTAAGTTATATTCGTAATATATAAAGATATTATTGTTTGAACTTAAACTGGCATGTAGTATACCAATAGCTCGAACAAATTGAATCAAATTTAACCAAACAATGCAACAAAAAATATGTGGACAAAGCCTTAAAACTTTGTATAAAATATAACCAGTGTTAAACTCAAGGCCGATTAGATCAACTCAACCAAGAGACAGTTTAGATGGATTCTAAATTTGCCTACAATTCTGACAGAATTGAACACTAAAATTAAGTGATATCGAAGATAGCTAATTATTTTTGAACAAAATGTAATCAGCTCTTTACATCATTATGCTGATACCTTATAAAAGCGTAAAAAAATCAAGTTTGGTGTCGCATAGGAAAATCTTTAAACAACACAAGATAATAAGATTAATAGCCAAAAAAGGATCTCTACAAAGTAGGTTTAAATTGAGACCGAATGGATGCCCCGCAGGAATGAGCGAATCACCCAAAAGCCCAAAACATCAATTACTGGCACGGTGTGACTAACCATATAATAAGGAGAGGAAAAGGAACATGCCATCACCCGCATTTATCGATATAGAAAGTCTGGTTTCCCCTATTACTGATGATAATTCAGTAGGAAGTGATATTCGCCAGGATCCCTCCTCTTCATCTATATATAACAGTATCAAAGATGCTCGCAGTGCGGCACGTGCAGCCGAACGCCACAGTATGTTTGATGATAGTAGCAATGAAGCCATGGAATACTGGCACAAAATCCTCGAACTGGCCCCTGAAATTCTCAAGAGCCACACCAAAGATCTTGAAGTTGCCAGTTGGTACACCGAAGCATTAATACGCCGAGCCGGTTTCCAGGGGCTGCGCGATGGCTTTAGCATCATTCACCAATTAATAGATAGCTACTGGGATAACCTCTACCCACTACCCGATGAAGAAGACGGAATCGAGACACGAGTGGCATCACTCAGTGGTCTAAATGGTGAAGGGGCAGAAGGCGTACTCATCGCACCTATTCGAAATGTCATCATTACGGAAGGCAGCGACCCGGGTCCTTTCAGTTTCTGGCAATACAAACAAGCCCTGGATATCCATAAAATTGCTGACGATAATACACGCAATAAAAAGGCCGCAAAAATTGGTTATAGCCTGGAGGATATTGAAAATGCCGTATCCCATTCCAGTGAAGAATTTTTTATTAACCTGCGTGATGACATCTCGATGTCAATCAATGAATATCGGCAGATCAGCGAGGCATTAGATAAGCTCTGTGGTACACATGAGGCCCCTCCAACCAGCAACATTATCAGCACATTGGAAGACGCCTTAAGTGTTATCAAACACGTAGCACGATTTAAATTACCGGCTGAATCGTCAAATGAAGAAGAGATAGGCGAACTTGATGGAGACGGCATGGCGGCAGAAGGACAAGCATCCGGTATCGTTACCATATCGGGTTCCATCAAGACCCGCGCTGACGCCTTCAGGCATCTGAATGGCATTGCTGATTTTTTCCGCAAAACAGAACCCCACTCACCAATCTCCTATATCATCGATAAAGCTGTTCGCTGGGGAGATATGGATCTTAATGAGCTGATGAAAGAACTGATCCCGGATTCATCATCCCGGGATTTTTACGGTTCATTAACCGGTGTAAAAACGGATGATGATTAAGCCGAGTTTGTATAAGTAACTTAATAAATTTAGACTGAATAACAGAGGAAATAACCATGGCCGAGAGCATTCATGACAAACTTAAACGTGTACGGAAACCACGAGTACATATCACCTATGATGTAGAAACCAACGGTGCTGTAGCCGAGAAGGAACTCCCTTTTGTGATGGGTGTAATGGGCGACTATTCCGGTGATAATGCCAACAAGAAACCCCTGAAGGATCGCAAATTCTCCAGTATTGACCGCGACAACTTCAATGAAGTTATGCGCAACATTTCCCCTGAACTACAGATGAAGGTCGAAAATACCCTGCAAGACGATGGCAGCGAAATTGGCGTCAACCTGAATTTCAAGAGCATGGAAGATTTTGAACCTCACAGAGTAGTAGAGAATGTTGAGCCACTGAAAAAACTGCTTGATACACGTAACAAACTACGCGACCTGCTGACCAAGGCAGATCGGTCCGAAGATCTCGAAAGCATTCTTGAAAATGTATTAAGCAATGCAGATGCCATGTCATCGCTATCTGGCGAGCTAGGCATAGGTGAAGGCGAAGCTAGCGATGAAGGTGACAAATAATGAGTACTGAAACTGAAGCAGGAACCCAGGAAGCTGCCGAAGCGGTAGAAATCAGTTTTCTGGAACAGGCTATTGACGCAACCAAACAAACTCCGGGTGATGAAACTACGGAATTGTTAAAGACCCTGACTCAAGAGGCCATGAATGGAACCGTCAAGTGGGACAAGAATCTCACGGTCACCATCAATGCCGCTATTGCCGCCATTGATGCCGTCATGTCCAAGCAGTTATCTGCGGTAATGAAAAATGAAAAATTTCAGAAGCTGGAAGGTTCATGGCGCGGTCTGAACCATCTCATAATGAACTCTGAAACCAGTACCCAGCTGAAAATTCGCATGATGAATCTCAGCAAGAAAGAACTGGCCAAGGATTTGGAAAAGGCCGTTGAGTTTGACCAAAGCCAGACATTTAAAAAGATCTACGAAAGTGAATTCGGTATCGCCGGTGGTGAACCCTATGCCGCTCTCATTGGTGACTATGAATTCTCTTCTCACCCAGATGACATTGATCTGTTAAGTAATGTCTCAAATATTGCTGCCGCCGGTTTCTGCCCGTTCATTTCCGCGACAGCACCACAAATGTTTGGCTTTGATAGCTTTACCGAATTATCCAAGCCACGTGATCTTGAAAAAATATTTGATTCAGCGGAATACATTAAATGGCGCAGTTTCCGGGATACAGAGGATTCACGCTTTGTAACCCTGACCATGCCACGTGTACTGGCTCGTCTACCGTATGGTGCCTCCACCAAGCCTGTTGAAGCATTCAATTTTGAAGAAGCTAATGTAGATAATGATGGTCGACAGCTTGAAGCCGGGCACGAACAATACTGCTGGATGAATGCCGCCTACACCATGGGTACAACCCTTACCCGTTCCTTTGCCGAATATGGCTGGTGTACCAGCATTCGTGGTGCCGAAGGTGGTGGTAAAGTTGAAGGTCTGCCTAGTCATGTCTTCATCAGTGATGATGGTGATATGGATCAAAAATGCCCAACTGAAATCGGCATCACTGATCGTCGCGAAGCAGAACTCAGTAAATTAGGCTTCCTACCACTGTGCCACTACAAAAATACAGACTATGCCGTATTCTTCGGAGCACAAACAACCCAGAAACCCAAGAAGTTTGATGACCCGGATGCCACGGCCAATGCCGCCATTTCAGCGCGCCTGCCCTACATCATGGCCACCGCTCGTATCGCTCATTTCCTCAAGGTCATGGCACGCGATAAGGTCGGTTCCTTCATGGAAGCCGCCGATGCTGAAGAATGGCTCAATCGCTGGATCGCCAACTATGTCAATGCCACACCAGGTGCCAGTGCCGAAATGAAGGCTCGCTTCCCACTAGCAGAAGCCTCCGTTGAAGTGAAAGAAGTACCAGGCCAACCCGGTGTCTTCAGTGCTATTGCCTGGATGCGTCCATGGCTGCAAATGGAAGAACTAACAGCTTCATTGCGACTCGTCGCAAACATTCCGAAAGCAGGTTAATATGTTTGCGGGGATCACACGATCCCCGCTGCATTTAAAATGGAATTTCTGTGTCATCCACAAGCACTCCAAGCACGCCCGTTCAATCAGACACGTCTTCAAAGGACGTCAATCTGGACGAACTGTATTCTCGTCAGGCCTATATCACCAATCTTGACGAATTTCTCCAAGAAACCGATACCAGGCGGGCACTGCTGTACTGGCTGATTGAACATGAAAATCTGGCTCAAATAAAAACAAAACAGGATATTACCAACACGCTTCACAGAGCCATCGCCAATATTGACGAACTCATAAATGATCAGCTGAATCTTATTATCCACCATGAACGCTTCCAAAAACTGGAAGCCTCCTGGCGAGGACTCTGGTTTCTGGCCGTTCAGGCAGATGGTGCGCTTAACATTAAAATAAGATTGCTGGATATTAGCTGGGCTGAGGTGGTGAGGGATATCAGTCGTGCACTGGACTTTGATCAAAGTCAGTTATTCAAAAAAATATATAGCGAAGAATATGGCACCCCAGGGGGCGAACCCTATGGCGTCATCATCGGTGATTATGAAATCAGCCACAAAATTTCTAAAAAACACCGACATGATGACATCTCCACACTTGAAGGCCTATCACAAATTGCCGCCGCCTCATTTGCACCCTTTATTGCTGCTGCATCAAGTGAACTGTTTGGCGTAGATGATTTTTCGACTCTGGGTTTACCATTAAACCTGCAAACTATTTTTAATCAACAGGAATATATTAAATGGCGAGCCTTGCGTGACAAACCCGATTCAAGATTTGTTGCATTGACCGTTCCACGCATGCTCATGCGTCTGCCCTACCGAACCCGCCCCGGTTCCTATAAAGGTATTTATTTCTACGAAAAATCACATAACGCAGGCCTGGAAAATTATCTATGGGGTAATGCGGCCTATGCCATGGCGAGTATCCTGATACGTGAGTTCACCAATGTCGGCTGGTTTGGTCATATCCGTGGTGTGCCCCGCAACCATATTTCGGGTGGACTACTGACAAATTTACCCGTTGACTGTTTTGCAACCGATGCGGATGAAATCGCCCACAAACCGGTTACTGATGTAGTCATTACAGACAGCCTCGAACGTGAACTGAGTGATCTCGGCCTAATGCCTCTCTGCCAATGCTATGACACACCCTTTACAGCATTTTATAACAACCAGTCCATCCAAAATCCCAAGAACTATTCCAATCAGGACGCCAATGTTAATGCAAAGTTGTCCGCTATGCTGCAACATATTTTATGCGGTTCACGCATCGCCCATTATATCAAGGTCATGATTCGTGACAAAGTAGGTTCATTTGCCACTGCTGCGGACTGTGAAGAGCACTTACGTGAGTGGTTATTCAAATACACAACCGGTCGAGATGATCTGGACTGGGAAGAACAGGCCCGTTATCCTTTGCGAGAAGCCGCCGTTAATGTCAAAGAACATCCAGCCAAACCAGGTGAATATGTCTGTGTCATTCATTTACGACCCCATTACCAACTTGACCAAATGGTGTCAGATCTTGAACTTGTTACAGAACTGGCCGCAGCGGGTTAAAAATGGCACGCGTAGATAAAAAGAAAAAACTTAGGCCCTCAATTCTGGACAGATTAATGGATGATGAACCACATAATCAGACCGAGATCGATCCGGGCAAACATCAGCGGTTAAAAGATTTAAGAAGCAGTGTGCGTCGTGATTTGGAACATTTATTAAACTCTCGCTTCAGAGTTGTAGAACCACCAGAAGAATATAAACAAATTGAGAAGTCATTGCTGAATTATGGTATGCCAGATCTGGCAACAGTCAATATTGTTGATAGTGATAAACGCAAAGAATTCACCCATAAACTTGAAATAATACTTCGCCAATATGAACCCAGATTTAAAACTGTAAAAGTGCAATATCTGGATAATAAAGACAATACAGACCGAACACTCCGTTTCAGGATCGATGCCGTTTTGTATGCCGATCCAGCACCTGAAGTGGTCATTTTTGACTCTGTACTTGAATCCGTAACCCGTAACGTAAGTGTAAAAGAAATAGGCCATGGCTGACGAATTACTCCCCTATTACGAAAAAGAACTGGCCTTCATAAGACAGCTCGGCAGCGAGTTTGCAGAAGAACATCCGAAAATTGCCGGTCGTCTGGGCATCAACTCTGACACAATTGAAGATCCTCACGTATCTCGATTGATTGAAAGTTTTGCCTATCTCAATGCACGCATCCAGCACAAACTAGATGATGACTTCCCGGAATTGAGCGATGCCCTACTACGCGTACTCTTTCCACATTATCAGCGCCCCATTCCGTCAAGCACCATTGTGCAGTTTGTCGGCGATAAAGAACAACTGGAATCAAAGTACCGACTTGAAAAAAATACACTCCTTGAAACAGAACAGTTTCAAGGTGAAAACTGTCGATTCTCAACCATCTATCCAACAGAACTCTTTCCCATCACAGTGACAGATGCCAGCCTAATCGGCCGTCCTTTCACCACACCCGGTTCAACAGAAGTAAAAGGTGCCGGAGGTGTATTAAAACTCTGCCTTGAAACCTATACCGATGAAATAACCTTTGCAGAAATGAAACCTGAAAAACTTCGTTTTTACCTTAAGGGCCAACCACAACATATAAACCCGCTCTATCAGCTTCTGCTTAATGACTGTCATAACATTGTGATGTCTGTTGGTGAAGAAAACACCGCACCCATCTTTCTGGGTAAAAATGCCATTCAACCCGTCGGCTTCAATTTAGATGATGGCCTGTTGCCCTATCCTGACTCCTCATTTCTGGGCTATCGTCTCTTAACAGAATATTTTGTCTTTCCTGAAAAATTTATGTTTATTGATATCATGAATCTGGCGAAAAAAATCCCGGAAAATGCCACTAACAAACTGGAACTCTATATTTATCTTGGTTCATCTGATGTTGAACTGGAACATAATATATCGGAAGAAACATTTTTATTAGGATGTACCCCAGCGGTAAATCTGTTTGAACACAGAACAGACCCCATTAAACTGGATCATACACAACTAGAATACCAAATAATTCCTGACGCACGCCGCCCAATAGGTTATGAGGTCTACTCTGTAGACGAGGTAACAGCCACATCAACAACGGGCGAAGAAGAAAACTATTTACCCTTTTATGGTTTAAATCACAAATATCAGGATTCAAATAACTACGCCTATTGGTTAGCCAATCGACGCAATGCCAAAATGAGTGCCTATCATCGAGATGATGGTACAGACGTTTTTCTGAGCCTGGTGGATCTGCAATTTAACCCGAATATTCCAGATGACCGAACACTCATTATTAAATCAACTTGCAGCAATCGGAACTTACCCGAAAAACTGCCTTTTTCATCAACACAACCTAAATTGCAAGGTGTCGATTGCGCGCCCCCCGTTGAACGAATTCGCTGCGTAACACAGCCATCCTCCGTTATTCGACCTCCAATGCGAAACCATGCTCGTTGGCGTTTGATCTCACACCTGAACCTAAACCACCTATCCCTGACCGGAAGAGATGATGCCACGGAGGCATTAAAAGAAATTTTACGCCTGTATGATTTTAGAGAATCATCCGTGACACGAGGATTAATAGAATCCATCCTATCGGTTGATGCACGCCCCATCAGTGCACCATTAACCATTGATGGACATGCCACCATGTGCCGTGGAATAGAAGTCGAAATTGAACTGGATGGTAGTCAATTAACCGGTAGCAGTGCCTATTTATTTGCTTCCATACTGGAACACTTTTTTGCATTGTATTGCTCCATTAATTCATTTACCCGAGTTCTGGTTAAACTAAGAAACAAAGAAGGATACCTTAAGAAATGTCCACCACGCGCTGGCGAAAAAGTTCTCCTGTAATACAAAAACTGGCCGAAAGTCCCCAGTCTTTTTCATTCGTTCAGGCCGTTCGCCTGTTGGAACGGGCAGCTACGCAAAGTGAAAAAGATCCCAAAAAATTGGCCCGACCTGTAGCTCGCTTTACGCCTCCCGGTACGGAAGCAATACGCTTCCATACCCAGCAAAGCCTTAGCTTTCCAACGTCTGAAATAAAATCGATCAAACCGCTGCAACGCAAATCGGGTAACAAACAATGGCATATGAACATAAACTTCATGGGACTATCCGGTGCCATGGGTGTATTGCCATATCACTATACTGAAATAATCCTGCAACGACTCAAAATAAAAGACGAGTCAATACGAAATTTTTTCGATATATTCAACCATAGGACAATCTCATTATTCTATCAGGCGGCCAGTAAGTACCGATTGCCCATAGAATATGAACGAAAAAAACTACATGAGCCCCTTAACAAAGACAAGGATCATCATTCACAAGTCTTACTGTCACTGATTGGACTGGGAACCCAGGGGCTGACAAACCGACTTTATACTCGTGATGAATCCCTGATTTATTACAGCGGACTATTTACACAACAGATCCGCACGGCCACTGGCCTGAAACAGATCCTCAAACACCATTTTGATATTCCTGTAGAGATAAAAGAATTTGTTGGGCAATGGCAAAATCTGATCAAAGATGTGCGCACCCGTTTACCCGGCCGCGAAAATCCGCAGGGCCAAAATAACTGTCTGGGTCGCAATTTCATGTTGGGTAAAAACGGCTGGTTTGCTCAGGGGAAAATCCGCATCATCCTGGGGCCGTTAAATCAACAACAGCTACATAGCTTCGCCCCCGGTACGCGTACCCTGAAGGCACTGGATGAATTAATACGTTTATATGTCGGCATGGAATATGACTACGACTTTAGCATTCGAGTAAAACGCCGGGATATTCCAGACAAAATCCAGTTAGGTGCAAAACAAGCAACCATCATCGGCTGGAATGCCTGGCTATCCAGTAAACCACAACGCTTTAACGAGGATGAGACCGTCGACATTTCCGTTTCCGCCGGCCAAGCTCGATCATAATAATAGACATAGTATAAGAACATATAAGGGAAAGAACATGATTACAATTGATCTTAAATCACTGGTAGGCAAATTTAACGAACAAACTCGTAATGCACTAGAAGGGGCGGCGGGCTTGTGCCTATCCCGGACACATTACAACGTTGAAACAGAACACTGGTTGTTAAAACTGCTGGAAATTCCAGACAGTGATATCACCGCACTACTGGAAATGTTTGAGATCGACCCCGGTAAACTTGCCAGAGAACTCAACATGGAGCTGGATCGCATTAAGACCGGCAACACTCGCGCGCCCGCCCTCTCTCCCACCATTGTCGACCTGGCAAAAAATGCCTGGATGCTGGCCTCAATTGAATATGGTCACGCCCAGACAACATCTGCTCATATTCTGGCCGCCTTAATGTTAGATGAATCATTGAGACGCTCTATTGAAAGCAGTGCGCCCATACTGAAAAAAATTCCCCCCGAAGCCCTGCGTGATACCGTACGTTCTATCGTCGGCACAACCACGGAATCAAACCGTGCTGCACTAGGTGATACCTCTAGCTCTCATCCTGGCTCCTCCTCACCCGCAGATGCCCCCAGCAAAACCCCGGCACTGGACAAATTCACGGTTAACCTGACTGAAGATGCCAAACAAGGCAGAATCGATGCCGTGTTAGGACGGGATGAAGAAATCCGTCAAATCATTGATATCCTGATTCGCCGCCGGCAGAATAATCCCATCCTGACCGGTGAAGCCGGTGTCGGTAAAACAGCCGTGGTAGAGGGCTTTGCCCTGCGAATCGCCTCGGGTGATGTACCCGATCCACTCAAAGGTGTTTGTCTTCGCACACTGGATCTCGGCCTGTTACAAGCCGGTGCCAGTGTCAAAGGTGAATTTGAGAACCGTCTAAAATCTGTTATTGCAGAAGTAAAAGCCTCCCCTACCCCCATCATCCTGTTTATCGATGAGGCCCACACTCTAATCGGTGCGGGTGGCAAAGAAGGCCAAGGTGATGCCGCCAATCTACTCAAGCCGGCCCTGGCTCGTGGAGAGCTACGAACCATCGCCGCCACCACCTGGGCAGAATACAAAAAATATTTCGAGCGAGATCCCGCTCTGACCCGCCGCTTCCAAGTGGTGAAGATAGAAGAACCGGATGAAGAAAAAGCCATCAATATGATGCGTGCCATTTCCGAGATGCTGCAAAACCACCATGGTGTGCGGATCATGGATGAAGCCATTGTCGATTCCGTTCGACTCTCCAGCCGTTACATCACCGCGCGACAATTACCTGACAAATCAGTCAGTCTGCTGGATACTGCCTGCGCTCGTGTTGCCTTGAGTCAAAGCGCCACCCCTGCCGCAGTAGAAGATACCCTTCGCCGTATTAACCAAATTGAAACAAACATCATTTCCTTACAAAGAGAAAATGCCACGCTTGGCAACTGTGAAGCACGTATTATCAAACTACAAGAAGAAAAGGCCCAGTTCGAACAACACCTAATCGTACAAGAAACACAATGGGAAAAAGAAAAAGAAAAAGTCACCCTGATCCATGACTTGCAAAAACAAATCGAGGACGATTTTCATGCGCAAAATCTGTCTGAAGAAGCACGCAAGACAAAAGATGCCCCTAAATTACTGCTCGATGCCGAACGTGATAAAGTCAAATCTGAATTACGCAAACTGATGAAAGAACTCAATCAGTTACAAGATGATCAAGCCATGATTCAGGTTAATGTGGACAGTCAGGCCATTGCCGAAGTTGTCGCCAACTGGACCGGCATCCCCGTCGGGAAAATGGTTTCAGATGAAATCCAGTCCATCCTGAGCCTCGGAGACAAACTAGGTGAACGTGTCATAGGTCAGCAACATGCACTCAATGCCGTTGCGGAAAACATCCGCACAGCACGCGCGGGACTCACCGATCCTCGCAAACCCATCGGCGTCTTCTTCATGGTCGGTCCCAGTGGGGTCGGAAAAACCGAAACGGCTCTAGCACTGGCCGATATTCTTTATGGTGGAGAACAAAATATCACCACCATCAACATGTCAGAATTTAAAGAAGAACATAAAGTCTCTATGCTACTCGGCTCACCTCCTGGCTATGTCGGTTATGGAGAAGGCGGTGTGCTGACCGAAGCCGTGCGCCGCACACCTTATAGTGTGATCCTGCTGGATGAAATGGAAAAAGCCCATCCAGGGGTGCAAGACATTTTCTACAACCTGTTTGATAAAGGCACCATTAAAGACGGTGAAGGACGAGACATTGATTTTCGCAACACCGTGATCATTATGACGTCCAATGCCGGAGAAGAACATATTCGCGCCATGTGCGCATCAAGTGACGAATTACCGGAACCCGATATCTTGCTGGATAACTTCCGCCCACAGCTATTGAATTACTTTAAACCCGCCTTCCTGGGTCGCAGTACCGTCATCCCCTATTACCCTTTGGGTGATGACGACCTAATGAAAATATGCAAGATCAACATGAAGCGCATCGAGAAACGCATACGTCAACATTATGATGCTCAATTCAGCTATCAAGAAGATGTCCTGTTACATATTGTCGCCAGATGTCAGGAAGTTGATACCGGCGCACGGAATATTGAAAATATCCTGACACGCACCATGCTACCTGAAATGGCCTCTGAATGTTTATCCAGAATGGCCAATGGAGAAATCATTTCTAACATTCATGTTGGCGTCACCGAAGAAGGCGACTTCACATATGAACTTAATAGCGATGAAACCATGCCAAATGTTCAGGTTGCCGTGACAGAAGATGGAGAATTAAGCTATGAAATAACATAACCCTTGCATATTATTTTTGTTTTAAAAATATAATGACCAGAATCGAGTCGAGCAGATTTAAGTTGATCGGCCAGATTCTAATCGCACGCTATAGGGGGATGCCATTCATGAGAAACAACAACACAAATATTGCACCACCGTGTTATCGAAACATCTCGGTACACGAATATTTTAAGCTGACCCCCATCCTCTGTATCCATCACAGATTCAGATAGACTCATGCAGGGCAAAATGGTACATTTCACAATCAATCCTGAAACAACAAAAACTTATATTCTATTGTTTTTAAAGAGTTTATTTTGCAGAGCCTATCAAACAATGGACGCATCGCTAAGATTAATAAGAAAGATCATTCCTGCTAGCATTATTATCAGCAGTCTGCTCTTCGGAACCTGTTCCACAAGTCTTGCTGTCTCAATAAAACCAGAAGCATTTGAAACCTTGGATAAACGTTTCCAGCAATTCAGCCAGGATTTTTACAATCAAGTCAACGTGCAGGCTATTCTGCCGCTAAAAAAATACACAACTGCCGAGGAACTAAGAATAAAGGTTGACGCTCATATAAAATCAGGCAAAACAACCCATGCCATTGCCCTCATACACCACAACCAAGAGATGCTACGCAACAATATCGATGCCATTGAGATCATCCCCCTCACCGCATTACTCCTTAAACATAATGACTGGCATGAGGCCAAGAAGATTCTCGATATCGCTAAAAATGAAGCAGGGAAATCGGCTACATCCAATATCTCATTTGAATTTGCCAAATACTTCATGAAAAAAAGAAAATGGCAAACAGCCTTTGAATATCTCAATAATATAAGCAATGAATTGTCCCCGGAAAATGCTGACTATGCTCAACTCATGATTGGCACCATTCTGCAACATCAGAAAAAACACCGGGAAGCAATCGAATACTATACAAAAATAAATCCATCCTCAAAATATTATTCAGTTGCTATTTTAAATACAGCAATAGCCTATATTCGACAGGATTGGTGGACCGATGCGCATACCCTAATTAATGAAACAATCGATAAGCATAAAGAACAAGTCACCGATATTATGTCCGATCGGCTTAACCTTGTTCTGGGTTATGCCCTATTGAGAAAAAAATATTTTCGTAACTCCAGAGATGCCTTCCGTAAGGTTGGCCTAAACAGTCCGTATACGAACAAGGCATTACTCGGTATCGCATTAACCGCCGTCAATCAGGATGATTTTATCGGCGCACTAAATGCAATTACAATTTTAAAAGACAAAAAAACAACTGACTTGTCTGTAGATGAATCATACTTATTACTCCCCTACACCTATGGTAAACTCAAGCAACATCGAACCGCAATATCTGCCTATAAAGATGCAATAGAATATTATCAGGAGAGAATAACCAGGTTGCAGGAAATAACCCACTCTGATAGAGATTTTATTGCCCTGGTTAAATTAAATCATAGAAACCAAAGAATACGCATTAAAAGCAATGAGTTTTATTATTTTAGACAGTACCCTGGATCATTTTTTGAAAATTATACCCATTTGATGAGTCTTAATAAAGAAACAGACCGCTTAAATAAATTAAACAAACAATATATCTCATTAGTTTCTGACTATAAAAACACAATGAAAAATATAAGTTTACAGCTACTTAATCAACGAATCGAATATTTACAAAGCTACATAAATCAATCCAGGTATGGTCTAGCCCGTTTATATGACAATAGTTTAACCAGCAGTAATTAAATGAAATATATTTTATATACAATCCTCATGCTTTCCATTGTTTCTTGTAGCAGCCATGAAAAACGTACAACCCTGAGTGACATAGATATTGCTAGCAAACAACATCAAGTAACAAACACATTACATAGACCAAAAACAGATGAAGAGATTAGAAAAGCCTATGCACAATATCTGCAATACTCAACAAAAAGTGATAACTTACGTCAGAATGCGATAACACGTCTTGCAGAACTCGAGTTTGAGCTTGGTAACAAACTCATGATGGAAAATAATAACCTTAAGAAAGATAAAAATGAGGATCTAGATGACAAACTATATAATTCCAGACTCAATAAAACTATCGAATTACTGACAACATCATTGAAGGAGTACCCAATATCAAAGAAAAATGACCAAATCCTTTATAATTTAGCCAACACCTATGATCAAAAAGGGGAGTCGCAAAAATCAGAAACGGCTTTACAACAACTTGCAAAAAATCACCCAAAATCACCTTATTACATAGAAAGCCAATTTAGACTGGCTGAAATTTCATTTTCTAAGCAACAATATGCGAAGGCTGAGGACGCCTACACTGAAGTCGTGGTATCAAAAAAGAATGATCGTTTTTACGAAAAGGCCATATTCAAACGCGGTTGGACCCGATTTAAACAGGAATACTATATTGAAGCAGTCGATGATTTTCTCGAAACTGTCACCTATCATGATTTTGACGAATATGAGCAACTTGCCCCGTCAGGAAAGGAGCTATTTAAAGAATATTTTCGGGCAATTGGTCTATCATTTTCATATCTAGGTGGGGTAGATAAACTCAACAAATATTTTGCAAACAAACCAGACTTTAAATATATATATTACACCTATGCACATGTAAGTGAAATATATGAAAAACAATACCGTTTTTCTGATGCCGTGGAGACACAGAACCACTTTATAAAAATGCATCCCGACTCACCCAACATCCCTCTTGCACAACTCACAATATTTGATATATGGAAAAAAGGTGGCTTTGCCAATAGAGTATATGAATCTCTTGATAAATTTTATAATTTATACAACCCAAAAAGTGATTATTGGGTTAAAAAAAACACCCATAACAAAACATATCAAATAGCCTCTCAAAAACTAAAAGACAACATTCTTTTAGTTGCAAAAGATCATCATGGAAAATATATCAAGCATAAAAAGAAAAAATTCTTTCTTACTGCTCAACAGTGGTATGAACGTTACCTTGAACACTACCCATCACAAGCTCGCAAAGATAACATTCATCACACATACGCTGAACTTCTGTCAAGAGGCCGCGCGTATATCCGCGCTTTAAAACAGTATGAAATGGCTGCATACGAAACCGATATCATCCTTAACAAAGATGCCGCCTACGCAACCATTACCTTAACCAGCAAACTTTATAATAAGGGTAAAAAGACTGAAAATAAAAAATTATTACTAAACAAGCACATTAAGTACTCTATGTTATTTAGCCAGCTCTATCCCACAGATAAACGCTCACCCAAGATCATATCTCATGCGGCAGAACTTGCGTTTAGATCCGGACAATATCAAAAGGCAATTGAACTTGCCGAATTAACACCTGAAAACAGCCAATCCAGCATTAGTCTGCGCAGCAATATCATAAAGGCACACTCCTATTTCAAGCTGACACAATACAATATTGCTGAAGTCAATTATCAGAATGCCTTATCTACCAACAACATAAATTTAAAAAATCGGTCTGAACTTGAAAGCAAGCTTGGTTTATCTGTATATAAACAAGCTGAAACTGAGGAAAAAAAGGGTAATACAGACTTGGCCTTGTATCACTACACTCGAATTAACAAACTAACGCCGACTTCCGTATATTCAGCCAAAGGGATGTATGATGCTATCGCCCTTACCATGTCAAAAGAATTGTGGCCCAGTGCAATCTATTATATTAAACAATTCCAAACACTCTATCCGTCACACAAATTAAATAGTGATGTTTCTCGAAAACTTTCAGCTGTCTACCTGAAATCTGGTCAAGACATTATGGCTGCACGTGAATTTGAGAAAGTTGCAAAACTGGACGGCAATGATACCGTTAAAATGGCTGCACTATGGAAGGCAGCAGAATTGTATGAATCAAAACACGACCTACCTTCGGCAATCAACGCTTACCAGCAATACACCAATAAATATACAAAGCCTTTTCCACAATATATGGAAGCCATGAAAAAACTGGTTGCCCTGTATTCTCAAGAAAAAAATATCATTAACGCAGATAAATGGAGAAAAAATATTCTCAAGGCAGACAAACTAGTCTCCAATAAAACAAAAACAGAACGAACAAAATTTATCGCTTCAGTGGCGTCTTTAGATTTGGCCAAGCATAAATATTCTCAGTTTGACCGCCAAAAACTGACCTTACCTCTAAAGACAACGCTGCGAAAGAAAAAAATCGCCATGCAATCAGCAGTAAGACTATTTGGTCGTGCTTCCGTATACGGTGTCGCAGACACCGCCACTGAGGCAACACACAGCATAGCTGAGATATACAGCTTATTCAGTACGGCTCTGCTGGAATCTGAACGCCCCACTAATCTTAACAAAGACGAGCTGGAGCAATATCAGATATTACTTGAAGACAAAGCCTACCCATTTGAAGAAAAGGCGATAGAATTTTATGAAGCCAATCTTAATCACATAAAAGATGGCATATACAATCAATGGGTTCAAAATAGTCTAAAACGACTAGAAGTACTGTATCCTGCCCGTTATAAAAGAGAAGTAAAAATCGATGCATATGTCAACGTTATTCATTAACATTACCTTATTAACAGCCCTACTGCTTTCTGGTTGCGCCACACATGAAGATAAAACCAAACATCTATCAGAGCAAGATATTAACAAGGCACTGAAGGAGACATCCGAGTCTGACATTCAGGAATACCGAAATGCCCTCTCCCTACTCGCGAATGGAAAACTGGATAAAGCAGAATCCGCACTAGTCTCCTTTTCTGAAGACCATCCCGAACTGGCTGGACCGTGGGCCAATCTAGCATTAATTAATATAAAAAATAATAAACTAGAAAAAGCAGAAAAACTATTAGAAGCCGCCTTACAGCGAAATCCGAAAATGCCTCAGGCTTTTAATCTTATGGGTTTTATCGAAAAAAATCGTGGTAACATAATTAAGGCCAGAGTTCTCTACACCAAGGCAATAGAAATGAAAGGCAATTATGCCATAGCCCATTATAATCTTGCTTTACTCTATGATATTTATATTCAGGATATACCTAAAGCCATCATACATTATCAAAAATACATGAGGCTGACAAAAAATAAAGACAAAAATACAGCTGAATGGCTCAACCAACTCAGAGTATCCCTCAAGAAAGGCTGATAATGAAAAAATATAATCAACAACTATTAGTACTAGTAATCGGTTTGCTATATGGCACAGTGAATGCTGAAGATGAAGTCGAGCTTAATACAACCATTATCAAAGGGAATAAAGAATTGCCGCAAATGATGTACATTGTTCCCTGGCAAGACATGAGATCAACAAAAACAAATGAAGCATCTCAAGACCTGACCCTACATAGTCTTTTTGGTGATGTTTTTGACCCAATTTTACCTGCTGAAGGTAGTGACCTTGTTATAAGTCCCGACCAGGTAAGACAATAACAATCGATAGCTTAGTGCGCAATATGAGACATATGTATAGCCAGTATAAAGCGGAAAAAAGATGAAAGTATTCCTGTGAAATATGCTGTTGACATGCTTTATACAATCTCTATGTAAGGATCGTTGTGGCTCATACAACATGAGTAAATCAACGATATCAGGGTGCGAGGGGAAACAAATAATACCTCAGTACACAGAGAGTTGGAAAATAACTGCATTGAAGAAAATATTGCCACTTTAAAGCTTACCCTATTTGAGGTCACAGAAAAGAAAAACGAGAAAAACTCATCTCGCATTATTGGCAAACACAATCTGCGTAACAAAGAGCATTCATACTCAAACACGATAACAGGTTAGCTGAAACTTGATTATTTGTGATGGTGAACATGGTCACTTAATATAAAAAACAACCACTATCTTGAAAAATGACCCTGTAAATAATTCTGTGTAACTGCCCGGTTGGTCAATGCTAGAAACCTCTCGGTAACCGGCCCTGATATTCAAGCATAAACCGATTCAGTGCAACATTCCAATGATGAAGTGGCATCGTCCATT